>NZ_JBEPJY010000008.1:0-163364 GCF_040327975.1 Geobacillus sp. G4
TTCGCATTTTTTGTATCCTCTATTTTCCCTATGCATACCTATCTTAAAATCTCAAGTACAACTTGTGGTGAAGAGCCAATTTTTTATTATGAATAAAAAACGCCCCTTTACGGGACGCTTTTTACCGGGCTTCACGGCCCTACCAGAGGCGGCGGCTACAACTTCAACCCCGTCCGGCTCTTGAAGCGGCGCAGCAAAATATGACTCTCCACTCTCGTGATGCCTTCTAACGCATACAGTTCATTGTTGATGAATTTTTCGAGGGCGGCAAAATCTTCAACGAGGACATGCATATGGAGTGTGCTCGGGCCTGTCATTTGGTAGCAGCTCGCTACATTCGGGTTTTCGGCCAGCTTTTGCGCTACTTCGACCAAATACGCTGGTTCACAGTCGACCTCGAAAAACGCTGAAACTTGCTTGCCGAATTTCTCTGAATTGATGACAACGGTGAACTTTTCAATCACACCGTGCTTGACGAGCTGATTGACCCGCTCGCGGACGGCGACGCGCGAAAGGTTCAGCTTTTTGCCGATGTCGACGTACGACATGCGGCCATCTTCAATCAACAGTTCAAGAATTTTGCGGTCGATGTCATCTAGTTTCATCGCCTTGTCACCCGCCTAGCATCCATTTTTCTATCATTATAACGGCTCTAGCATGAGGTTAAAAGCTTTTTCAATCCCCGTCCGCAGCCCCTGCGGTGCAAAAGTCTCGTGAAACGACGATGAAAAAAGACCCGCCCGCTTGTCTTGGCAAACGGACAGGCCTTTTCGTCGCGTTTTTCGTTTCCTCTTGCTCGACGCCTTGTCGATTACGCTCTTGCCATGCCGATCGAGGCGTCTGGCGTTTTGTAGGATGAAGCGTCGTTGTTTTCGTCTTGATTGTTGTCGCTTGGCGTCGTCGAATGGTCGTCAGCCGATGGTTGTTCATTCGCTGGGTTTTCGTCTGTCGGCGCTGTTTCGTCACTTGGCATCAATTCTTTTTCTTTGCTCGTGGCGGCGCGATCGGTTCCCGTTTTGTCTTCCGCTTTGTCAGTCAAAGCCGTCAACGGTTTGTCGACATAGTCGATCGGGTTGACCGCCCGGCCGTCTTTGCGAATTTCAAAGTGGACGTGGATGCCGGCTTCTTTGTTGAATTCGCTTTGCCCTGCCTTGCCGATCACTTCGCCTTGTTTCACCGTGTCGCCGGCTTCGACTTTCACATCAGCGAGCGATTGATAGACGGTCGTGACCCCTTGTTCATGATTGATTTCGACAACATATCCCAAAATCGGGTCTTTTTCCGCTTTCGTCACCGTGCCGCTTAAGGAAGCGGTGACATCAAACGTTTTGCCGTCTTGGCGCACAAGATCGATGCCTTGGTTCGGGTGGTACGTATGATCATAAAAGACGAGGGCTGCTTCCTGTTCTGCTTCCGATGCTTTGTCATCGTAGAATGGCGTTTTCACTTGCACCACATTTGGATCAAGCACCGGCATCGCAATCGTTTCGACCGTTTCATTGACCGGAACAGCCGGATTTTCTTGCTGGGCGGTGCCGTTTTTCGCCACGTTGTCTCTGCCCGTATTCTCCTCTTTGCCCAATTGGAACCAAAGCGCACCAGCGACGATTAATGCGGCAGACGATAAATAGATCGCCGGAAATACCCAACGTTTGCGGAACAGACGCTTCAGCGACGATTGTTTTTGTTCCTCTCTCATGTTCATCACCTCAGCAACCATTTTGAACAGAAAGAGGAAAAGATATACACATAGAAAATAATTTTTTCACTTATTTTTTGACATTCGACTAGATTTTATGCAAAAAAATGAGGGGCGCATGGCGAGGGGCGTCTCCCTGCCGTTTGCCCCGAACATTTGACAGAAAACCGGGGCGGCAGAACCCCGGTTCATCCATTTTTCGCGGTCAATTTGTTTAAAAACGCCGTCGCCGACGAAATATGAACGCCGCGGTAATAATATTTGACGATGTCAGCGTACGTTTTCCCTTCTTTGGCCATAAAGTTGGCTCCGTATTGGCTCATGCCGACGCCATGGCCGTAGCCTTTCGTCGTAATGATGATGTCATCTCCGTTGCGCACCCAGGTGAAATCACTCGACGGCAATCCGAGCCGTTCGCGCACATCGCGGCCCGTAAACGTCTTGCCGCCAATCTTCACTTCGCCGACGCGTCGGCCGGGAGTGCGCGATACAATGACGCCGACTGAGCCGTCAGCGGGCAGTTCGACCCCCAGTCTTCGCTCGAATTCCGCCACTGGCATCGTTTTTCGCTGGTAAAACTTTGGGGATTGTTTGTCCCATGGGCTGGCGACGCTTTTTAAATACGGAAAATCGCTTTGCCAATAGGCTTCCGAATTTTCCGTATAGCCGTTGCTTGTCGAAAAAAACAGCGCCTCGATCGGCTCATTGTTGTATGTCAAAATTTGCCCTTGCGTGTCCATCACCGCTTTTGTCACTTTTTTCATTTTCCAATCGTAGTCGCTGCCCCATAGTTTTCGCAGTTCGTCATCGCTGTAATAGACTTGATGAGCCACCGTGTCGGTCACATTCGCTCCTTTTGGCAGGCGAAACGGCTGGTTGGCGAGCAATTGCTTCACGATGTACGTTCTTGCCGTCAACGCTTGCGCCTTTAATGCCTCGAGTTCAAATTCGGCCGGCATTTCCGCCGCAACGACGCCGATGACGTATTGCTCGAGGGGAATATGTTCGACGCGTTGTTCTTTGCTTCGATAGACCGCCACGTCGATGGACGGTCCTTCGGCTGCCTGCGACCGTTGGACTTGTTCTTGCTTGTGCAGTTGTTCGGCCAATTTGGCCACCTTCCCGTCATAAAATGGAAGAACGAGCGCCGTCGGAATGACGAGGATGGCGACAAACAGCGAGAGAGCGAGCGCCATCACCGGTTTCAGTCGTTTCACCATAGCCGAGCCCCCAATATGCATTTTCCAAGCACAAGCGGACATCGCGAATGAATGCCTGCGTTGGCTTCGGTTCGTTACTATAGTTATGGGCTCGGACAAGTATATATGACAGTTTTCTTTCCAGCCAAAACCTCCATGAGCGCGTTTCGCACTCCGCCTAAAAGGCTGGTGAAAAACAACGGATTCGCCCAGTTTGTGAGAAATCGCAAGGAATGACGCTATGGTGTTGCAAGGTTTTTCCATTTGAGAAACACTGTTGGAGAACAGCATTTCCCCTTAAATCGCCATCCTGCTAAACATGAAGCCGTTGAAAAAAGTCGGTGACTGAATAGGGGGCGATGGAACAAGGGGGTTCTCGAAAGCACATGTTTCACCACCGTCGCGACTTGCTTCGCGCGATGCGATCAAGCTTATGGTGAAATTTCATACAGACGGTCTTTCTCTGAGCTTCAAAACAGACCGTTAGGAACGAACGGTTGTTTTTTTACCGTCCTTCGACGGTCGCCCGTGTTCCAAGAAAAAACGACCATTCCCTGCTCGAAGGCAGTTCACGGTCGTTTTTCGCTCTTTATCCGTTCCATTGGATCGTTTGAATTTGGTCGAATTGTTCTGTTTCTTCGCGGACGCGTTCAATGTCGGCCCCAAGCGCAGCCAACTTTTCGTGGAAGCGGACATACCCGCGGTCGAGATGACGAAGCTCGGTCACGCGCGTGTAGCCGTCCGCCGCGAGTCCAGCCAAAATCAACGCCGCCGCTGCGCGCAAATCGGTGGCCGCCACTTCGGCGCCTTGCAGCTGGCACGGGCCATTGATAATGACGGAACGCCCTTCAATTTTAATATCGGCGTTCATGCGCCGGAATTCCTCCACATGCATAAAGCGATTTTCAAACACCGTCTCGGTGATCATGCTCGTGCCTTCC
Source organism: Geobacillus sp. G4 (assembly GCF_040327975.1). NCBI lineage: Bacteria > Bacillati > Bacillota > Bacilli > Caryophanales > Anoxybacillaceae > Geobacillus > Geobacillus sp. G4. Next base: position 3,840 of record NZ_JBEPJY010000008.1, read on the forward strand.
GCTTTCAACAAGAGAGCCATCATTTGCGACTGCATGTCGGTCGGAAAGCCCGGATATGGCATCGTTTTAATGTCGACGGCTTTCAGCTTTTCCGGACCGATGACACGCAAGCCGCTTTCCTCTTCAATGACGGTCACGCCCATTTCTTCGAGTTTAGCGATCAGCGAGCCTAAATGTTCCGGAACGGCTCCTTGCACGAGGACATTGCCGCCGGTGATTGCCGCCGCCACCATAAACGTGCCGGCTTCGATGCGGTCCGGAATGACCGTATGCGTTGTGCCGACGAGCTCGTCAACTCCCTCGATTCGAATCGTTCCGGTGCCGGCGCCGCGCACTTTGGCGCCCATCGCGTTCAAAAAGTTCGCCAAATCGACGATTTCCGGCTCTTTCGCACAGTTTTCGATCACAGTCGTGCCTTCCGCGAGCACGGCGGCCATCATAATGTTTTCCGTCGCCCCGACGCTTGGAAAGTCCAAATAAATTTTGGCGCCGCGGAGCCGTCCGTTCACTTCCGCATCGATAAAGCCATTGCCGACTTTCACAGACGCGCCCATCGCTTCAAATCCTTTTAAATGTTGATCGATCGGGCGCGAGCCAATGGCACAGCCGCCCGGCAGCGCCACGCGGGCTCGGCCGTTGCGCGCCAACAGCGGCCCCATGACAAGCACCGACGCGCGCATTTTTCGCACATATTCAAACGGCGCTTCCACCGTCAACGGACCGGTGGCATCGACGGTGACCGTCTCGTCGGCAATGTGCACATCGGCGCCTAAATAGCGGAGCACTTCACTGATTGTATATACATCGGAAAGAGCAGGCACATCATGAATCGTACTTGTTCCTTTCGTAGCCAATAAAGTGGCAGCGATGACAGGCAAAACGGCATTTTTTGCGCCTTCCACTTTGACGGTGCCGCTCAACCGGTTTCCGCCACGGACGATGATCTTTTCCAAGGTATTCCCCTCCGCGTCCAATTTCTCTATATTAGTATTCAATGGTAATGATTGGGGTTCCAGCAACGACGCGCGTCTTGCCGCCCAATTTTTCTCTCAAGGCGAGTTGCAGGTTGATCGGCTGATGATTGGCGGCCGGGAGAACGTTCTTCCACTGCCCAGTATATGCAGACAGGGAAACGAGTGACTCTTCCCGCAGCCACTCGACAGGCGTCGCTTGAAAATCGCGAAGCAATTGAGAAGCTTGATCGAACAAACCACCTTCCATATTACCACTGAACTCGCCTTCAATACAAGCGAAAAATGTAGAGTGATTCACAAATAGTCCGTTCGTCGTTTTTTGAATGTGCTGTGCTGCTTCTTTCCACCCAGCTTGGCTCCACGTTGGGCCGGTCGCTTCATAGAGGATATACGTTTGCGGCGTTCCATTTGTGACGGTCATCACGAGCTGGATTTGTTCACGAAAAAAGGAATGTTCATTCGTGCCGATCACTTTTTGCCAATGGCTAGTTTGGTGGAACGTCCAGCGGAAGGAGCGGTATGTTTGTTTGAACTCCGCCATTTTTTTGAAAAAGTCCGCATCATTTTGAATATCGTGGGCATACTCTCTTGTGTACACGACCCAGCGGCCGAGCGAGGCACCGTGTTGCGCCAATGTGTGCGCCATCATTTCCAACGGTTCGGACCATTCGTTCCCCCGCGCGCCTTCCGTCCGGTATTGCCCTGCGGCCAACAACAAGACCGCGGCGGCCAGCGCCATCAGCCAACAGATTGGATTTTTTCTCATCTTCGTTCCCTTCCTCTCCTTACTTGTTATTGTTGCCACCGGGCAAGGGAACATACGTCAAAAAAATCGACAACCGGCGATTTTTGAAATCGCTTTCATAAATAAACATCAAAGCGGAGGGCAAACAGCCGAGAATCCATGGAAGAAGGGGACGGGACGGGGAGCAAAGAGGCGGCGGCAAGAACGGATCGGCCGGACAGAGGGCGGGGCAAGCGGACAGTTGGAGGGGGAGCCGAAGCACCACGGCGCCCCGGGCCTCCCTATTCGCGGAACAAATACGGCAAATCGGTTGACCAAGCCCAATAGTCAAGGAAAAAGTTCGCCACCGTCGAGCCGATGGCAATCGTCAATAAAATGTACAGCAGCCGCCCTTGGACGACGCGGTTCGGCCGAAGCAGCACCTCGAGCCGCACCGCCTGCAGCGTCCACCACGTCACCGCTAGAAACGCCAAATGAACGATAATCGAAATCAACGCTTGTTGGCCGATGACCAGCATCATCAAGTTTCACCTCTTTCTCAAGCATATGTGAAACGGCGCATACGAAGCATTTCCTCTTTTTCGGAACGCGGCGTGCAGCCAAAGCACTTCATGCGTTTCGAAAACAGATTAAGCGTCGCATGACAAGCTCTTCTCCCCCGAAACAGCACCGGCCGCACATCCAAGGTGCTCCTCGTCCCGAAACAAAGCCAGCGGGATGAGCATTCCCCTCTTTCTATGAAAATGCGCAGGCCTTGAAACTTTCATGCTAGGTGGAAAGCAAACATTGCTCGATGGAGCTTTCCTGCGCAAAGCACGCAGCGCATCCCCTCCTTTCCAAACGAAGCCGGCGGCGCAAAAAAAGAGGAGAGGCATTCTCCCTCTCCCTTTATTCTACCGTTACGGCAAAAAATCGCCAAAATGCCCAAACTGGGCAAGCATATCGTAAGCAAGCCCCGGCGCCCAGCCGATCGCCAACGTTCCAAGCGCGCAAAGAACGACGGCGGTCGACAGCCCGGCCGGCAGCCGGCCAAGCGGCGCGGTGAACGTCGGGCGGAAAAAGAGCTGGACGATCAAATTGAAATAATACACGTACGAGATGACGGTCGTGATCGCCATCACGGCGGCGAGCACATAATGGCCCGGCTCTGTGACGACAAGGCCGATGAAAATATGCAGCTTGGCGATAAAGCCAGCTGTTCCTGGGATGCCGGCGAGCGAGAGCAAAAACAGCCCGAACGCCGCAGCCAGAAATGGGCGGTGCCGATATAAGCCGGCGAGCCCATCCAAATCATCGGATCCGGTTTCATTGACAATATGGGCAATAATGGCAAACGCCCCGATGTTCATCAACGTATAGACGAGCAAATACATCCAGAGCGAATCGATCATCGCCCATGACATCGCGGCAAACCCCGCGAGCAAGTAGCCGGCGTGGGCGATGCCTGAGTAGGCGAGCAGCCGCTTTAAACTCCGCTGCCGAAGCGCCACGACGCTGCCGATGATCATCGTCAATCCAGCTAACACGGTGATGATCGGCTGCATCGACAAAAGAAGCGATGATGGGTCACGCCCTTCAGACGGCGCCGCGGCAAAGATCGTCACCAGCAAACGGAGAAGAAGGGCAAAGCCGGCCGTTTTCGACACGACGGCAAAAAACGCGGTCGCTGGAACGGGCGCTCCTTCGTACACGTCCGGCGCCCACATATGAAACGGAACAGTCGCCAGCTTAAACGAAACGCCGATGAGCAAAAGCAGAAACGCCAAAGCAAGCATGTACGGCTCGTTCGTCTCCTGCAAGCGGCGCGCGATGCCGCCGAGATTCGTCGTTCCGGTCAAGCCGAACACATAACTCATGCCAAACAGCATGATGGCGGTGGCGATGCCGCCATTGATGACGTATTTGAGCGCCGCCTCGTTCGATGCCGGCGCCGTTTTGCGCAAACCGGCCAAAATGTAGGACGACACCGAAAGCAGCTCAAGGCTGACAAATAATGTAAGCAAATCGCCGCTAGACGCCATCATCATCGCCCCAAGCAGCGCAAACAACATCATATAGACAAATTCGCCGCGGTGCGGACTGCCTTCTTTCGGCGCCCATTCGGCCACTAAAAGCAGAGCGAGCGCTCCGCCAGCCAGCAAAATGAACTTGAACGCTTTGGCGAACGCATCGAGCCGGAACGTATCATGCAAAATCGATGCCGACCCGGCCGGGATCATCGCCGCTGTCGCGATCATGGCGAGCGCCGCCGCCGCCGCGGCGCCCCAAGCAAGCGGCCGGCGGCTTCGATCACTCGGCAGCGCCAAGTCAATCACCAACAGCGCTATGGCGGCCGCGAGGACGATCCATTCGGGCGCCATCATGCTCCAATCGGATTGCCATACATCGTTCATGTGATCAACCCCCTAGCCCGTTCATCATCGTCTTGACGACGGCCGTAAGCGGCGCGGCCAATAGCTGTGGATAGACGCCGACGGCCACGATCAACGCGACGAGGATGAACGCCGGCACAGCTTCTTTTCCTTGCAAGTCAACGACGCCCCCTTGCGGTTCACCTAGGCTTGCCGCAGATGCTTGCGGCTCACGCCAGCCCATGACCGCTTCCCGCCGGTCGCGGGGGCGGCCGAACGTGATATCAAGGACGGCTTTCAGCGAATAGACAGCGGCGAAGATCAATCCAAGCGCACCCACGGCGGCAAGGGCCGGCTTCGTTTGAAACAGCCCGAGAAACGACGTGAATTCACCGACAAATCCCGCCAGCCCCGGCAGACCGAGCAAGGCGAGCGCCGCTGTGAGCAAATACCCGGAAAAGAGCGGCATCGCTTTCGTCAGTCCACCAAGCCGGTTGATGTCCGTTGTTCCCATTCGATGAGCGAGCACGCCGACAAGCAAAAACGACAAGGCCGAGATGAGTCCGTGAGCCACCGATTGAAAGACCGCTCCTTGAATGCCGGCCTCATTCAACGCACCGAGTCCGATGAGCACGACCCCCATATGCGACACGCTTGAGTAGGCGAGCACGCGCTTCAATTCGCGCTGGCGAAGCGCCAACAGCGCGCCGTACAGCACGTTGATGACGCCAAATAGAGCGAGAACGCCGGCAAACGAGCGGAACTCATCCGGAAACAAGCCGACCCCGAAGCGAATCATCCCATACGCTGCGATTTTCAGCAACACCCCGGCATGAAGCATCACCACCGGCGGCGGCGCTTCGACGTGGACGCGGATGAGCCAGCAGTGGAACGGAACAGCCGGCAGCTTGACGGCAAATGCCAACAACAGCCCGCCGAGCAGCCAGCGACGCCCTTCCTCCGTCAACGGCGCAATCAGTTGCCCTTCCGCCGCTGGATTATGTAACATTTCATGAAGCAAGGCAAAGTTCGCTGTTCCAGTTCGGGCAAGCAGCACCGCGATCACAACAAGCAACAAAGCCGAGCCGAGCCCGTTGTACAACAAGTAGCTGTACGCCGCCCGCTCGCGCTCAAACCCGCCCCACTTGCCGACAAGCAAAAACATAGCGACCAACGTCACTTCTAAGAAGAGGAAAAACCAAACGAAATTGGCGGCGGAAAATACGCCGAGCATGCCAATCTCAAGCGCCAGCAGCCAGAGAAAATACCCTTTTTTCTCCGTTTTGACAAGCATCGACGCCAAAGCGGCCAACGTCGCCAACACCGCGGTCAGAACGATAAAGACAAGCGACAGCCCATCGATGCCGAGCTCATAGCGGATCACATACGCCGCGTCCGTCAAAAATGGCAGGTCAGCAAGCCGCACCCAGTCCCGCGCTTCGTCGAGCCGCTCGAGGCGAAACCCGCGCCCGGACTGAATGAAAGCAAACAACGCCAAAATGAGCGGCGGTACGGTGGCAGCCGTTCCGAGCCATTGAATCATTCGTTCATCCGTTTTGCGGACAAACATCAGCAACACGATGCCTAACAGCGGCGAAAAGACGAGCAGCGATAAAAACATCATAGCCAGTACCCCCCTGTTAAGGCGAAAATGACGACCAAAATCGCCAATCCGGCCACCGTCACCGCCCCATACGTCTGCGCCTGCCCGTTTTGCCCGCGCGACCCAGCCGAGGCGGCCGCGCCGACAATGCCGGCGGCAAGCCGGGCGAGCCCTTCAACAAGGAAGCGGTCGACATACGTCAACAGGCGGCTGATCCATGACACAAGCGACACGACCGTCAAACGGTAAATGTCATCGATGTAGTAATGACGGCGCAGCAGCTCATCAACATACGGAACACGCGCGGACAGCCAATCGCGCGGCATTTTCTGCGCCCCGTACATCAGCCAAGCGAGAAAAATCCCTGCAAACGACACGATCGTCGCCAAAACAGCGATCCATCCCGGCGCCGCTTCATGACGATACGCTCCATCCGTCAACCATTCGCCAAGGAACGAGCCAAACCATGGCGTTTGCATGTATCCGGATGCAATCGACAGCACGCCGAGCACAAGCATTGGCGCCACCATCGAGGCTGGCGCTTCATGAGCATCCTCATGATGCCGCGCTTTGCCGGCAAAGACGAGGAAAAAGAGCCGGAACATATAAAACGACGTCAACAGCGCGGCAGCGACCGCGAGCCAAAAGAGGAGGCGCGGCCCGTTCGTCCAGGCGGCGGCCAAAATTTCGTCCTTGCTGAAAAAGCCGGCGAATAGCGGAACCCCGCTGATCGACAGCGCCCCAATGAGGAATAGCGGCGCGGTCCATGGCAGCCGCCGCCAAAGCCCGCCCATTTCCTCGATGTTTTGCGTACGGACGGCATGAATGACGCTCCCGGCGGCCAAAAAGAGGAGCGCTTTAAAGAACGCATGCGTCGTCAAATGGAAGATGGCCGCGACATAGCTGCCGGCGCCAAGCGCCAACATCATATAACCGAGCTGGCTGATCGTCGAATACGCGAGGACGCGCTTAATGTCCGTCTGCACCAAGCCGATCGTCGCGGCGAAAATCGCCGTCACCCCGCCGATCGTCGCCACAGTCATCATGGCTGCATGGCTTGCCTCATACAGCGGAAACAATGCCGCCACAAGGTACACACCGGCCGCCACCATCGTCGCAGCGTGGATGAGCGCCGACACCGGCGTCGGGCCTTCCATCGCGTCTGGAAGCCATGTATGGAGCGGAAATTGCCCCGATTTGCCGATGGCGCCGATGAAAATCAAGATCGCCGCGAGCGTCGTCATCCCCGGCGACAGCGTCCCGTCGCCGACGGCGCGGAAAATGTCGTCGTAATCAAAGCTGTGCGTTTGCCAAAAGAGCAACATCATGCCGATGAAAAAGCCAACGTCGCCGATGCGCGTCATGATGAACGCTTTTTTCGCCGCCGCTTTTGCTTCTTCCTTATAGAAGTAAAAACCGATCAGCAAAAACGATCCAAGCCCGACGAGCTCCCAAAAGATGTACGCCTGCAGCAAATTCGGCGACAGCACAAGACCGAGCATCGCAAACGTAAACAGGCCCAAATACGCGTAAAAGGTGGAAAACCGTTCATCGCCAGCCATGTACCCTTGCGAATACACATGGACGAGCCAGCTGACGAGTGCGACGACGACGAGCATCCAAGCGTTTAGGGCGGTGGCGGAAATCCCGACCGTCAACGTCACGCCGCCTATCGTCATCCATGTCCAGTTTGCCTCATACGTCGACCCGCCGAGGCGGTCCACAAGCACCGCGAGCGCCAAAAGCAGCGACAAGAACGCCGCGGCGATGCCGACATAGGCGCTTGCCTGTTTCCATCTCCGTCCGAACAGCAGCAACAGAATGAACGAACCAAGCGGGAACAGCGGCACAACCCAAGCTAGGTTCATCATCGTTCCCATCCCCTTCTCTAATGTTTCAACGAATTGGCTTCATCGACTTGAACCGTCTTCCGGCTGCGGTAAAAAGCGATGAGCGCAGCTAAGCCGACGGCTGCTTCCGCCGCCGCCACGGCGATCGCAAACAGCGCGAACACATGCCCGTGAACGCTGGGATGGGCGCCGTATTTGGCAAACGCGACGAAATTGATGTTAACCGCATTTAACATCAGCTCAATGCAGATGAGCACAATGACCGTATTCCTCTTCGTGAGCGCCCCGTACAGCCCGATGCAAAACAAGATCAGCGCCAACGCTAAATAGGCCGATAATGTCATTCGTCTTCCGCCCCCTTGCCGTCTTTTTTCGCCAACACGATCGCGCCAATTAAGGCGACAAGCAAAATGACAGACACGATTTCAAACGGAATCGTATAATACGAGTAAAGCAACTTGCCGATCGCCTTAGCGTTGTCGCCCGCCAGCGCGCTGCCGTCAGCGCTGAAGTCGAGCTGGCGGATGCCGAAGTAGACGGCAAGGCCGAAGGCGATGACGGAGAGGGCGGCAACCGCTTTATGCCAGACGCCGCCGGTGGTTTGGCGCTCCCTTTCGTCTGTGTGATGGCGCGTCAGCATGATCGCAAACAGCATGATGATCGTGATGGCTCCGGAATAGATGAGCACTTGCACAACAGCGACAAATTCGGCGGACAACAGCACGTACAGCCCGGCAATGCCCAAAAATGTCATGACGAGGGCGATGACCATATGGACGACGTTCGTCAGCTGGAGCATCGTCACTCCCCCGGCAATCGCCGTGAGGGCGAGCAAGAAAAAGGCGATGTCCGTTCCGCTCACGGCTTATTCTCCCTTCTTATGTTCGTATCGTTTTCATCAAGCCAGGCCAAATCTTTATACAGAGCGTCGCGGCTGTATTCCGCGAGCTCAAAGTTGTTCGTCATGACAATCGCTTCCGTTGGGCATACTTCCGTGCACAAATCACATAAAATGCAAATTTCAAAGTTGATGTTGTACGTCTCAATCACTTTCCCTTTTTTCGTCGGATCGGGATGTTTTTTCCCGGTCAGCTGGATGCATTCGGTCGGGCAAATGTTGACACACTGGTTGCACACGATGCATTTTTCGGGATAAAATTTCTGGATGCCCCGAAACCGATCCGGGAGCGGGAGCGGTTCGTGCGGGTAATCGTACGTCACTTTTTCGCGCGTCAACTCTTTTAACGTATACGCCAATCCTTTCATCAACCCTATCATCCGTCTACCCCTCTCATGGGAAAAGTGGCGTTCCGACACGACCTCTGCCCGAAGGAGGAGGCCATGCTCATGGGCGGCTGCCCCCTTCCTGGCAAGACAAGTTGCTTTGTTTCTTTAGAGGACTGGCGAAAAACGACCGATTTCGCCGAATCCGTTGCTTTTGGTTGAAAGAGAGACGTTGATTTTACAGGACTTCTCAATTTGAGAAAAGTCCGTTTTTCGCGACTTTTCACTAAATCACCGGCTTTTTTAGAAAAACCACGCTTTAACGACCGCCGTCAGCACAATGTTGACGAGCGAAAGCGGAAGCAGCACTTTCCAGGCGAACTCCATCAGCTGGTCGGCGCGCACGCGCGGAAATGTGGCGCGAAACCAAATGAGGACGAAAACAACCGCACAAAACTTCAGCGCAAACCAGACCGCGCCAGGAATCCAGCCGAGAAAGGCGACCGGATGCCAGCCGCCGAGAAACAAAATCGTCACAAGCGCCGCCATGGCGAACAAATACACATACTCGGCGAGCATAAAGAACGCCCAACGGAATCCGGAATATTCGACATGAAAGCCGGCGACCAACTCGGACTCCGCCTCCGGCAAGTCAAACGGCGTCCGGTTCAACTCGGCCACCGCGGCAATGAGGAAAATCAAAAACGCCAACGGCTGGGCGAAAATGAACCAGACGTCTTTTTGCGCCGCAACGATGTCGACTAAATTCATGCTTCCAGCCAAAAGCACGACGCCAAGCGCTGACATGACGAGCGGAATCTCATAGGAAATCATTTGCGCGGCTGCCCGCATGCCGCCAAGCAGAGCGTATTTGTTGTTTGACGCCCAGCCGCCGGCGACAACGCCGACGGTCGTCAAGCCGGAGACAGCGATATAATACAGAAGGCCGACGCCAATATCGGCGAACCGGAACGCATCGGTAAACGGCAATACCGCCAACACCATAAACGACGGCACAAAGGCGATGATCGGCGCCAGCACGTAGAGCGGACGGTCGGCCGCTTTCGGGATCGTATCCTCTTTCAAAAGCAGCTTCAACACATCGGCAACGGTTTGCAGCAGTCCGAAGCGGCCGCCGACTTGGTTCGGGCCGATGCGCCCTTGCATAAACCCCATCACTTTCCGTTCAGCCAAAATGCCGTATGTGACAAAGGCGAGCACAACCGCCAAAAGCAGCGCCCCAAGCCCGAAAAACAGGGCGATGTTCGACCAGCCAGGCGTGGATTCAAGCCATTGTTCCATCATCCGTCGACCTCCCCAAGCACAATGTCAATCGACCCAAGAATGGCGATGACATTGGCCAAGTTTTCCCCTTTGAGCAGCTTCGGGAGTATTTGCAAGTTGTAAAACGATGGGCGCCGGAATTTGAGGCGGTACGGCTCTTTTTTGCCGTCGCTCGCAATATAGCAGCCGATCTCGCCGCGCGGCGCTTCGATGCGGACAAATGTCTCACCCGGCGGCGCTTTAATGATGCGGGGCACTTTTCCCATGATCGGCCCCTCAGGCGGAAATTGCTCGCACGCCTGCTCGATGATGCGGAGCGACTGTTCGATTTCCGCCATCCGGCATTCATAGCGGGCGAGGCAATCGCCGCCCTCGCGCACCGGCACGTCAAAATCAAAGCGGTCATAGATCGAATACGGTTCATCTTTGCGCAAATCCCATTTGACGCCGGTCGACCGCAAGTTGACGCCGCTCAGCGAATAGCTGATCGCCTCTTCTTTCGTATACCGCCCGACGCCGGTGACGCGCTGGCGGAAAATTTCATTGCCGGTGACAAGCTCATGATAGCCGTGAAGTTTCTCCCGCATGTACGGAACGAACTGCTTCACTTTGTCAATCCAACCGTCCGGCGCATCCCATTTGACCCCGCCGATGCGCATATAGTTGAACGTCAACCGCGCTCCAGACAGCTCATTTAATAGATTAATAATCATTTCGCGTTCGCGGAACGCGTACAAAAACGGGCTCGTCGCGCCAAGGTCAAGCAAGTACGTCCCCCACCAGACAAGGTGGCTGGCGATCCGCCCAAGCTCCATGGCGAGAACGCGCAAATATTCGGCCCGCTCCGGCACTTCAATGCCCATCATCGTTTCGACCGCATGGCAAAGCACATAGTTGTTCGTCATCGCTGATAAATAGTCCATCCGGTCGGTGTACGGGATGATTTGCGTATATTGCAGCCCTTCGGCAATTTTCTCCGTTCCGCGATGCAAATAGCCGATGACCGGTGTCGCTTCTTGAATGATCTCGCCGTCAATTTTTAAAATGAGGCGGAACACCCCGTGCGTGCTCGGGTGTTGAGGGCCGACGTTTAAAATCATTTCTTCTGTGCGCAGCATCATCTACACCTCCGCATCATACGGCTCGTAATCTTTGCGCAACGGATGCCCGACCCATTGTTCGCCGAGGAAGATGCGGATTAAGTTCGGGTGGCCGCGGAAACGGATGCCAAGCAAATCGTACGCTTCGCACTCCGGCCAGTTCGCCCCCGGCCAAAGCGGAACGAGCGAATCGACTTCCGGGTTGTCGCGCTCGATTTTGACTTTCAGCGCCACCGGCTGCCGGTTTGGATAGGAATACAAATGGACGTACACTTCCATATGCGTTTGAAAATCGGTGCCGTGCAGCTCGGATAAATAATCAAACCGAAGCTGTTCATGGCCTTTCAACAACTCGGCGACTTTGTAGTACGCCTCTTTTTTCACGACAAGCGTCGGCACATCTTTCGCCAGCCGGTTGATGTATGCATCCTCGAACACGTCCGAACCGAGATGCTCATGAATGATGCGGACATATTTCTCAAGCAGCGGATCGTTCGGCGACGGAGCGGCATACCGTCCGGTTCCTCCGTCAGTTTCTTCGGCCTTCGCCCGGGCGGCCGCTGCCGCTTTTTGTTTCGCCCCCTCATCGCCAGCGCCGCCTTGTTGCTTCGCCAAGGCCGCCGCCCGCGCTTTTGCCGCGGCCGCAGCTTTCGCTTTCGCCGCGGCGGCCGCTTTTTGCTTGGCTAGCTCGTCATCGTCGCCCGACGCTTCAGCGGCTTTTTGTTTGGCTAATGCAGCAGCTCTCGCCTTCGCGGCCACAGCTGCCTTTTTCTTCGCCAACTCAAGATCATCCTCCGCACCGCTTTCCGCCGCCTCGCGCTGTCTCCGCAGTTCCGCCGCCTTCGCCCGCGCTTCCTCCGCCGCCTTTCTCTTCGCCGCCTCGAGGTCGCCTTCGGTCGCCGCACCAGACGCAGCGGCCTCGCGCTGTCTTCGCAGCTCCGCCGCCCTCGCCCGCGCTTCCTCCGCCGCCTTTCTCTTCGCCGCCTCGAGGTCGCCTTCGGTCGCGCCGCCTGTCGCGGCTGCTTCCCGCTGTCTTCGCAGTTCGGCGGCCCTCGCCCGCGCTTCCTCGGCTGCTCGTTTTTTCGCCAATGCAAGATCGTCGGCCGATGCCGGTTCCGTTGCCTCTCCCTTCGTTGTTTCGAGCTGGCTGCCATTCGAATTCGGGGGCGTTTTCAAACTGCCCGTTTCGGCGGCTGACTTGGCCTGTTCATCTGCCTGCCTAGCCGCGAGCCGTTCGCGCGCCAGCTGTTTTGCCCGCTCAGCGGCTTCTTTTTTTCGCTGGGCCAAATCTTTTTCTTCATCCATCGGTTACAGCACCTTCTTCCCCGTTTTGGCTTCCAGTCGGATTTTTTCTTTTAATTTATGAATACCGTAGATGAGCGCTGCCGGGTTCGGCGGACAGCCTGGTATGTACACGTCCACCGGGACAATTTGGTCGACGCCTTTGACGACGCTGTACGATTTGACGTACGGGCCGCCGGCTGTCGCACACGAACCCATGGCGATGACCCATTTCGGTTCGGGCATTTGGTCATACAACCGGCGCAAGAGCGGCGCCATTTTTTTCGTCACCGTGCCCGAGACAATCATGACGTCCGCCTGCCGCGGCGAGGCGCGGAAAAACGAACCGAACCGGTCGAGGTCGTAATGGGCGCCGCCGACCGCCATCATCTCGATAGCGCAACAGGCAAGGCCGAACGTCAACGGCCAAAGCGAACTGCTTCGGGCCCATCCTTTCAACTGTTCCAACGTCGTCAAAAAGACGTTTCGCTTCACTTCTTCCATTTCGACGCCAGAAAAACCCTCCCATTTCACATCCATCGTAACACCTTCTTTTTCCAAGCATAGATAAGGCCAATGGCAAGCAAAACGATGAAAATGATCATTTCCACCAACGCGAACAAACCGAGTTGGTCATAGACAACAGCCCACGGGTACAAAAACACCGTCTCGATATCGAAAATGACAAACAGCAAGGCAAATAGGTAGTACCGAACTTGGAACTGAACGCGCGAGTCGTGAAAGGGATTGTTACCGCTTTCATACGTTGTCGCCTTTGCATCACTCGGCACGTGCGGCCGCAGCCACCGCCCGGCCGTGAGCGCCCCGATCGGCAGCAACACACCGAGGCAAAGGAAGACGAAGATGATCAAATAACTGTTTGCATAGATGTTGCTCAACCAGCTCGCCCCCTTCCGGTTTACTACATACGTATGGTGTTAATGATGAAATTTTTCAATAATTCCTTCGATTTCATTATAACATTTATATCCAGCCGTGTCAGCAAAACTTCAAGTTAACACTGTCAACACTGTATCCATTCATGTAAGCGCTTCATCTTTGTTGAAACGACGGAATGCGAGGAACGAAAAAAGAGAGAGCGTTTGCCTCTCTCCTTGACGGACGATTCTTCTGTTTTCATCAAAAAAAGCAGGGGAGTTTTCCCCTGCTTTTTACTTCATTTCCGCAACACTCAAACGGTTCATGGCGCGTTTTAACGCCAGTTCAGCCCGCTTGAAGTCGATGTCATCCTGCTGGCTTTGCAGGCGGCGCTCCGCCCGCTCTTTCGCCGCTTTGGCGCGGAGGACGTCAATGTCCTCCGCCCGTTCAGCAGCTTGAGCCAAAATCGTCACTTTGTCCGGGCGGACTTCCAAAAAGCCGCCGCTGACGGCAATGTATTGCGTTTTGCCGCCTTTTTTCAGCCGGGCCGCGCTGATCTCGAGCGGGGCGACAAGCGGAATGTGCCCCGGCAAAATGCCGAGCTCGCCGCTTTTCGCTTTGACGCTGACCATCTCAACATCGTCTTCGTACACCGGGCCATCAGGAGTAACGACGCTCACGTGGATCGTTTTCATTGTCCAATCCCCCTATCCCGGGTCACACTTCGACACCCATCGCTTTCGCTTTTTCAACGACTTCTTCAATGCGGCCCACTAAGCGGAACGCATCTTCCGGAAGATGGTCGTATTTGCCTTCCAAAATTTCTTTAAAGCCGCGCACTGTTTCTTTCACCGGCACGTAGGAGCCCGGTTGGCCCGTGAACTGCTCCGCCACGTGGAAGTTTTGCGACAAGAAGAACTGGATGCGGCGGGCGCGATGAACGACGAGTTTGTCTTCATCCGACAGTTCATCCATCCCCAAGATGGCGATGATGTCTTGCAATTCTTTATAACGTTGCAGCGTTTGCTGCACTTTGCGGGCGACTTGGTAGTGCTCCTCGCCGACGATTTCCGGCGCCAACGCACGCGATGTCGAAGCGAGCGGGTCAACGGCCGGATAAATCCCCATCTCCGCGAGCTTCCGCTCCAAGTTCGTCGTCGCATCCAAGTGCGAGAACGTCGTCGCCGGAGCCGGGTCCGTATAGTCGTCGGCCGGGACGTAAATCGCTTGAATCGAGGTGATCGATCCTTTCGCCGTCGACGTGATCCGCTCTTGCAATTGACCCATCTCCGTCGCCAATGTCGGTTGGTAACCAACGGCCGACGGCATGCGGCCTAACAGCGCCGACACTTCCGAACCGGCCTGCGTGAAACGGAAGATGTTATCGATAAAGAGCAACACGTCTTGGCCTTGTTCATCACGGAAGTATTCGGCCATCGTCAAGCCGGTCAAGGCGACGCGCATCCGCGCCCCCGGCGGCTCATTCATTTGTCCGAACACCATGGCCGTTTTGCTGATGACGCCGGAGTCTTTCATTTCATGGTACAAGTCGTTTCCTTCACGCGTCCGTTCGCCGACGCCAGCAAAGACGGAAATCCCGCCGTGCTCTTGGGCGATGTTGTGGATCAGCTCTTGAATCAAGACCGTTTTTCCTACGCCAGCGCCGCCGAACAAACCGATTTTTCCGCCTTTAATATACGGGGCAAGCAAGTCAACGACTTTAATCCCCGTTTCCAAAATTTCGACTTCCGTCGCCAATTCCTCGAATTTTGGCGCCGGACGGTGAATCGGGTCGCGGCGGGCGTCAGCCGGAATGTCGCCTTCGAGGTCGATCGGCTCGCCCAAGACGTTGAACACGCGGCCAAGCGTGACTTCGCCGACCGGCACCGAAATCGGTGCACCGGTATCGATGACTTCCATGCCGCGGATGAGGCCGTCTGTGGACGCCATCGCGATCGTCCGTACTGTATCATCGCCAAGGTGCAAGGCGACTTCCAATGTCAAGTCGATGTCGACTTCGTTTTCGTTGCGCGCTTTATGTTGAATTTTCAGGGCGTTGTAGATCGCCGGCAAGTGGCCGTTCTCAAACTTGACGTCTACAACCGGACCCATGACTTGGATAACGCGTCCTCTTGTCATCGTTTTCCCTCCTAACTTGCTAGTCCCCTATTGCAAGGCGTTTGCTCCGGCGACAATTTCCGTAATTTCTTGCGTAATCGCCGCTTGGCGAGCGCGGTTGTAGGAAAGCGTCAATGTGCGAATGAGCTCGTTCGCATTGTCCGTTGCGTTCTTCATCGCCGTCATGCGGGCGGCGTGTTCGCTTGCTTTTGCATCGAGCAATGCGCCGTAAATGAGGCTTTCCGCATACTGCGGCAACAAAACGTCCAAAATTTCTTCTTGCGACGGTTCAAATTCGTACACCGTGCGCTGCTTATTCTCCGCCAAGTCAGTGAGCGGCAGAAGCTTCCGTTCCGTCACCTCTTGCTGGATCGCGCTCACGTAATGGTTGTAATACATATACAGCTCGTCAAACGTACCGTCGGCGAATAACCCAACCGTTTTGCGGGCGATTTCTTTAATATCAGCAAACGACGGCTGGTCCGGCAAGCGCGTGATGTCGAGAATGACCGGCATGTTCCGCTTGCGGAAGAAGCTCAACCCGACGCGGCCGATGACGATGATCGCATATTCATCCGGAGAAGCATGGCGCTTTTGGATCGTTTGGTACACGAGGCGCAGCACGTTGCTGTTGTACGCGCCAGCCAGACCGCGGTCCGACGTGATCACGAGATACCCGGTCTTTTTCACCGGGCGCGAAACGAGCATCGGATGCGATGCGCCCCCGGCGCCAAGCGCGACGTTGGCCACGACTTCTTGAATCTTCTCCATGTACGGAACGAACGATTTCGCGTTTTGCTCCGCTCGGTTCAGCTTCGACGTCGAGACCATTTCCATCGCTTTTGTAATTTGGCTTGTCTTCTTCGTCGCATTGATGCGCGTTTTAATATCGCGTAACGATGCCAAAGGTTTCACCACCTTTTTGCTGCACGGGTTCTAACAGGCGTGAGGGGGCGATATGCCCCCGCCGGCCTTATTGTGAAACGACAAACGTTTTCTTGAACGCTTCGATCGCTTGATTGAGATCGTCTTCGTTCGGAAGATCTTTCGTCGTGCGGATGTGCTCAAGCAAGTGTTGGCCGTTTTGGTCGAGCCACAAGTAAAACTCTTTCTCGAAACGGCGCACATCTTCAACCGGAATGTCGTCCAAAAAGCCGCGCGTCAATGCATAGATGATCAACACTTGTTTTTCGACCGGAATCGGCTGATGCAAATCTTGCTTCAGCACTTCGACCGTGCGCGCCCCGCGGGCGAGCTTCGCTTGCGTCGCCTTGTCGAGGTCGGAGCCGAATTGGGCGAACGCCTCCAGCTCACGGTAAGCGGCCAAGTCCAAACGGAGCGTCCCGGCTACTTTTTTCATCGCTTTGATTTGCGCTGCCCCACCGACGCGCGAAACGGACAACCCTGCGTTGATCGCTGGGCGGACGCCGGAGAAGAACAAGTCCGATTGCAAGAAAATTTGCCCGTCCGTAATCGAGATGACGTTCGTCGGAATGTACGCGGAAATATCGCCTGCTTGCGTTTCGACGAACGGAAGCGCGGTCAAGGAACCGCCGCCTTTGGCATCGCTCAATTTCGCTGCGCGCTCAAGCAGGCGGGAGTGCAAGTAGAAAATATCCCCCGGATACGCTTCACGGCCCGGCGGACGGCGAAGCAAGAGCGACAATTCACGGTATGCCGCGGCTTGTTTCGATAAATCGTCATAGACCACTAACACGTGTTGGCCTTTATACATGAAATACTCGCCCATCGCCACACCGGCATACGGCGCCAAGAACAAAAGCGGAGCCGGCTGCGACGCCGAAGCGGTGACGACGATCGTATAGTCGAGCGCGCCGTGTTTGCGGAGCGTTTCGACAACGGTGCGGACCGTCGATTCTTTTTGCCCGATGGCGACATAAATACAAATCATGTTTTGGTCTTTTTGGTTGATGATCGTGTCAATGGCGACGGACGTTTTCCCCGTTTGCCGGTCGCCGATGATGAGTTCGCGCTGGCCGCGGCCGATCGGCACGAGCGCGTCGATCGCTTTAATCCCGGTTTGCAGCGGCTCATGCACCGATCTCCGGTCCATAACGCCCGGCGCACGGCTTTCAATCGGACGCGTCTCCGTCGTTTCCACCGGTCCCAAGCCGTCAACCGGCTGGCCGAGCGGGTTGACGACGCGGCCGATGAGCGCTTCCCCGACCGGCACTTCCATGATCCGGCCCGTGCGGCGCACTTCATCGCCTTCTTTAATGCCGGTGTACGGTCCTAAAATAACGATACCGACGTTGTTTTCTTCCAAGTTCAAAGCCATGCCCATGACGCCGTTGGCAAACTCGACGAGCTCCCCGGACATGACGTTATCGAGCCCATGAGCGCGCGCGATCCCGTCGCCGACTTGGATGACGGTGCCGACGTCGCTCACTTGGATTTGCGATTCATAGTTTTCGATCTGCTGCTTAATGAGCGCGCTGATTTCTTCCGCTCGAATGCTCATGCCTTTCACCCCTGTCTTCAAATGTTAGCCGATCAGCTGCCGCCGGATCCGCTCAAGCTGCCCGCTGACGCTGCCATCGTAAATGCGGTTGCCGATGCGCAGCTTCACGCCGCCGATGAGTTCCGGATCGATGATATTTTCAATCTCAAGCGTCTGTTTGCCGACTTTTTGAGCAAAGACGTCGGAAAGCGCCCGCAGTTCTTCATCCGTCAACGGCCGCGCCGAATAGGCGGCCGCCTTGGCGATGCCGCGCGCATCGTCGACGAGGGCGAGAAATTGTTCTGCCAGCTCAGGCACAAGGCCGAAACGATGGCGCTCCAGAAGAAGGAGAAGCGTGTTTTGCACCGGGGTGGACACATCGGCGAATGCTTCACGGATGAGCGCTTTTTTCTGATCCAAGGAAAGTTTCGGATACGAAAGAAGCGATAAAAACTCGCCGTTTTCCGCCAACGCCTGGCGCACGGCGCGAACATCTTCTTCGATTCGATCAAGCTGTCCTTGTTCGAGCGCGATTTGGAACAAAGCGGACGCGTACCGTTTGGCGATCACTTCTTGGTTCATCGCGCTCCTCCTACCTCTTCAACGTCTTTGATGTACGCTTCGATCAGCTTGCGTTGATCTTGCTCGGTCAGCTCTTTTTCAATCACTTTTGAAGCGATCAAGACAGACAACGAAGCCACTTGTTCGCGGAGCGCGGCCATCGCCTGTTCTTTTTCACGCTCGATTTCTTTTTTCGCCGCTTCTTTCACCCGTTCCGCTTCCGCGCGGGCCGAGGCGACAATTTGTTCTTTCTGCTCTTCAGCAAGCTTGCGCGCGTTTTCAATGAGCGCTTGCGCTTCTTGGCGCGATTGTTTCATCAGTTCGCGCTGTTCTTCAAGAAGTTTCTCTGCTTCTTGCCGGCGTTTTTCCGCTTGGTCAATTTCGTTCGCGATATGTTCTTCACGTTGTTTCATGATATTCATTAACGGCTGCCAAGCGAATTTGCGCAGCAAGGCCAGCAAAATGATGAACATCAGCAATTGGTAAATAATCGTGCCGCCGCTGATGCCATGCGCCGCTTCGCCGAGCACCCATACGTTTGCCTTCCACAACACCGCGTTTCACTCCTTTCGACAGCTGTCGCACTAAGGCGACCTCGCAAAATTGCACATAAAGGAATGGCGAAGGTGATCGTTGACACGAACTTCGCCATCACTTTCCATTATCGATTTCTTATCGACCTAAGTAAATGAACGAGAAGACGACACCGATGATCGGAAGCGCCTCAACCAATGCAACCCCGATGAACATCGTCGTTTGCAAAACCGGACGCAATTCCGGTTGACGGGCAATCCCTTCGATGGTACGGCTAACGATCAACCCGTTGCCGATGCCGGCGCCCAACGCCCCCAAACCTACCGCAATCGCAGCTGCAAGTACACCCAAACTCATGTTGATAGATCCTCCTTCGCAATGTTAAAGTAATGTTTCAAGTCTTACTCTTAATGAAAGGAATGCTCAATGGTCATGACTGACCTTATGAGCCATATAAACCATGGTTAGCATCGTAAAAATGAACGCCTGAATAGAGCCGACAAAAATGCTGAACGCTTGCCACACCATCATCGGGATGGCTGCGCCAACAGCGCCAAGCACACCGTAGTTCGTGCCAAGGCTGGCGAGCAAGCCAAGCAAAATTTCCCCGGCGTAAATGTTCCCGAAAAGACGCAAACCGAGCGTCAGCGTGTTGGCAAACTCTTCGATGATTTTGAGCGGGAACAACCAGGCGACTGGACGGGTGTAATCGCGCAAATATTCGGACGCCCCTTTCATTTTGACGCCATAGTAGTGGGTGAGGGCGACGACCATCACCGCCAGCGTCAACGTAACGGTCGCATCCGCGGTCGGCGATTTCCACCAAAGTTCACCGTTTACATGAACGGAAAACGGCAGTCCAAGCATATTGGCCACAAACACATACATGATGAGCGTGACGCCCAGCGTCAAAAAGCGGCCGCCCGTTTGCCAATCCATCGTGCTGTTGATGATGCCTCTGACAAAGTCAAAGACCCATTCAATAAAGTTTTGCATTCCCGTCGGGCGCAGCTGAAGCGAGCGAGTAGCCGCAACAGCAATGATGAACACGATCAAGCTCGTGATCGTAATCATCAACATATCAGATAAATTAAACGTAAGGCCTAAAAATTTGACAAGCGGCGCTTTATGCTCCATCCTCTCTCACCTCGCTTTCATACGTGCAGCTTGTCGTTTTTCCATTTGTGAAAGAAGAAATCTATTATAATGACAATGTAGGATGTCATTAATCCCAAAACGGTTGGCACGATATCGAAATGTTGCGGATACATTAGAACAATAACAGCGGTCAATGCGGCAAGCGCCAAACGCGACAAGGTGCCTAATGTGCGCACTTTTTTCTGCGCCGCTACCGCTTGTCCGAATTTTTCGATTTTCCAGGTTAAGTTCCAAACCATGAGGAGGCTGATCGATGTGCCGAGAATCAAGCTGAGAAAAACGGTTTTATACGGCGTAAACCCAAAGCCGAGCGTATAGATGGCGAGCAAATACAATATGTACCGAACTTGCCGCAAAAACACCGTTTGAAGACTTCCCATTTTATTACTCCTCAGAGAAATATTGGCGGATCAAGCGCAACATGGCATACACGCCGGCCGCCAGTCCGAGCAAGAGGCCGACGATCAAAAAGATCGGCTCGGTGCCAAATCGATCATCGATCCATCTCCCTCCGAAGACGCCGACTAAAATGGAACCGACAAGTTGGGAGACGATGGCGGACATCAATGCCATGGCTTGAAACGGGTGGCGCTGTTTTGGGGACATGCCAACACACCCTTTAACATAATGAAAACCTTCTCAATCTACCCCTTGTAAAGGATACAATACGGCCTGGTCAATGTCAATGTGTTTCCACGTAAAACCTCATTCACATAGGGCAAATATTAATAATTTGTGACAATTTCTCATTTTCCTCTCACAATGATGATGTATAATGATATATTTTATTTTTAGCCTATTTTCCTTTTCATTATCCTGTATACTTGGTCTTGCAAACGGAACGGTTTCTCAGCGCCATCTTTCTGCCGCGGCCTATTCGATGCAAACGCTTAACTGACGCATGGGCAAGGCACCCTCTCCGCCGCTCGATGGAATGCGAGCCCCGCGCGGAGCGGGGCGTCTTGCAACCGTTATTTTGTGCCAAACAGCCGATCGCCGGCGTCGCCGAGACCAGGGACAATATAGCCGTAGTCGTTCAACCGTTCATCAAGGGCAGCGATGTAAATGTCCACATCCGGGTGAGCCGTCTCCACCGCTTTGACCCCTTCCGGCGCCGCGATCAGGCACATAAATTTAATGCTTTTCGCTCCCCGCTTTTTCAGCGCATCGATCGCCGCCACCGCTGATCCGCCGGTTGCGAGCATCGGGTCGACGATGATAAAATCTCGCTCTTCGACATCGCTCGGCAGCTTGACGTAATATTCGACCGGCTTTAATGTTTGGGGATCGCGGTACAAGCCGATATGGCCGACTTTCGCCGCCGGGATGAGCTTCAGGATGCCGTCAACCATGCCGATGCCGGCGCGCAAAATCGGAATGACGCCCAGTTTTTTGCCGGCGATCACTTTCGCTCTGGCTTTACTGACGGGGGTTTCGATCTCGACTTCCTCAAGCGGCAGATCGCGTGTAATTTCAAACGCCATCAACGTCGCCACTTCGTCGACAAGCTCGCGAAATTCTTTCGTGCCCGTATTCTTGTCGCGAATGTAGGTCAATTTATGCTGGATGAGCGGATGATCAAAGACGTACACTTTTCCCATGGGTCAACTCTCCTCTTCCGTATGTATGCGCTGCACTTCTATACATTCTACTGGAAAACGAGCGCCTATTCAACTGCCGAACGAACGGAAAAAGGCGCACCGCCAAATCCGGAGGCGGTGCACCGTACGGTTTCGGACGAAGCGGCGGCGCTTAGTCTTGATAGAGCGGAAACTTTTCCGTCAAAGCGGCCACGCGTTGGCGCGCTTCCTCAAGCGCTTGTTCGCTGCCGACGTTTTTCAGCACAAGGCCGATGATGGCAGCGATTTCGTCCATCTCTTCCAATCCGAAGCCGCGCGTCGTGACCGCGGCCGTGCCGATGCGGATGCCGCTTGTGACAAACGGGCTTTCCGGATCGTACGGAATCGTGTTTTTGTTGACCGTAATCCCGACCTCATCGAGCACTTTCTCCGCCGTTTTCCCGGTCAGCTGCTGCGGGCGCAAATCGACAAGCAGCAAATGGTTGTCCGTGCCGCCGGAAATGAGAGTGAATCCTTCGTTTTGCAAGGCGGCTGCGAGCCGTTTGGCATTCTCCACGACGCGCTTCGCGTAGACTTTAAAGTCGTCTTGCAACGCTTCGCCGAGCGCGACGGCTTTGGCGGCAATGACATGCATGAGCGGGCCGCCTTGAATGCCAGGGAAAATGGCTTTGTCGATCTGTTTGGCGAACTGCTCCTGGCATAAAATCATCCCGCCGCGCGGACCGCGCAGCGTTTTGTGCGTCGTCGTCGTAACGAAATGGGCGTACGGCACTGGATTCGGATGAACACCTGCCGCAACAAGACCGGCAATATGGGCCATGTCAACCATTAAATAGGCGCCGACTTCATCGGCAATCTCGCGGAACTTGGCGAAGTCGATGATGCGCGGATAGGCGCTCGCGCCGGCGACGATCAACTTCGGCCGGTGAAGGCGCGCTTTTTCGCGCACGTCGTCATAGTCAATGACATGCGTTTCCGGATCGACGCCGTATTCGACAAAATTGTACTGAATGCCGCTGAAATTGACCGGGCTGCCGTGCGTCAAATGGCCGCCGTGCGACAAGTTCATGCCAAGCACCGTGTCGCCGTGCTCAAGAACGGTGAAATAAACGGCCATGTTCGCCTGCGCCCCGGAGTGCGGCTGGACGTTCACATGCTCCGCTCCAAACAACTGCTTCGCTCGCTCGCGCGCCAAATCTTCGACGATGTCGACATATTCACAACCGCCGTAGTAGCGGCGTCCCGGATAGCCTTCCGCATATTTGTTCGTCAGCACCGACCCTTGCGCTTCCATGACCGCGCGGCTGACAAAGTTTTCCGAGGCGATCAGTTCAATTTTCGCATGTTGCCGCTTCCGCTCTTGCTCAATAGCGGCGAACACTTGCGGATCTTGTTGTGGCAAGTAATTCATCAATAGCTCCCCCTTATGCGAAATCAGTGAATATTCGTTTTTATTTTATCAGCTTCAGCTAGGCAAATTCAAAGAAAAAATGAATGAAACCGCTAGAAAGAACAGGAATCATTCGGATTTTCCAACGAGTAGACCGCTCGGGCGCCGCCGATCAGCTTCGGCCGCGTTTTCGCCAGCGTCACGCACGCCGATCCAATGTGCTTCACCGAAACGCGCACGGGAACGGCAACCGGCTTCAAATGCATACCGATGAGCGTATGGCCGATGTCAATGCCGGCATCGGCGCGAATCGCCTCGACAACGACCGGGTCAGCGAACTTTCGATAGGCGTAGGCGGCCATCGCCCCACCCGCTTTCGGCACCGGAACGACCGAAACGATCTCCAGCCCGTGAGTTTTGGCGGTTTCCCGTTCGACAACAAGCGCCCGATTTAAATGTTCACAACATTGAAACGCGAGCGCAATGCCGGTTTCGCGCCGCCACGCGTCAAGCTCGGCAAACAGCATGGCGGCAACGTCCATCGATCCAGCCGTGCCGATCCGCTCGCCAAGCACCTCGCTCGTACTGCAGCCGATCACAACGACATCGCCGCGGCCAAGCGGAGCCTGTTTGCGAAACTCATGCAAGATGGCTTGCCATTGCTGCCGCCATTCGGTCAATCGTGCGTCCATGTCCTCTTCCCCTCCTTCGTTCGTTTTTATCCACGCTGCCGTTGACGAACACTGGCACTTTCGACGGTGATTCGTCAAAACCGGGTCCGGCTCCGGGGATGCCTGCGATACTCACGAATATGGAGTTTTCCTAGAAGGCTGATGAAAAAACAACCGTTTCCCCTGAATCGACAGTTCTCAAGTGAAGAGAACGAAACGCTTGCCGACTACAGCAGAAAAGCTGGGAACAGAGCCTTCTCAACAGGTTTTTATTGATTAATCAACACGCCTGACTTTTTGAACGCTCTCCCACCTACGCTCACGCTTAGAGGTGGGAGATTCTTGGGAACACCCGCCCTGCGGCAGGCTGTCAACCAAGCCATCCCCGTGCGTCCCACGGTTCAGCTGTCTTACCAAAACAGCAAAATTATATAAATGCAATTGAAAGCTTTTACATTCTTCGTTTTTACCGATCATTTCATCCGACTGTCGAGTGACCGAACAACACCGCTTAAAGACCCATGAATGGGTCTGTGAAGCGAGTCGTTGTTCGGTCTTTCGTCACGCCTTAGCGTGACAGAGGCAAGCCTATGGCTTGCCTTCGACAGTCAAAAATGGATGAGCCACTTTTCCGTCAAGAATATGTTAAACGATTTCGTTGCATCTCTATACACTCCCTTGCTGCCGCCATTCTCATGAAGCAAGACGCCCACGGCCGGCATGGGGCTGCACGGCGTCTCCCGCTTATGGCCCACAGGCCGCATCCGCTCCGATGCGGCCCTGGTTCCGCCTACAAATGCTTATTTTCATACTCGGCGATTTTGCCGATTCGCCGCGCATGGCGTCCGCCTTCAAATTCGGTCTCAAGCCATGCCTTGGCGATTTCGCGCGCCAGGCCGGGGCCGATGACGCGCTCCCCCATCGCGAGAATGTTGCT
This sequence comes from Geobacillus sp. G4, assembly GCF_040327975.1. Taxonomy (NCBI): domain Bacteria; kingdom Bacillati; phylum Bacillota; class Bacilli; order Caryophanales; family Anoxybacillaceae; genus Geobacillus; species Geobacillus sp. G4. Next base: position 28,541 of record NZ_JBEPJY010000008.1, read on the forward strand.
GTCGTTATGCATGCGCGTCAGCTTGGCGCTGTAGACGTCGTGGCAAAGGGCGCAACGCACCCCTTTCACTTTGTTGGCGGCGATCGTCATGCCGATGCCGGTGCCGCAGATCAAAATGCCGCGATCAAATTCGCCGCGCGCCACTTTTTCAGCGACGGGAAGCGCGTAATCCGGGTAATCGACCGATGTTTCACAATCGCAGCCAAAATCGGTGTACTCGATTCCCATTTCATCCAACAGTGCTTTAATTTCCTCACGAATGCGAATTCCACCATGGTCAGAAGCAATAGCGACTTTCATCACGTTCGGGCGGGGAGCCCTAGGCTTCGCAGTGATAGCGAAAGCCAGGGAGGAATCGCCCTTCCTCCTTTCGATGAATCATATTTGCATGTGCATCAACGGGTGCGGAACCGGGCGACAGCCGCCTGCAATTGTTCGGCCTGTTCAACCAACTCGCCAGCCAGTTTATGCACATCGTTGATCGATGCGGCCTGCTCCTCGGTCGCCGCCGCAACTTCGAGCGCGCCGGCGGACGTCTGCTCAGCAATCGCCGCCACTTCTTGCGTCTGCGCCGCGGCCCGCTTCATATGCCCCATTTGACGCTTCGCCAACTCAGCGATGTCATGGACGGCGCGGATCACTTCATCAGCTGAGGCCGCCATGGCCGCAATGGCCTCATTCGTGCGCTCCCCTTTCGCCGCCTCAGCGTTTGCGGCGGCCACCTGCTTGTCCATTTGCGCCACCACACGGGCGACTTCATTTTGAATGTTGCCGACCAGTTCCGCGATTTTCTTGACCGCCTTGGCGCTCTCATCAGCCAGCTTGCGCACTTCCTCAGCGACGACGGCAAACCCCCGGCCGTGCTCGCCGGCGCGGGCTGCCTCAATGGAAGCATTGAGCGCAAGCAAGTTCGTCTGTTCAGCGATGTCCGCGACAAGCAACGTAATGTTGCCGATTTGATTGGCGTGTGCTTCGAGCTGCTTGACAGCCGCCCGCGACAGTTCTTGATCGTCAGCCAGCTGATCGATGCCGCTGACAAGCGAATGGGTGATATCGCGGCTTGCCTTCAGCGTTTCGGCCATCCCATATACCGACTGTTCCGCACGCTCGGCTGTTTCTTTTACTTGTACTGCGATGGCGAGCACATCCTCGGCCGCCGCAGCCGCTTCTTGGATCGCCTCGGCCGAAGACGCCGCCCCTTTGGAAATGTCGTCAATGGTCGCTGCAATATCGCGTGCACGGTTTGACACTGTTTCGGACGCCTGCCTCATTTCCGCCGTCTTTTCAGTCGTGCGCGCTGCGCTCTCTTCCACATTGGCGACGACTGCGCGCAAATGGCCGAGCATCCGGTTGAACGCGACAGCCAGCGAGCGAATTTCGTCATGGGAAGAGGGCAGCGGAACATCCTCATCGATATGCCCTTCCGTCGCCTTTGCCGCCGCTTCCTCGAGCCGTTGCAGCGGCCTTGTAATCCAGCCAGCGGCCAAATAGGCAAGCACTCCGGACCAAAAGATGCCAAGGAGCAACACGATCATCGTGAACACGCTTTTGTTCCATGAGGCGAACCACTGATCATACAAAACGTACAAGAAAAAGGCGCTCGTTGAATACGTGATCAGCGCCAACGCTGTCGTAAAGACGACGAGCTTCAGGCGCAAACCGAACCGATGACTTGTCCCCCCCATTTGTGTTCCCCCTCACTTCTCAACCTCATTGTTCTGTTTGCAACTTTTCCGCCAAGCGGTCAATGAGCGTCTCCAGCTCATCGCGCGCCGCCCGGTACACTTCAATCGGCCCGCCGAACGGATCGGCGATGTCGCCGTCTGTTCCCGAGACGAACTGCTTCAACGTAAACGTTTTGTCCTTCGCTTCTGGGAAACGCTCGACGATCATTTCTTTATGGCCGGATGTCATCGCCAGCACGTGCGTCGCCCAGTCGATATGCTCTTTTTTCAGCTGCGAGGAGCGGTGGGCCGCTTCGATTCCTTTTTCCTTCAACACCGTCTTGGCGTGAACCGACGCCTCGCTCCCTTCCGCCGCAAACACGCCGGCCGATTTCACCTCGACGCCTGGCAGCTGCTTATTCTCCAACAATGCAGCGGCCATCGGGCTTCGGCACGTATTGCCCGTGCAGACGAACAAAATGCGGTATGGCATACAACCACCTCTTCACATCAATGACTTACCATCAATATACCATAGGGAAAAGAGCAAAAAAAGGCTCTTCACCACAACATGTACTTGACAAGCAATGCGGGTTCCTGCGTAAGGATAGGCAAAAAGTGCTGATTTTCCCTCACAAGCGTAAATAGGGTATGTTCAGAAAAAATCAAGTACAACTTTTGGTGAAGAGCCGCAAAAAAAGCAGGCAGTCCGCTTTTTTCCACTGAAGGAAAACCGCCTGCCGCCGTTTATAGAAAAAGCAGCTTGAGCCCGAACGCCAGCAAAATGCTGCCGCCGAGCGCTTCGCTGTAAGAACCGAGCCATTGCTGAAAATGGCGGCCGACAAAAAGCCCAACCCATGTCAGCACCATGCTGAACAGACCAAACAGCAAAATCGTCACCATCGTCCGCGCTCCGAAAATGCCGAGGCTCAGCCCGACGGAAAAGCTGTCTAGGCTGACGCTGAACGCAAAAAAAAGCAACCCCACCCCACGAGGAAACAGCGGTGAGCCATCGTCCCTCCGGAACGAGGCGATGATCATTTGCCCGCCAAGCCATAACAGCAGCGCCCCGCCCGCGTATGTCGCGACACTTCCGAACTCGCGCGACAGCAGGCGGCCGACCGCCATGCCAGCAAGCGGCATGAGAATATGAAACAAGCCGATCGTCAACCCGATATAAAACATTTGCCGCAGCCGGAGGCGCAACAGCCCCATTCCTAAAGCGACTGAAAACGCGTCCATGCCCAGCGCCAGCGCCATCATTGACAGCGCGATGATTTCGCCGATGAATGCGCCCATGTTTCTTCCCTCCCGGACCGGCCTTATTGCTAAACATATGCACGTCCAGGGCAGTTTAGAAGCAGAGCGGGCAGCCAATGGGCGCCGCCTGATTGACGGGCGGACGGAAAAGAAAAAACCGGTCCACAACAGACCGGTTTAGCGCTTGGAAACGGCATCCCCCAAATCCTCTAGTTGCAATTTGAACCTTACCGTTTGCAGAGCCGTTTTCTCGACTGTCGCACGACCGAACAACGCCGCTTCCAAACCCATACATGGATCTGTGAAGCGCGTTTCCGTTCGGTCTTCCGTCACGCCAAGGCGCGACGAAGAAGCCTGCGGCTTGCCTCCGACCGTCAAAAAATAGACAAGCTGCTTTCTCGACCAGGATATGTGAAACTTGTTCACTGCATCTATACAGACGGCCGTCCTTTCATTTCCGCTGTTCGCTGATGGCGCGTCCGCCGGCTGCTTTGCGGAGCCGGTTCATGATCGCCGCGCCGATTCCTTCTTCCGGAAACGCCTCGCTGTAAATGAGATCGACGTTCGTTTCATCAAATCGGCGCAGCGTGTCGTACAGGCGATGGGCGACGGTCGGCAGCTCGCGGCGCGTTCCGCACGCCAGCACGACATCGGCCGCATACCGGTCCTTGTTTTCCTCGGTCGTCAACACGCCGACCGTTTTCCCTTCCGCCCGACTTTCGTCCACGAGCTGCTGCAAAAACGCCGGTGGGCCGGCGACAATCCAAAGCGGCGCTTTCGGGGCATAATGCGTATATTTCATGCCGGGCGCTTTCGGCGCTGCCTGTTCGTCCCCGCCGCCGGCCGCCTCGGCGACATGACCAATCACTTCGCTTAACATTTCTTTTGTCACCCCGCCCGGACGCAAAATCACCGGCACGTCCCCGCTGCAGTCGAGCACGGTCGATTCCACGCCAATGCCCGTCGGACCGCCGTCAATCACCCCGGCGATCCGCCCGTCTAAATCGGCAAGCACGTGCGCCGCCGTCGTCGGACTCGGCCTTCCTGACCGATTCGCGCTCGGGGCGGCCAACGCCAAGCCGCTCGCCTCGATCAACGCCAGCGCCAGCGGGTGATCCGGCATGCGCACCGCCACCGTCGGCAGCCCAGCCGTCACCCGTTCAGACACCGCTTTGGCCCGTTTTGGCAATACTAACGTGAGCGGCCCCGGCCAAAACCGCTCCATTAACGTTTTCGCCATCGGCGGGATCGAGGCCGCTACCGCCTCCGCTTGCGCACGGCTGGCGACGTGGACGATGAGCGGGTTGTCGCTTGGCCGCCCTTTGGCTTCAAAAATTTTCTCCACTGCCGCCGTATTGGCGGCATCCGCTCCTAAACCGTACACCGTTTCGGTCGGAAACGCGACTACTTCCCCCGCCTGCAGCCATTCGGCCGCCTCTCGTATTTGTGGATAAACTTGCTGTTTATCAACAATATTATCCACAATCCAAACACGTGTTTTCAATCGTTTCACCTTCTCCATCGCCGTGATTCATCTTGAAAATGGCGGATTTTTTTACAAGCGTCAGATCGCCCGCCCGATGCCTTTCCACAGTTATACACAAATTGTGAATAAACTTGTTGTTTTTGTGGATAACTTTGTGGATAGATGCTTATGGAATGAGATGGCTGAGCCACTCTTTGAAGAAAAATTTTACTTCCACCGGCTGTTCCGGCTCGGCCATGACGACGAAGGACGATTCTTGATCATCAGTGTGCCCTTTGTCCTTCTCGACATCCGCATGGATGGACGAAGCGGCGCGATCTTCGGTTTCCGCCATCGCACCCCTCTCCTCTTTCGGTTCGTCCCGCTCGATGGCCTGCTCGCCGCTTCGCATCGCCTCAGCTTCCGCTTCGGCCGACTCGCTGTTTTGCTTCGACCCGGCTTCCATTGACCGGACGCTCTCAGCCGACACCGGTTCATTCGTTCCTGCAGGCGATCGGTTCGCCTCCATCATGACGGCATCGCTGTTGGAAAAATCGAGAAAACAAAGCGGCGGGAACAGAACGCACCACCAGTTTGCTCCTTTTCCTTCCCCAAGCGTGATCAGCACGGCATCATAGATGCCAGCCGGATATACGTAGTTGCCGTACACTTTCGTCGGAAAATGAACCGGGCCAAACTCCACTTTGTACGTTTGATCGCTTTGTTCATCGCGCAACACGCGGGCGACCGTCCGCTCGATGTCCGGCAGGTGAGAGCGGATGACGCGCTTTGCTTCCTCAAACGAAGTGAGTTCGGCCACCCAGCCGTTGATTTGCGCATTGACCGCATCACGCACTTTTCGCTTCAATTGTTGGTCTTCATCGGCGTCGCTGTTGGCTAAAATGCGCAGGCGGATTGCCTCATCAGGGATGGCGACCGCCGCGTTCGCCCCGGCGTCCGTCTTGTGGCCGTACAGCTCGACGAGTACGCCTGTCGTTAATAGAATGATATATAAACATATGGCAATGGCATTTCCTTTGATGGTCATCATCGGCACCGTCCTTTCACCTTTCATTGTGGACGGCGCCGCTCGTTTTTAAACCTATCAATCTAACACTTTTTCCCGTTTTTCGGCCGCGTCATGTACACCATCCGGTCTTTGCCGTTGAGGTCAAAATCGACTTCCACTTCGGCTTCTGGAAACGCTGCGGCCAAGAGCGCCGCCACTGCTTCCCCTTGCCCGGCGCCGACTTCAAAAGCGGCAAGCGCCGGCGCGCCGAGCACAAGCGGCAGCTCGCGGGCGAAGCGGCGGTAAAAATCGAGCCCATCGCGGCCGCCAAAGAGCGCCGTGTGCGGCTCATAGTTTTTGACGACCGGGGAAAGCATAGCGGCGTCCGTCTCTGGAATGTACGGCGGATTGGAAACGACGACATCGACCGTCCACCCCATGGCCATGATCGGCTGCAGCAAATCGCCGCACAAAAATGAAACGTTCGCCCCGAGCCGCCGGGCGTTTTCACGGGCGACCGCGAGCGCCGCTTCGGAAATATCGGTTGCGGTCACCGACAACGCTTTGTTCTCCAGCGCCAATGTCACGGCGATCGCCCCGCTGCCAGTGCCGACGTCAACGACATCGATCCGCTTCCGACCAGCAAATAGACGCGGCACCCGCTTTAGGACGCCAAGCACCAGTTCTTCCGTTTCCGGGCGCGGGATTAACACATGGCGATTGACAAGAAACAACCGGCCGTAAAACGATTCATAGCCGATCAAATATTGAATCGGCACATGGTCCACCGCATGGCGGCGCACATCGGCCGCAAATCGTTCATATACCGCTTCGTCGACCGGCTCGCGCCAACGGGCGAACAGCCCGACCCGATCGGTGCGCAAATGGTGGCACAATAGCCACTCCGCCGCCCGCTCCTCTTTTCCGTGGGCGCGCAAAAAAGAAGAAGCCCAGGCGAGGACTTCATGTACGTTACGACGCATCGTTCGCTTGCTCCAATTTTTTCGCTTGGTCGTCCAAAATGAGCGCCTCGATGATTTCATCCAAATGCCCATCGAGCACTTGATCGAGCTTTTGGATCGTCAGTCCGATGCGGTGGTCGGTGACGCGGTTTTGCGGGAAGTTGTACGTGCGAATGCGTTCAGAACGATCGCCGGTGCCGACAGCTTGCTTGCGCGTTTGGTCGTATTCAGCGCGCGCTTCTTGCTGGTATTTGTCGTAAATGCGGGCGCGCAATACTTTCATCGCTTTTTCTTTGTTTTTGATTTGCGATTTTTCGTCTTGGCACGTGACGACAATGCCGGTCGGAATATGGGTGAGGCGCACGGCCGACATCGTCGTGTTGACGCTTTGCCCACCCGGTCCGCTTGAGGCGAACGTGTCGACGCGAATGTCTTTTTCATTGATTTCGACTTCGATTTCTTCCATCTCCGGCAGGCAGGCGACCGTCGCCGTCGACGTATGGATGCGCCCGCCTGACTCCGTTTCCGGGACGCGCTGGACGCGGTGCGCGCCGTTTTCAAACTTCAGCTTTGAATACGCCCCTTTGCCGTTGATCATAAAAATGATTTCTTTATAGCCGCCGAGGCCGGTCGGGCTCGCTTCGATCACTTCCGTCTTCCACCCTTGCGATTCCGCATAGCGCGTATACATCCGGTACAAGTCGCCGGCAAACAGCGCCGCCTCTTCGCCGCCGGCGGCCGCGCGGATTTCCATAATGACGTTTTTCTCATCGTTCGGATCTTTCGGCAAAAGCAACACTTTCAGCTTTTCAACGAGCGCCTCTTCCCGTTCTTCCAGCTCGCCGATTTCCTCTTTCACCATCTCGCGCAGCTCCGGCTCCAGCTTTTCTTCGAGCATCGCTTTCGCTTCGGCCAGCTGCTCGCGAACCGATTTGTATTCGCGGTACGTTTGCACCGTTTCTTCCAAATCCGCCTGCTCTTTCGAATAATCGCGCAGCTTTTTCGGATCGTTGATGACGTCGGGGTCCATCAACAGTTCATTGAGCTTTTCATACCGTTGCTCCACAGCTTCCAACCGATCAAACACATCATTCACCTCTGTTTTTCCCACACAGTCTAATTTTAGATTATAGCATGAAATGAAGCCAAACAAAAACCCCCGCTTTTGGCAAGCGGGAGCTCTCAGTTGACGCGCACGATGATCTCGTATGTCGGGATCGCTTTTGTCAGCAACTTGTCAATGCGTTGCGCCTCGCGCTGCCGCTCCTCGTCAGACAGCTCTTCCGGTGCATCAACGGTCACATACATATTGCCGCCGTGAAACCAGATGGAGTCGGCGTGGTAATCGGTGTACCGCTCGATGAGTTGTGCTGCCTTGCGCGTATCGGCGCGCTGGTTTTCGCTTCCTTCGGTCAAGCTGATAAAATTCGGGTTTTGCCGCACGTTTTCCGGATCGTCGAAGTTGTTGTACAAGTCTCTGTCAGCGTCGATCTTCGGCCGCCCGTCCGTCATCAGCCGCGCGCCGTTTTTGTCCTCGCTTTGCTGGCGGTAGGACGGATGATCCGGAGCGAGCGAACAGGCCGAAAGCAGGAAGATCATTCCTAACAGCCAGATGCGTCTCATCCTTTTTCGCCTCCTTAGCTGTTAGGATGTCCATGATCGCCCGTCAATGATACACGGCAAGCCATAAATCTTTCTGCCATCATTCGTCTATTTTGCGGCGAACGAACAAAAGGGGCAGCCTAGTCAAGCGAACGATCAATGATGAACGAGCCGCATGCCAAACGCTTTTTCCTCCCATAGCGAATGGACGCACGAGACGGGCGAGAATGATGGCGCCGCTTCCGCCCTTCTCGGTCGGCGAAACATACGAATATGCACCGTTTCCATCAACGATGGCTGCGCTTCGCCACTTGGCCGATGAAAGCGGCCAAACAACATCAGTGACCGCCTCACCATCACTCACCCGTATGTCCAGCAAGCGGGTGGTTGTATCGCTTTTTCGGTTTGCCAGGCACTTCATGGTGATGGCGGCAGCGAGGCTCGTACGCCTCGCTGGCGCCGACGAGAATCACCGGATCGTCATAAGAGGCGGGCGCACCGTTAATGAGCCGCTGCGTCCGGCTGGCCGGGGAACCGCATACCGTGCAAACCGCCTGCAGCTTCGTCACCGACTCAGCGATCGCCATCAGCGCCGGCACGGGGCCAAACGGTTCGCCGCGAAAATCTTGGTCGAGCCCCGCGGCGATGACGCGGTAGCCGCAATCAGCGAGCGTTTGCACCACATCGATGATGTCGTCGGAAAAAAACTGTATTTCATCGATGGCGACGACGTCGGTGGCGGCGGAAATGTAGCGGAACATTTCCGCCGGCGTCGCGACCGGAATGGCGATCACCGAATTGCCGTTGTGCGACACGACTGCGTCTTCGCTATAACGATTGTCGATCGTCGGTTTGAACACTTTCACTTCCTGCTTGGCAAACTGAGCGCGGCGGACGCGGCGAATCAATTCTTCTGATTTGCCGGAAAACATGCATCCACAAATGAGCTCAAGCCAGCCGGACTGCGTCATCACGTACATCGGGGCCTCTCCTTTCACACAACACTGTCCTCAAACCATCGGCCGCTCCTTGCCGTCTGCCATCGCAACGATCAGCGGGATCAGCTTGATAAGCAACCGGCCTTCCATCTGCTCTCACGAAAAAGCAGGCAAGTTTCGCTTGCCTGCTTTCGTCACGTCCTTGTTACTTAAGGCCGTATTTTTTATTGAATTTATCCACGCGGCCCGCTGCCGTAACAAATTTTTGTTTGCCCGTGAAGAACGGATGGCATTCCGAGCAAATCTCCACGCGCAGCTCGTCTTTGACCGAACCGCTTTCGAATTGGTTGCCGCATGCGCAACGGACGATGACTTTTTTGTACTCTGGATGGATGCCTTGTTTCATCGTTTTCATCTCCTTCCGCCCTGTATCTTATCGAAACAGAGTGATTCGTAGCATGGAACGCTTCATGCTTATGCGCGCCCGCCCGTTTGGCAAGGCGCGGCGCATGGAACGGCCGAGGCTCCGATAAAGCGAACCCAGCCGGTGCAAATCACGGATCGCACAAACCAAAAGGCGATAGCCAAAACACACATGTTAAGATTATAACAGCTTTTCTGTCAGTTTGCAACGGGCGATTCGCGGCAAATTCCGCCAACTGCCTACAGACGGGGCGGGCCGCCCTGTTTCCACTCCTGATCGAGCAAGGCGAAAAACTCTTCGTTTGACTTCGTCCGGCGCAATTTGTTCAAAAACCGCTCGATAAAGTCGGGCGAATCGGCCATCGTTTTGCGGATCGCCCACAGCTTTTCCAAATGTTCTTTCGGGATGAGCAGCTCCTCTTTGCGTGTTCCCGAGCGGCGAATGTCAATCGCCGGAAAAATGCGGCGCTCGGCGAGCGAGCGGTCAAGATGGAGCTCCATGTTACCGGTGCCTTTAAATTCCTCGTAAATGACGTCATCCATGCGCGACCCGGTGTCAATGAGGGCGGTCGCCAAAATCGTCAAGCTGCCGCCTTCTTCGATGTTGCGCGCCGCGCCGAAAAACCGCTTCGGGCGATGAAACGCCGCTGGGTCGATCCCTCCTGAGAGCGTGCGTCCGCTCGGCGGAATGACCAAGTTGTACGCCCGGGCGAGGCGGGTGATGCTGTCCATTAAAATGACGACGTCACGCTTATGCTCAACTAATCGCATCGCCCGTTCTAAGACAAGCTCGGCCACTTTAATATGGTTTTCCGGCACCTCATCAAACGTCGAGCTGACGACATCGCCTTGCACCGACCGCTCGATGTCGGTCACTTCTTCCGGCCGTTCGTCAATGAGCAAGACGATCAACTCGACATCCGGGTGGTTTGTGGTGATGCTGTTGGCAATTTCCTTCAGCAGCATCGTCTTGCCAGCTTTCGGCGGCGCGACGATCAACCCGCGCTGGCCAAAGCCGACGGGAGCGATCAAGTCGATGATGCGGGTCGACAGCTTGTCCGGCGTTGTCTCCAGCTTCATTTGCCGATTCGGGTAAAGCGGCGTCAACGCTGGAAAGTGAACGCGCTCCTTGGCGACTTCCGGGTCTTCGCCGTTGACCGCTTCGACATGAAGCAAGCCGAAGTAGCGTTCATTTTCTTTCGGCGGCCGCACTTTGCCGGATACTTTATCCCCGTTGCGCAAATCAAAACGGCGGATTTGGGAAGCGGAAATGTAAATGTCTTCCGAGCTCGGGGAATAGTTGATCGGGCGCAAAAAGCCGAATCCTTCCGACGGAATGATTTCGAGGATGCCTTCCATGAAAAAGAGGCCGTCTTGTTCGGCACGCGCTTTCAAAATCGCAAAAATAAGCTCCTTTTTCGTCAACTTGCTGTAGTATGAAATTTTGTATTGCTTGGCGAGCTCATACAGCTCCTTCAATTTCATGTTTTCTAGTGCTGCTAACGTTAATTCCATCTTGACACCACACTTTGCAAATTTTCCTATTCTCCCATCGTTCGTGTTCGGACGTATTGGTCATCAATTCGACAGGCGAAGGGATTCATTTCGAAGATGATGAAGGCTGAAATGAAATAAAGAAGTAGAATGGCAGAGCTTATTTTTGCATAAGCAACACGACTATTTTACCCTTTTTTCTTCTTTTTAATCAATATTTTTTTGTTTTTCCGAGCCAGGCGCGGCTCCGGCGCCCGGCCGGATGGTAGGATATCATTTGATGACTAAGTTCGGTTTTTTCTTCAAACTGTGCCGCCCTTCGATGAAGCGGACCGTGCCGGACTTGGCCCGCATGACGACGGAGTGGGTGAGGCCGTACGCCCCTTTCAGCCGCACGCCGCGCAACAGCTCGCCGTCGGTGACGCCGGTGGCGGCAAAAATCGCGTCGTCTCCTTTCACCAAATCGTCCATGCGCAGCACTTTGTTGACGTCAATGCCCATTTGTTTGCACCGCTCGACTTCATCGTCGTTTTGCGGCAGCAACTTCCCTTGCAGTTCGCCGCCAAGGCATTTCAACGCGACCGCCGCGAGCACTCCTTCCGGCGCGCCGCCCGAGCCGAACAAAATGTCAACGCCGGTATGGTCAAACGCCGTGTTAATGGCGGCGGCGACATCGCCGTCATTGATGAGCTTAATGCGGGCGCCGGCTTCACGCAGCTCATGAATGAGACGCTCATGGCGCGGACGGTTGAGAACAACCGCGACGACGTCTTCAATATCTTTGTTTTTCGCCTTCGCCACCGCCTTTAAATTGTCGATGATCGGCGCCTCAATGTCAATCATCCCGACCGCTTCCGGCCCGACGGCGATTTTCTCCATGTACATGTCCGGCGCGTGAAGCAGATGACCGTGGTCAGCGACAGCGACGACAGCCAAGGCGTTCCATCCCCCGGAAGCGACGATGTTCGTCCCTTCAAGCGGGTCGACAGCGACATCGACGCGTGGGCCATAGCCGTTGCCGAGCTTTTCCCCGATATACAGCATCGGCGCTTCGTCCATTTCCCCTTCGCCGATGACGACGGTGCCTTTCATCGGCACGGTGTCAAACACGTCGCGCATCGCCGACGTCGCGGCGTCATCAGCCTCATTCTTTTTCCCGCGCCCCATCCAGCGGGCGGCGGCAAGCGCCGCCGCTTCGGTGACGCGCACGAGTTCCATCGATAAGCTTCGTTCCATCGTCGTTCTCCCCTTCCCCTTTGTCGACTGGACGTTACGCGTTTTTCACTTGCTCGATTTCTTCATCGGTCATTTTTTCGCGCCAAATGGTGGCGCCGATGTCAGACAGTTTTTCGACGAGGTTGCTGTAGCCGCGGTCGATATGCTCGACGCCGGTGATCTCCGTCACTCCTTCAGCCATCAGCCCGGCAATGACAAGCGCCGCCCCGGCGCGCAAATCGCTCGCCTTCACTTTCGCCCCTTGCAGTTTGACGGGGCCGGTGACGATGGCTGAGCGGCCTTCGACTTTTACATTGGCGTTCATGCGCCGCAATTCATCGACATGCTTGAAGCGGGCGCTGTAAATCGTGTCGGTGACGACGCTTGTGCCGTTGGCTTTTGTCAGCAGCGCGGTAAACGGCTGCTGCAGATCAGTTGGGAAGCCCGGATAGACGAGCGTCTTGACGTCAACCGCTTTCAAAACGTCGGTGCCGCAGACGAGAATTTGATCTTCCCCCGTCTCCACGCGCACCCCCATTTCGCGCAATTTGGCCGTCAGCGATTCAACGTGCTGCGGGATGACGTTGTCGACGACGACTTCGCCATTGGTGGCCGCGGCGGCGATCATGTACGTCCCGGCTTCGATCCGATCCGGGATGATGGCATGGCGGCAGCCCGATAATTTTTCGACGCCGTCAATGCGGATCACATCGGTGCCGGCTCCTTTGATTTTCGCGCCCATGTTGGAGAGCAGCGTCGCCACATCAATGATTTCCGGCTCTTTCGCCGCATTTTCGATAATCGTCCGCCCTTTGGCGCGCACCGCCGCCAGCATGATGTTGATCGTCGCGCCGACGCTGACGACGTCCAAAAAAATGCGGGCTCCGCGCAGTTCCTCCGCGCGCAAGTAAATGGCGCCCTGCTCGTTCGTTACGGTGGCTCCCAGCGCCTCAAACCCTTTGATATGCTGGTCAATCGGGCGCGGACCGAGATGACATCCGCCCGGCAAGCCGACAACCGCTCTTTTGAAGCGGCCAAGCATCGCCCCCATCAAATAGTAGGAGGCGCGCAGCTTTTTCACCTTCCCATTTGGAAGCGGCATGGACACCATATTCGTTGGGTCGATGACCGCCTCTTTGCCGTCAAACGAAAACGAGCCGCCGATTTCTTCGATCAAGCTTCCTAAAATGTGCACGTCGGAAATGTCCGGCAACCCCTCGATCGTCACCGGCGAATCGGCCAAAATCGTTGCAGGAATCAAAGCGACCGCGCTGTTTTTCGCACCGCTCACTTTGATCGTTCCCCGCAGCCGATCTCCGCCGATAATTTTCATTTTATCCATCGTCGTCTCCCTTCTTTGCTCGGAAGTTGGCTTCACCCCTGGGACGAAAAAGCAAAGCCGGGCGGGCTCATCACGTCCGGCCTGAACGCGGCAGAGCGAGCCCGCTTCACCCAAGAGGCAAACGGCTTACTTTCATTTTTGCCGATTCCAGTCGGCGAGAAACTTCTCAATTCCTTGATCGGTCAGCGGATGGTTGAACAATTGCATAAGCACCTTGTACGGAACCGTGGCAATATGCGCCCCGCGCAACGCCGCTTCTGTCACATGGTGCGGATGGCGGATCGAAGCGGCGATGATTTCCGTTTCAATGCCATGAATGTTGAAAATCTCAGCGATGGTGGAAATGAGCTCTAAACCGTTATGGCCGATGTCATCGAGGCGGCCGAGGAACGGAGAGACGTACGTCGCGCCGGCGCGTGCGGCCAAGAGCGCCTGGTTGGCGGTGAACACAAGCGTCACATTCGTTTGAATCCCTTTTTCGCTGAACGCCTTGACTGCTTTTAAGCCTTCCGGCGTCATCGGCACTTTGATCGTAATGTTCGGGGCGATTTTCGCCAGCTCTTCGCCTTCCGCGATCATGCCAGCGGCGTCGGTCGAAATGACTTCAGCGCTCACCGAACCAGAAACGATCGATGTAATTTCGCGCAACCGATCATGGAACGATACGTTCTCCTTCGCCACGAGGCTTGGGTTGGTCGTGACGCCGGCCAAAATGCCGAGTTCATGGGCGTGTTTGATTTCTTCCAAGTTGGCAGTGTCGATAAAAAATTTCATGCTGAACCCTCCTTGTTATTCGTTGCACATGCAAAGGCAGCCGCGCGGCGGCCAAACGCCGCCCGCGAAGCCGATTCATCGCGCTGCTTTTCCGGACGAGCCAAACTCGCGCATTTTGCCGATGACCGTCGCTTTGATGGCGTCGCGGCCCGGGCCGATGATTTTGCGCGGATCATAGACGTTCGGGTCTTTCGCGAGCAGTTCGCGGACGACTTTGGTAAACGCCATTTGGTTTTCGGTATTGACGTTGATTTTCGATGTGCCAAGGGAGATCGCGCGTTGAATTTGTTCGGTCGGAATGCCGGTGCCGCCGTGGAGCACAAGCGGAACGCCGGTTAAATCGCGGATTTGCTCCATTTCGGCAAATCCGAGCTTCGGCTCTCCTTTGTACGGGCCGTGCACAGAACCGAGCGCCGGGGCGAGACAGTCGACGCCTGTCCGTTTGACAAGCTCTTCGCACTCTTTCGGGTCGGCGTAAATGATCCCTTCTCCGACGACGTCGTCTTCCTGCCCGCCGACGATGCCGAGCTCCGCTTCGACCGAAACGCCGCGCGCATGAGCATATTCAACGACTTGCGAGGTGATGCGGACGTTTTCTTCAAATGGATGGTGGGAGGCGTCAATCATAACCGAGGTGAACCCGGCGTCAATCGCCGCTTTGCATTTTTCAAAGCTCGATCCATGGTCGAGATGGATGGCGACCGGAACGGTGATGTTCATGTCTTCCATTAACCCTTTGACCATATTGACGACCGTTTTGAATCCGCTCATATAGCGGGCCGCCCCTTCGGAGACGCCGAGAATGACCGGCGATTTTTCCTCTTCGGCCGCCGCTAAAATGGCTTGTGTCCATTCCAAGTTGTTAATGTTAAATTGACCGACCGCGTATTTGCCGCGCAGCGCCTCGTTGAGCATCTCTTTCATCGATACTAACGGCATGGTTCCATCCTCCTTAGCTGATCGTCGTCTTTGTCGCCCTGGCGGTGACTGGGTCCACAGGCGCAAAATCCATCTACGTTATAAGCATACCAACTTGCCGGCAAAACGGCAACATTTCCACCCTTTATTCTCCTAAAGACGACAGCGTCATCAATGTCCACCGATGCGCTTTCTTTGCCAAAGGAAAGCCGCTCGTCGATGGCGCTGTCTAGGCGGTAATGTATTTTTTGACGGCAACGCGCAAATCGTCAATATCAAACGGCTTGGCAAAATGCATCAGCGCCCCGAGCTCTTTCGTTTCTTGAATCATATCGAGCTCCCCGTAGGCGGTCATGATGATCACCTTAATATCCGGATCAATCTCTTTCAACCGTTTTAAAATTTCAATGCCGTCCATGCCAGGAATTTTCATATCAAGAAGCACAAGATCGGGGTGATGTTTGCGGGCGATTTCGAGCGCCTGCATGCCGTTGGCGGCCTGATACGTTACATACCCCTCCCGCTGAAACACTTCGTTGAGCAAAATGCGGATGCCATACTGGTCGTCGACAATCAAAATTTTGTTTCCCACAGTTATGCACCTCTATTCCCTGTTTTCTCCCTATTAATGTTTCGCATTTGGCAAACCCATTTCCTGCTTGCTTTTCTTGTTGTTTGCCGATTTTGTATAATAGCGGCGAAGGGAGGCCGAACCGTGAAAATTTTAACGACGCAAACGATCGGATTGTTGCAAAAAATCGCCGCGGATGAAGAGCTGGCGCTCGAAGACGGGGCGCGTCTGCTCGCTCAGGCCGCCATCGGTGATGGACGCATTTGGCTGTATGGCATAGGTGAACTCGATGCGGTCGTCACCGCCGCGCTTCTTGGCCCCGATCCGCTGCCGAAAGCCAAACGGCTTGAGCCGACAGCAACCGATGACTGGCAGGAAACGGACCGAGCGCTTCTATTTGCCCGCTTTTCCGCCGATCCTGAGGCCATTCGCCTCGTCGAACAGCTGCAGGCGCACGGCGTTGATGCAGTGGCCGTCGCGGCGCTCGTCAAGGATGAACCCGGACTGGCCGATATGGCCACCGTCTTTATCGACAGCAAACTTTCCCGCCCGCTCGTGCCGACCGAAGACGGCCGCCGCATCGGCATGCCGACGATCATCACCGCTTCATTCATCTACTACGGACTGCGCGTTTTGCTCGATGAAATTTTGGCGGAATATGAATAACAGCCGCCATGAAAGCGAGCGCTCTCCGACCGGCCAAAGGCAAAGAGGTATAGAAACCGCCCAAAAAACGGCGCCTGATCAATGGGCATCGTGCTTGACAAGATGAAAAATATCCAAAAAAGAAAGGGGGCTGAACCCAAAAGGCCGTTCTACGGCTTTTTTTGGGACAGCCCCTTTTTCGTCACTCTTTCAGCGACGCTCTGACAAACTCGCGGAACAGCGGCTGCGGCCGCGTCGGGCGCGAGGTGAATTCCGGATGGAATTGCGCGGCGACGAACCACGGATGATCCTTGAGTTCGATCACTTCAACCAACCGTCCGTCCGGACTCGTGCCGGAAAAGACGAAGCCGTGCTCTTCCATGATCGGCCGGTATTGGTTGTTGAATTCGTACCGATGGCGATGGCGCTCGTAAATGACTTCATCGCCGTAGGCGGCGTAGGCAAGCGTCCCTTCCTGCAGCTTGCACGGATACAAGCCGAGGCGGAGCGTGCCGCCTAAATCTTCGACATCCTTCTGCTCCGGAAGCAAGTCGATGATCGGATGCGGCGTGTTCGGGTCAAACTCGGACGAATGGGCGCCGGACAACCCGACAACATGGCGAGCAAATTCAATCGAGGCGAGCTGCATTCCTAAGCAAATGCCCAAAAACGGCACGCGCTGCTCGCGGGCGTAGCGGATCGCCTCAATCTTCCCTTCGACCCCGCGGTCGCCGAACCCGCCCGGAACCAAAATGCCGTCCGCATCTTTCAACAGGTCGGCTACATTGTCACGCGTCACATGCTCAGCATTGATCCACTGAATATCAATGTCGGTGTCAAACGCATACCCCGCATGACGGAGCGCCTCAACAACAGAAATATAGGCGTCCGGAAGCTCGACGTATTTGCCAACCAAAGCGATTTTCGTCGTTTTCGATAAGTTGCGCACTTTCTCGACGAGCGCCTTCCATTCGGTCATATCCGCTTCGCGGCAGTTGAGGCGCAAATGTTCGCACACGATTTGGTCCAGTTTTTGTTCTTGAAGCATAAGCGGGACCGCATACAGCGTGTCGGCATCGCGCGCCTCGATGACCGCTTTCGGATCGATGTCGCAAAAGAGGGCGATTTTCTCTTTCATTTCCTGCGGCATCGGCATTTCCGTGCGCACGACGATGACGTTCGGCTGAATGCCGAGGCTGCGCAATTCTTTCACGCTGTGCTGCGTCGGCTTCGTTTTCATTTCCCCAGCCGCCTTGATGTACGGCACGAGCGTGCAGTGGATGTACATGACGTTTTCGCGTCCAACATCGCTTTTGATTTGGCGGATCGCTTCTAAAAACGGAAGCGATTCAATATCGCCGACCGTGCCGCCGATCTCCGTAATGACGACATCGGCGTTCGTCTCTCTTCCGGCCCGGAAGACGCGCTCTTTAATTTCGTTGGTAATGTGCGGAATGACTTGCACCGTGCCGCCTAGGTAATCGCCGCGGCGCTCTTTGCGGATGACGGCGGAATAAATTTTTCCTGTCGTCACGTTGCTGTATTTGTTTAAATTAATATCGATGAACCGTTCATAATGCCCTAAATCCAAATCCGTCTCTGCACCGTCGTCAGTGACGAACACCTCGCCGTGCTGATACGGGCTCATCGTCCCTGGGTCGACGTTAATGTACGGGTCAAACTTTTGGATCGTCACGTTCAACCCGCGGTTTTTCAACAAACGTCCAAGCGAAGCCGCCGTAATCCCTTTCCCGAGTGAGGAAACAACGCCGCCCGTCACAAAAATGTATTTCGTCATTTTGTCTTCCCCCTTGCCGAAATTGCGGTAACAGTTTCAGTGTTTGCGAAAGGCGCAAATAAAAAACGCTCCGCTTACCGTACGTAAGGGAGCGATCGATTTGTTCGTTTTCAAGAGCCCAACACACATTGTACCGGGTTCCCCTGGCAAAGTCAAGCGGTTATTCGTCTTCGTCCGGCTCTTCGAGATCAAGCTCTTCATCAAGCGGCGCATCGTCCAGCTCAAACTCT
This sequence comes from Geobacillus sp. G4, assembly GCF_040327975.1. Classification (NCBI taxonomy): domain Bacteria; kingdom Bacillati; phylum Bacillota; class Bacilli; order Caryophanales; family Anoxybacillaceae; genus Geobacillus; species Geobacillus sp. G4. Next base: position 46,851 of record NZ_JBEPJY010000008.1, read on the forward strand.
TCATCGCCGAGAATGTCATCGTCAAACGCGACGTCTTCGTCCAGATCGAATTCTTCATCTTCCAAGAGCTCGTCTTCATCAAGCTCGAGCTCTTCCCCATCATATTCATCCAAATCGTCGTAATCGAGATCTTCATCTTCAAGCAACTCATCGTATTCATCGTATTCATCGTCAAGCGCTTTTTTCTTCTTCTTCGGCTTGACGATCGTCACCGTTTCGTCTTCTGTCTGGTCAAACGGATACCATGCGCGCAATCCCCAGACGTTTTCCCCAACGCAAATAAACCGGCCGTCGATGTTTAAATCGGTGTAATATTGGGCCAGCCGCGCCTCCATCTCTTCTTCCGATATGCCGGCCAGCGCTGCTGCTTCACGAACGAGTTGATCAAACGGCAGCGCCTCCCGCTTGTCAAGCAAAATGAGGTTCGCCAGCTCGACGAACGACATCTCCTGCAATTCCTCCGGCGAGTATTGCTGCTGCAGGCTCAAGTTCAGCACTCCCCTTCTATATTAATGAAACAAATGAATGCAAGTGGAATACATACCATTCATTATAAACAAATTGTCGGGGTTTATGCTACCCATTTGCCGAAAAAAGCAAAGGAGGGCAGCCCTGCGGCGAGGGCGGCCCTCCTTCCGATTCCGACATATCCGTTGTCACAATCACCTTTGTTCACACCGCTCCACTTTTTCCTTACGAAGCCCATTCGTCTTGCTCTTTTGGCCCAATCCGCGTTCCGTTCGTTTCACCTCCGGCGGGCCAGTACGCCAACAGCCGCTGCCCATCATTCTACCGATCTGCTAAAGTTCAACGGGCCGTTGTCCATTGTGATCAAGGGCGCCCATCGAAAGCAGAAAACAACGAAACTCCCTCGAATTACATATTCCGCCGGTATTGTCCGCCGACTTCGTACAAGGCGCGGGTGATTTGTCCAAGGCTGGCGACTTTCACCGTTTCCATCAATTCTTCGAAAATGTTGCCGCCGCTTGTCGCCACTTGCTTCAGCCGTTCGAGCGCCGGGCCGGCTTTGTCTTTGTTCCGCTCTTGGAATTCGCGCAAGTTGCGGATTTGCGTCTCTTTTTCTTCGTACGTCGCCCGGGCGAGCTGGATGTTGTTCAGTTCGTCCTCTGACGGCGGATTCGGGTTCAAGAACGTGTTGACGCCGATGATCGGCAGTTCGCCGGTATGTTTTTTCGTTTCATAGTAAAGTGATTCGTCTTGAATTTTGCCGCGCTGGTATTGCATCTCCATTGCCCCGAGCACGCCGCCGCGGTCGTTGAGCCGTTCAAACTCTTGCAACACCGCTTCTTCAACCAAATCGGTCAGCTCTTCAATGATGAACGACCCTTGGAGCGGGTTTTCGTTTTTGGTCAGGCCAAACTCTTTCGTGATAATGAGTTGGATCGCCATCGCCCGACGGACCGACTCTTCGGTCGGTGTCGTGATCGCTTCGTCATAGGCATTCGTATGCAGCGAGTTGCAGTTGTCATAAATCGCCAGAAGCGCCTGCAGCGTCGTGCGGATGTCGTTGAAATCGATCTCCTGCGCGTGCAATGAACGGCCGGACGTTTGGATATGGTATTTCAGTTTCTGGCTCCGTTCGTTGGCGCCGTATTTTTCGCGCATGACGATCGCCCAAATGCGACGGGCGACGCGGCCGATGACCGAATACTCCGGATCGAGGCCGTTGCTGAAGAAAAACGACAAGTTCGGCGCAAAATCGTCAATGTGCATGCCGCGACTCAAGTAATACTCGACATACGTAAAGCCGTTCGCAAGCGTAAACGCCAGCTGCGTGATCGGGTTCGCCCCCGCCTCGGCGATATGGTAGCCGGAGATCGACACCGAGTAGTAGTTGCGGACGCGGTGCTTGATGAAATACTCTTGAATGTCGCCCATCATTTTTAAGGCGAAATCGGTCGAGAAAATGCACGTGTTTTGCCCTTGGTCTTCCTTCAAAATATCGGCTTGAACCGTGCCGCGCACCGTTTGCAGCGTCCATTCCTTCACTTGTTCGTACTCTTCCAGCGTGAGCGGGCGGCCAAGCTCGGCTTCCTTTTTCTCGACTTGCTGGTCAATCGCCGTATTCATAAACATCGCCAGCAAAATCGGAGCCGGACCGTTGATCGTCATCGACACGGATGTGAGCGGGTCGCACAAGTCAAACCCTTTGTACAGCTTTTTCATATCATCAAGTGTACAGACGCTGACACCGCTTTCCCCGACTTTGCCGAAAATGTCCGGCCGGTAGTCCGGGTCTTCGCCATAGAGCGTCACGGAGTCGAACGCGGTGCTGAGCCGCTTCGCCTTGTCTTCTTTGCACAAGTAATGGAAGCGGCGGTTCGTGCGCTCCGGCGTCCCTTCGCCGGCAAACTGCCGTTTCGGGTCTTCGCCTTGGCGCTTGAACGGAAAGACGCCGGCCGTATACGGGAACGAGCCAGGGACATTTTCTTTATACACCCAGCGCAAAATCTCTCCGTAGTCTTTGAATTTCGGCAAGACGACTTTCGGAATGTCCAAACCGGACAACGTTTTCGTCGTCAGTTCGGTGACAATTTCTTTGTCTCGCACTTTCGTGACAAATTGTTTTGCCGCATATTTCGCTTTCGTTTCTTCCCATGTCGCCAAAATGCGCTTCGATTCCGGCGTCAATTTCGCCTCATAATCCGCTTTGAGCGTCTCGAGCGCGCGGATCACGTCTTCCGCTTCGCCCCGTTCCTTCGCCGCTTCGATGGCCCCTTCAATTTGGAACAGGCGTCTTGCCACTTCGACTTGCTGCTCGGCGCGGCGGTGGTACGAGCGGACCGTTTCCGCGATTTCACGCAAATAGTAGCGGCGCTCGTTCGGGATGATGACATTATGCTTTTCGACATTGGCGACCGTTTTTAAGCTTGTTTTCCAATTCGTTCCTGCTTTTTTATTGATCGTATCCACAAGCGCGACAAAGAGCGTATTCGTGCCTGGGTCGTTAAACTGGCTGGCGATCGTGCCGTACACCGGCATTTCCGAAACATCGCGGTCAAACAGCTGGTGGCTGCGCTGATATTGTTTTTGCACTTGCCGTTTTGCGTCTTCTGACCCTTTGCGCTCGAATTTATTAATGACAATCAAATCGGCATAATCGATCATGTCGATTTTCTCAAGCTGCGTCGGCGCGCCGAACTCGCTTGTCATGACGTACATCGACACGTCGCACACTTCGGTAATGGCGGCGTCGCCTTGGCCGATCCCGCTCGTTTCAATGATGACAAGATCAAATCCGGCCGCTTTGACAACCGAAATGGCGTCGCGAATCGCCGGCGACAGTTCCGTGCGGGAATGGCGCGTCGCCAAGCTTCTCATGTAAACGCGCGGCGAGTTGATCGAGTTCATCCGGATGCGGTCGCCCAACAGCGCCCCGCCCGTTTTTTGCTTCGTCGGGTCGACTGACAAGATCGCGATTTTGATATCAGGAATTTCGTTTAAAAAGCGGCGGACGAGCTCATCGGTGAGCGAGCTTTTCCCAGCTCCGCCTGTGCCGGTGATGCCGAGCACCGGCACGCGCTTCTCGAGCGCCTTCACTTGTTCAATGGCGGCTTCCGCCGCCGCGGCCGCCTCTCTGTTTTCCCCCTCGGCGCGATATTCGCACAGCGTGATGAGCCGGGCGATCGCCTGCACATCGCCGGACGGAAGCCGCTCCAGTTCATCGGTCACCACCGTCACGGTCGGAAAATCGCACTCTTCAAGCATGACGTTGATCATCCCTTGCAAGCCGAGGCGTCGGCCGTCTTCCGGCGAGAAAATGCGGGCGATGCCATATTCGTGCAGCTCTTTGATTTCCCGCGGGATGATGACGCCGCCCCCGCCGCCGTAAATGCGGATATGGGACGCCCCCCGCTCTTGGAGCAGGTCGTACATATATTTAAAAAATTCCATATGCCCGCCTTGATACGAGGAGACGGCAATGCCTTGCACATCTTCCTGAATGGCGGCATTGACGATTTCCTCCACCGATCGGTTATGGCCTAAATGGATGACCTCGGCGCCGCTCGCCTGCAAAATGCGGCGCATAATGTTGATTGAGGCGTCATGGCCGTCAAACAAGCTCGATGCAGTCACAAAGCGGACGTGATGCTTCGGACGGTAAATGTGCGCCATCGTTTCTTCTCCCCCTTTTAGACTCGCTGTTTCTCCATAATCCCCTTTAATAAAAACTCGGTTTGCAGTTCGATATATTCATCGAGTGTATACATTTTCCGCAGCACCCAACGGCGGAACGCCCACATTTGCCCAAGAACGACGATGTTGTGGGCGAACAGGCGGATTTCGCTTTCAGAAAGCTGCAACGCCCCGCTCTCAACGCATGCGCGCAAAATATGTTCGAAAATCGCCGCCATATCGAGTTCTTTATTCAACACATACGGCAGCGATTCTTTGCTTAGCGCTTTCACTTCTTGATACATGACGAGCACTTCATCATCGAGTTCATCAACAACGCGGAAATAGTGGGCAATGGCGCGCCTTAACCCTTCGATCGTGCCATGGTGGGCACCGAGGTCTTGTTCCGTCCGCTCCCGCACTTCGTCGTAAATGCGGCCGCACACGAGATAGAGGACGTCTTCTTTCTTGCGGATGTACTCGTACAACGTGCCGATGCTGAAGCCGGACGCTTTGGCGATCTCCCTTGTCGTCGTTTGGTGGAAACCTTTTTGTTTAAACAAGGAAATCGCGCCTTTGATCATCTCATTGCGCCGTTTTTTCACGAGCTTTTCGTCTTTGACCGATGCAATCACTTCCCGTTTTTTCATGTTCGTTGTCTCTCCCCCATTCCCATTTGACGGCGGGGCGCCGCCCCGCCCCATGCCTATCCGTGCGCCCTTCCCCAAAGCGCCAAGCCGCCGTTCAGATCCAAAACCATTGAAATGACGCACAATGTTTCAATCGCGCGCCAACACGAATGAGTGGACGCGCAGTGTTTAATTGTGTGTCAACACGAATGAGTGGACGCGCAGTGTTTAATTGTGTGTCAACACGAATGAGTGGACACGCAATGTTTAATTGCGTGTCAACATGCGCGAAATGACAAGGCGTTGGATTTCTTGCGTTCCTTCGTAAATTTGCGTAATCTTCGCGTCGCGCATAAACCGCTCGACCGGGTAGTCCTTCGTGTAGCCGTTGCCGCCGAAAATTTGCACCGCCTCGACCGTCACTTTCATCGCCGTGTCGCCGGCAAACAGTTTCGCCATGGCGGATGCTTTGCCGTACGGCAAGCCATTCGACTCCAACCATGCCGCTTGATAGGTCAAGAGCCGCGCCGCTTCAATGGCCGTCGCCATGTCAGCGAGCTTGAAAGCGACCCCTTGCTGCTCGATGATCGGTTTGCCGAACTGGACGCGCTGTTTCGCATAGTCCACCGCCGCATCCAGCGCGCCCTGGGCAATGCCGACCGCTTGGGCGGCGATGCCGTTGCGGCCGCCATCGAGCGTCATCATGGCGATTTTAAACCCTTCTCCTTCTTGACCGAGCAAGTTTTCTTTCGGAATGCGGCAGTCTTCAAAAATGAGCTCCGTCGTCGGCGACGAACGAATGCCGAGTTTCTTTTCCTTTTTGCCGAACGAAAAGCCCGGCGTTCCTTTTTCCACGATAAAGGCGCTGATCCCTTTATGCCGCTTTTCCGGATCGGTGACGGCAAATACGACGTAAATTTCCGCTTCGCCGCCGTTGGTGATCCATACTTTCGAGCCGTTTAAAATGTAGTGGTCCCCGTCTTTTACCGCACGCGTTTTCATCGAGGCGACATCCGACCCCGCCCCCGGCTCGGACAGAGCGTATGCCCCCAGTTTTTCCCCAGTCGCTAAGGCGCGCAAATACTTTTGCTTTTGTTCTTCGTTGCCGAACTTGTAAATCGGCCAGCTGGCGAGCGATATATGCGCGGAAAGCGTCACCCCGGTCGAGGCGCAGACGCGCGACAGCTCCTCAACGGCAATGACATAGGCCAAATAATCGCTGCCAATGCCGCCGTATTCTTCCGGCCACGGAATGCCTGTTAAACCGAGTTCAGCCATTTTGTTGAAAATGCCGCGGTCAAACCGCTCTTCTTCGTCGCGCTCAGCGGCAGTCGGCGCTACCTCATTTTCGGCAAATTCGCGCACCATTTTTCGCAGCATTTCATGTTCTTCGCTCAATCGAAAGTTCATCGTTTCATTCCCCCGTTTTCCTATATATCCGAAATCCTCGTCCCCCGTGCCAGCGTGATCACCGTTTTCCAAAAACAGACAACGAATCGTTGTGCCGCGACGTTGCCATCCAGTTCGCCGCCCATTCCGGGTTTTCCAAAGACAGACAACGAATCGTTGTTGGGAAAAGAGAATAGGATCGCTCCGGCTGCACAACAAAACGCAGCAAATGACAGAGCCCCGTGTTTATGCCTCCATCCCTGAAAGCGGCGTTGTTCAGCCTTCCGAAGACCCGACGGTTTGCGGCTCATTCCACCATTTCATTCGGTTGCCAATCATGAGCTGACTGAACACAAGCTTTTCTGCCTCTTCCCTCGAACAAGAACGCCGACGGGCAAATGCCATTTGCCCGCAAAACGTTCATTGTTCGAGGAGGGCATGCTGTCGCATGCCCAGTCGGCAAGCGAACGGCTTGCCGACTACGGCAGAAAAGCTAGGAACAGAGCCTTCTCATCTGGTTTGGATTGGTTCATCAACATGCCTGGTTACAAATGTTTGCTGATGACGATGCGCTGAATTTCGCTCGTTCCTTCGTAAATTTGCGTAATTTTCGCGTCACGGAACAGCCGCTCGACCGGGTAGTCTTTCGTGTAGCCGTTGCCGCCGAAAATTTGCACCGCCTCGATGGCATTGTCCATCGCTGTTTGTGAAGCGAAGAGCTTCGCCATCGACGCCTCTTTTCCGCACGGCAGCCCTTGCGCGCGCAGCCAAGCGGCGCGATAGACGAGCCATTTCGCCGCTTCCGCCGCCGTCGCCATATCGGCAAGCTTGAAAGCGACGCCTTGCTGCTCAATGATCGGTTTGCCAAACTGCACCCGCTCTTTCGCGTAGGCGACGGCATGTTCGACTGCCGCCTCCGCGATGCCGAGCGCTTGGGCGGCGATGCCAATCCGACCGACGTCAAGGTTGGCCATCGCGATTTTAAATCCTGCCCCTTCCTGACCGAGCAAGTTTTCCGCCGGCACTTCGGCGTCTTCAAACGTAATGGTCACCGTCCGCGACCCGTGCAGCCCCATCTTCTTCTCATCTTTGCCAATCGACATCCCTGGCGTCCCTTTTTCCACAATGAACGCGGAAATGCCGCGGCTTCCGGCTTCTTCCGGATTCGTGCGGGCGAAGACGATGTACGTATCTGCCTCCCCGCCGTTGGTGATGAATATTTTTGAGCCGTTTAGCACATAACGATCTCCACGGCGCACCGCTTTCGTCTTCAAGCTTTTCGCATCCGAGCCGGCGCTCGGTTCAGTAAGGCAAAACGCCCCCAAGTACTCACCTCGGGCGAGCTTTGTCACGTATTTTTGTTTCTGTTCTTCGGTGCCGAAATACAAGATCGGATTCGTGCCGACCGACGTGTGCACTGATAAGATGACACCGACGGTCGGGCTCACTTTAGAAATTTCATGAATGGCGATGATGTACGAAACAAAGTCCATACCCGCGCCGCCATATTGCTCCGGGACAGTGATGCCCATTAGGCCGAGTTCGGCCATTTTCGCTAAAATCGGGCGCGGAAACTCCCCTTGTTCCATGCGCTCGACAAATGGGGCGATCTCCGCCGCGGCGAACTCGCGCACCATTTGCCGCATCATTTCCTGCTCTTCGGTGAAGCGAAATTCCATGAAATGGCCTCCTTCCGATGTCGCTGACACAATGGTGTTTTCAGGCGCTCCTCCGCTCCATGGGGCAGCCAGCAGGCAACTGAACGATTCTATAGATTTGCCTTATAGGCTGTAAAACAGCGTTCCCGCATGCACCTAACGTGCGGCGTTACGGTCGGCAGACAGCATAGCGGGCGCCGCCCCACGCACATTGCGGCACGCTTCGGCGTTGTCCTGGAGCGACGCCAAGCGGTTTATTCATACGTGTAAAATCCGCGGCCCGTCTTGCGGCCGAGCCATCCGGCTTTCACATATTTGCGCAAGAGCGGGCATGGGCGGTATTTGTCATCGCCGAACCCCTCATGAAGCGTTTCCATAATGTATAAGCACGTATCGAGCCCGATAAAATCAGCGAGCGTCAGCGGACCCATCGGATGGTTCATGCCGAGCTTCATCACTTCATCGATGGCTTCTTTGGTCGCCACCCCTTCGTACAAGGCGTAAATCGCTTCGTTGATCATCGGCATGAGAACGCGGTTCGAAATAAAGCCCGGAAAGTCGTTCACTTCGACCGGCACTTTGCCGAGCTTGCGGGCAACGGCTTCGATCGTTTCATACACGTCATCAGCCGTCGCCAATCCGCGGATAATTTCGACGAGCTTCATCACCGGCACCGGGTTCATAAAGTGCATGCCGATCACTTTCTCTGGCCGTTTCGTCGCGGCGGCAATTTCCGTAATCGGCAGCGACGACGTGTTCGACGCTAAAATCGTCTCCGGGCGGGCGAGCGCATCGAGCTCGGCGAACAGCTTTGTTTTCACGTCCATGTTTTCGACGACCGCTTCAATGACAAGATCCGCTTCAGCGGCGGCATGCAAGTCGGTCGAGCGGGCAAGCCGCGCGAGCGCTGCGTCTTTGTCCACCGCTGTCATTTTCCCTTTTTCCACTTGGCGGGCGAGCCCTTTTTCGATGTTGGCGATTCCTTTGTCCAACTGCGCTTCGCTAATGTCGTACAAAAACACTTGATAGCCAGCGACGGCGCACACTTGAGCGATTCCTGACCCCATCTGTCCGGCGCCGACGACCATGATTGTTTTCACATCCATCTTCTGTTCCCCCTATCGTCCGCTTTGCGTTTCCTTCTCCGCGCCTAAACTCATATGTCTCACTGCCGCCAGCAACCAACGGCAAACGGTCTTTGCATCGTCATCACAACAACCCCTGCTGTCAACCGTTGATGCCGCGGCTGTTGCGGCAATGAGCAACGTGCCGCACGCTGCGGCAGAGACAGCGACGGCATGCCGCACCATATGGCGCGATGCCTCATGACGCAACGCTTGGGGCAGACGGTCACACGCCGCATCCTATGCCTTGGCGCAACACTGGAAGGCGACGGCGGCATGCCGCTTGCCCGCCGCGCCCCGCTCGTTATACCTCGACCAAGATGGCGTCGCCTTGGCCGCCGCCGCTGCAGATGGCGGCGATGCCGAGGCCGCCGCCGCGGCGTTTCAGCTCATAAATGAGCGTGAGGATGATGCGTGCGCCGCTCGCGCCGATCGGGTGGCCGAGGGCGACAGCGCCGCCGTTGACGTTCACTTTTTCCGGGTCAAGGCCGGCGATTTGGATCGCAGCAAGAGCAACAGCGGCAAACGCTTCGTTTATTTCGAACAAGGCAATGTCGTCGACCGTTTTTCCCGTTTTGCGGAGCAGCTCGTTGATGACAAGTCCCGGCGTTTTTGGGAAATCTTTCGCCTCAACGGCGATGGCGGTGTGGGCGACAACAGTCGCGAGCGGCTCAAGCCCCTCGCGGGCGGCGCGCTCCTCGCTCATCAAGACGAGCGCCGCGGCGCCGTCGTTGACGCCCGGGGCGTTGCCGGCAGTGATCGTTCCTTCCGGGTCAAACACCGGCGGCAGTTTCGCCAACGCTTCAAGCGACGTGTCTTTGCGCGGCGCCTCGTCGTGTTCGACGACAAGCGGCTCTCCTTTGCGCTGCGGAATCGTCACCGGAACGATCTCTTCCGCGAGCCGACCGGCTTCGATGGCGGCAATGGCTCGCATATGGCTGCGGTACGCCCACTCATCCTGCGCCTCGCGTGTAATGCCAAGTTCACGCGCTGTATTCCCGCCATAAACGCCCATATGGACGCCGGTAAAACTGCATGTCAAGCCATCATACACCATTAAATCCTTCACCGTGCTGTCGCCCATTCGCAACCCCCAGCGCGCTTTCGGCAGCACGTACGGGGCGTTGCTCATCGATTCCATCCCGCCCGCGACAACGACATCGGCGTCGCCTAAGCGGATGAGCTGATCCGCGAGCGTCACGGCGCGCATGCCCGATGCGCATACTTTATTGACCGTCTCGGTGCGAACATGCCACGGAATGCCGGCATGGCGCATCGCCTGCCGCGATGGGAGCTGTCCTTGTCCGCCTTGCAAGACGGTGCCTAAAATGACATGATCGACTTGTTCCGCGCTCACATCCGCGCGGGCAAGCGCTTCTTTCACGGCAATGCCGCCGAGTTCTGACGCTGACAGCGCTTGCAAAGAACCGCCGAGTTTTCCGAACGGGGTGCGCGCCCCGCTGACAATCACTGTTTTTCCCATATTCCTCTCCCCTTTTCATCGGATAAGAAAGCGATTACAAAACACAGACTGAACGCTCGCTCGGTCGTGGTGCGAAAGAGAAGGTGTACGATCATACACCTTCTCTTTCATTATACTTATTATTTTAAAAAATAGAAATTGTCTTCGCAACTATTTTTACGACGCCGCTTCTTCTTTTTCTTCACCAAATACTGATTTTGCCAAAATCTCGGCGACATCGTACGTAAAGACGCGGTCTTCCACTTCCTTGGCCTTCGTGCCGTCTGACAACATGGTCAGACAGTACGGACAGCCGGAGCTGATGACCGTCGGATTGACAGCGAGCGCTTGCTCAGTGCGGGCGACGTTGATCCGGTTGCCGGTCGTCTCCTCCATCCACATGAGGCCGCCGCCGGCGCCGCAACACATGGCGCGTTCGCGGTTGCGCTCCATTTCGACAAGCTCGACGCCCGGGATAGCGCGCAAAATTTTCCGCGGCGCGTCATAGACGTCATTGTAGCGTCCTAAATAGCACGAGTCATGGAACGTAATGCGTTCATTCACTGGATGTTTCGGCACGAGCCGCCCTTCTTCGATGAGCTTGGCGAGCAGCTCGGTATGATGATACACTTCGGCCTCGAACCCAAAATCCGGGTATTCATTTTTGAACGTATTGTAAGCGTGCGGGTCGATCGTCACGATTTTCTTGACGCCCGCTTTTTCAAATTCCGCGATGTTGTTCGTCGCTAATTCTTGGAACAAAAACTCATTTCCTAACCGGCGCGGCGTATCGCCCGAGTTTTTCTCCTTGTTGCCTAAAATCGCAAACTTGACGCCCGCTTCGTTCAGCAGTTTGGCAAACGCAAGGGCGATTTTTTGGCTCCGGCTGTCATACGACCCCATCGAGCCGACCCAGAACAAGTACTCGATTTCCTCTCCCGCTTTCGCTGCCTCTTTGACGGTCGGCACATGCACATCATCGCGCAGCTCGCGCCAGTTCTCCCGCTCTTTTCGGTTCAAGCCCCACGGATTGCCTTGGCGTTCGATGTTCGTCATCGCCCGCTGCGCGTCCGGGTTCATCCGTCCTTCCGTCAGGACAAGATAGCGGCGCAAGTCGATGATTTTATCGACATGCTCATTCATGACCGGGCATTGGTCCTCACAGTTGCGGCACGTCGTACAGGCCCAAATCTCTTCTTCGGTGATGACATCGCCGATTAAGCTTGGCATTTCGATCGTCGCCGCCTGCTCCGACGCCGCGGCGAACGCGAGCTGATTGCCCCTTGTATGTTTGAAAGCGAACGCGGGCACCCACGGCGTGCGTGACGTGACGACCGCCCCTTTCTCCGTCAAATGGTCGCGCAATTTTAAAATCAAATCCATTGGCGACAACATTTTCCCCGTGCCGGTCGCCGGACACATGCTTGTGCAGCGGCCGCATTCGACACAGGCATACAAGTCGATCAATTGCTTTTGCGTGAAATCCTCAATTTTGCCGACGCCAAACGATTCTTGGCTTTCGTCTTCAAAATGGATCGGCGCAAGCTTCGGCCGCGTCAGCCGGCTGAAAAAGACGTTGATCGGCGCAGCGATCAAATGGGCGTGCTTTGATTGCGGCACGTACACGAGGAACGTGAGCAAAATCAACAGATGCACCCACCAGGCGATAAAGAAGAGCACCGCAGCCCCCGTTTCGCCGACCCAGGAAAACGCGGCAGCAATAAGCGAGGCGACCGGCTCGCTCCATGTCGCTTCTTCGCCGTGCCAAATGATGCTCATCCCGTTGCCGAACAACACCGACAGCATGAGCCCGGCGATGAAGATGAGGACAAGCCCAGCTTTCAAGTCGCGCTTTAAACGGACGAGCTTTTCAATGTAACGGCGGTAAAAGGCGGCGAGCACCGCGATCAAAATAAGCAAGGTAACGATTTCTTGGAAAAACGTAAATCCCGCATACAGCGGCCCAAGCGGCAAATGCGCCCCCGGCGCAAGCCCTTTGATGATGAAATCAATCGCGCCAAATTGGACGAGAATAAAGCCATAGAAAAAGACGACGTGGATCAGTCCGCTTTTTTTGTCCTTGAGCAGCTTTTTCTGGCCGAACACGTTGACCCAGATGTTTCGCAGCCGCTCTTTTACTTTGTGGTCAAACTCGAATTTTTTGCCGAGTTTGATGTACATCGCCCGCGTTTTTACGACATATGCAAACAAGTAAATTGCGTAAGCGGTTACAAGCAAAAACGCGAGCCAGTTCACCACCAACAAGGCATTCATCTTCTCTCCCCTTCCCCCGTTTTTCGAGCGAATGTGTTGCCATAACAAAAGAAATTTTCAGAATTCGCTTTATGTCTATTGTACAAATGAATGAGCATTCAGTCAATAGCCTTTTTTTCATCCCAGCCGCGAAAACTTTCCCTTTGCAACGGAGCGATCGCGGGGGAATCATCGATTTGTTCAGCCCTCTATAGACTCCCATGACGAAAAAAATTCATCAATATGGAAATTTTATTCATTTGGGGTTTGGGTATGTTCACGGTAGATGCAATTTGAAACGTTTTGCGCGTTCTCGGGCACATTAATAAATACCGAATCGACATAGGAGGAGAAGATATGGTCGTCATTTCCGTCATTGCCATCGTATTGCTGCTTGTTTATCTTGATGACAAGCTTGGACAGTTCATCTTCCGCAATGGGCGCAAAAAAGTCGTCTACCCGGAGCGGAGAAGCGATATTTCCCTCTATATCAACGGCAGGCATTTATTTTCTGATTACTTCGCTGAACTAGGCCGCGCCCGCGATCATATTCACGTCTTGTTTTACATTATAAAAAATGACGAAACGAGCGCGCCATTTTTCCAGATTTTAAAGGAAAAAGCAGCTGCCGGCGTGAAAGTGCGAGTGTTGACCGATTGGATCGGCAGCTTTGGACTGCCGAAAGCGCTCATCCGTTCGCTCGAGGAAAGCGGGGTGGAGTTCGCCTATGCCCGAAAGCCGCGCTTTCCGTTTTTCATTTACCGCCTCAACCGCCGCAACCATCGGAAAATTACGGTCATCGACGGGCGGGTCGGCTACATCGGCGGTTTTAACATCGGCCGTGAATACAACGGAAAAGACGCCAACTTCGGCGAATGGCGCGATTACCACTTAAAAGTGAACGGCGAAGGGGTTCACGACTTGCAAGAACAGTTTTTGCACGACTGGGAAGAAGCAACGGGTCGGACGGTGCCTGACAAACATCGCTACTTCCCGCCGCTTCCGGCCGGCGCCATTCGCCATCAGCTCGTCGCCACCAACGGCGCTGCCCTTGAAGAACAGTTTATCGAGGTCATCCGCCAGGCGAAAAAAGAAATTATGATCGGCAGCCCATACTTCATCCCAAGCCGGCCGCTGTTTAACGAGCTGATGCAAGCGCTTCGGCGCGGGGTGCGTGTGACCGTCCTTGTGCCGCTGAAGGCGGACCATTTATTTGTCAAAGAGGCTGCCTATCCGTACTTTTATCGACTCTTGAAAGCCGGCGCGCGCATTTACCGCTTTTACCAAGGATTTTACCATGCAAAAACGCTCGTCATCGATGAGGAGTGGTGCGACGTCGGCACAGCAAATTTCGATCGGCGCAGCTTGTTTTTAAACAGCGAAATCAACTGCTATGTGTTTGACCGCGCGTTTACCCGCCTCGTCAAACGGGCGATCGAGCGCGATTTGTTGCGCGCCGAGCCGCTGACGGTCGACTTTTGGCAAAAACGTTCGCTTCTTGACCGCGGCAAACAGTCGATTTCCCAGCTCATCTCCGCCTGGCTTTGACCGGTCTGAAGTTCCATTTCCCTCCCAAGCAACAGAAGAAGCAAAAAAACCCGGCCGGCGCTTCCGGCGGCTTGATGCTGCCAAAATTGCGCCAACCGGGTTTTGTTCCCCGTTTGATCATGCAAGTGCTTACTTCCAAAACACCGTGAACCATTGAAACAACCGCATGCCGAGATACACCCCGACGATGCCGGCGATGCCGGCCAACGCCGGGGGAGCGGGAATCGGCAACCGAAGCAAGGTGAACAAAAAGCCGACAACGATGCCGGTGATGAGCGATAGTACAACTTCTTTCATTTGTTGATCCTCCACCACTGTTTTTCTTTAGAATGCCCAAACAAAAGAGGGAGCAGTCGCTCCCCCTCGTTCGTTTACATTTGTTCCGGCGCTGAAACGCCAATGAGCGCTAACGCATTTTGCAGCGTAATTTGCACCGCCTTGACAAGCGCGAGGCGGGCTTTTGTTTTTTCGATGTTGTCCAGATCAAGCACTTTTTCCGCGTTATAAAAGCTATGGAGCGCGGAAGCCAAATCGAATGCATAGGCGGTGACGCGATGCGGCATCCGCTTGAGCGCCGCCTCGGCGACGACATCGGGGAAATCGCCGAGCACTTTGAGCAGCTCGATTTCCTTTTCCGTTTCCACAAGATGGTGAAGCGCTAAGTCGCCGTCATAGGAAATGTGTTGTTCCTCCGCTTGGCGAAGAATGCTCGAAACGCGGGCGTGCGCGTATTGGACGTAGTAAACCGGGTTTTCATTCGACTGCGACACGGCCAAGTCCATGTCAAAATCCAAATGCGTATCGCCCGAGCGCATCGCAAAGAAATAGCGGACGGCATCGACGCCGACTTCTTCCATGAGCTCGCGCATCGTCACCGCCTTGCCGGTGCGCTTGCTCATTTTGACGCGCTCACCGTTTTGGTATAGGTTCACCATTTGAATGATTTCCACTTCAAGCGCCTCCGGATCATAACCGAGCGCAGCGATCGCCGCCTTCATGCGCGGAATGTAGCCGTGGTGGTCCGCCCCCCAAATGTTGATGAGCTTTTTGAACCCGCGCCGCAGCTTGTCTTGATGGTAGGCGATGTCCGGAAGCAAGTACGTATATGTGCCGTCCTGCTTAATTAAGACGCGGTCTTTGTCGTCCCCAAACGCCGTCGAACGGAACCATGTCGCCCCGTCCTGCTCGTAAATATAGCCGCGCTCGCGCAAAGTGGAAAGCGCTTCGTCGATTTTTCCGCTTTCATAGAGCGATGTTTCCGAATACCAGACGTCAAACGGCACACGGAAGTCGGCCAAGTCTTTTTTGATTTTTTCAAGCTCATAGCGGAGCCCATAGTCGCGGAAAAAGGCAAGCCTTTCTTCTTCCTCCATTTCGACAAACCGGTCGCCGTACTCTTCGGCAAGCTTTTTGCCGATTTCGACGATATCGTCGCCGTAATAGCCGTCCTCCGGCAACGGCATATCGACACCGAGCGCCTGAAAATAACGGGCTTCGACCGATTTCGCTAAATTGTAAATTTGCTTGCCGGCGTCATTAATATAGTATTCACGCGTCACGTCAAACCCGGCTTTCGCCAAAATGTTGCAAAGCGAATCGCCGACCGCCGCGCCGCGGGCATGACCTAAATGCAGGTCTCCGGTTGGATTGGCCGAGACGAACTCGACTTGCACTTTTTCCCCGTTGCCGACGTTCGATTCGCCATACGCTTGTCCCGCCTGCAAAATCGCCGGCACGACCGCCGTCAAATAGCGGTTGTCCATGTAAAAGTTAATAAACCCTGGCCCGGCGATCTCGATGCGGGCGACCGACATGCGTTCGCGGTCAAGCTGCCCGACGATGGCTTCGGCGATCGCCCGCGGCGGTTTTTTCGCGATGCGGGCGAGCTGCATGGCGATGTTCGTCGAGTAGTCGCCATGCGCCTTGTCGCGCGGCACCTCAAGCAGCACATCCGGCAGCTCGTCGGCCGAAGCCAGCCCTGCTCTTACCGCCGCCTGGCGGATTTCTTCTTTCATCTTTTCCTTGATTTGTCCGACAATGTTCACCGCTTATACCCCCTTAAATGTCAACGTCAACGTATGGCGCCCGCTTCGCTCATCGCCTAGCATCAGTTCATAGGAAAGAAAAAGCCGCCCCTTTTTCCGCTGCTCATCATAGTGAAACTCCATGGAGCTCGTTTTGGCCGCCAGCGCCCATCGTCCGAACGCTGTCCCATAATGGCCCGATGTTTCTTGGCGGCGGCGGAACGTTTGCCGCATCTCGACCGCTCCGGAACGAAGGACGGTCACCTCGTCAGGCGCGATTTTCACAATGTTGTTCACCCGCCCGAGTTCGTTTTCTTCGGCAAACTGCAAATAAACGGTTTCCCCTTTTATGTAATACGTGCCATCCGCCTCAAGCACAACCGTCTCTTGGCGCGGACCGTCGCGAATGACAGCCACTTGGCGGAGGCGCGCCGGGATGCCGTTTGTTTCCTTCATATCGATGAACACACCTTTGCGAACAAACAGTCATAATTCATAGTATAATGAACTGTTTCGCTCCATTCAAGAGGGGACAAACCCGATGGCAGATTTCCGCTCCAGTGGGCAAAAAAAGGGGCTGACCCAAAAGGTTGTTTTTCCTTAAACAAAACACAACATATCGTTTCTTAATGATTGTTTTATGCCTACATACGGTAATAAGAAAAGGTGTCCCGATCCTTTTGGGACACCCTCTTTGTTCCATCGGTATTTTATGATGACGCCCGAACATTTTTTAACACGTTAATAGCAAAAAGAATGACACCTATCACGACGAGCACCCCGCCAATCGCTGTCACCGGCACGAACGCTTCGTTGCCGTAAACGACGAAAATGAGACCGATCATCATGACCGGCAGGCCGATATTGTGCAGCCAGAAATGCACTTTCGCCCATTTCGTCGCCGCCGCTTGTGGAAATAAATGATAGATGATGCCAGCAAGCGTCAAGGCCGTCCAGCCAAGCAAGTTGATATGGACATGGACCGGGGTCAGCGCAAACGAATGGGTCATCGACATGCCAAGCCCCATACAGACGCCAATGACAAAGTACACAACGGAAATTTTGATCAGCTTCACGCCCATCTTCATTCCCCCTCTCCTTTTTCTGTAAATACATTACATATTATTACGCTCCGTACGCTCATATTCCTGCATCTTTTGTCCCACCAAAGAAAAAAGCGCCCTCGCAAACTTGCGATTTAGGCGCTTTTTCTCATTTTTCACTTCGCCACCCAGCCAAGCAGCATTTCTCTCACAAGCTTGCTCGCCGTATTGGCCGTTTGTTCGGAATGGTCGTAAATCGGTGCGACTTCCACCAAATCGGCGCCAACGACTCGCACGTCGGAGCGGGCGATCTCGTGAATGGCCGAAAGCAGCTCTTTTGACGTAATGCCGCCGGCATCGACCGTCCCAGTGCCTGGGGCATGAGCGGGATCAAGCACATCGATGTCAATCGTCACATACACCGGACGGCCAGCGAGCTTCGGCAACACGGAGCGGAGCGGTTCAAGCACCTCAAACTTGGCGATGTACATGCCGTTTTCTTTCGCCCATTCGAACTCTTCCTTCATGCCGGAGCGGATGCCGAACGAAAAGACATTCGTCGGGCCGATCAGGTCAGCGACCTTGCGGATTGGCGTCGCATGCGACAGCGGCTCGCCTTCGTAATGTTCGCGCAAGTCCGTGTGCGCATCCATATGAATGACGGCCAAATCCGGGTAGTATTCATACACCGCTTTCATGACCGGCCAGGAGACAAGATGCTCGCCGCCAAGGCCGAGCGGAAATTTGCCGGCGTCAAGCACCTTTTTCACGAACTGTTCAATCAGCTCCAAACTGCGGGCCGCATTGCCAAATGGCAGCGGAATGTCCCCAGCGTCAAAGTAGCGGATGTCTTTGAGTTCGCGGTCCAAATATGGGCTGTACTCCTCAAGCCCGATCGACACTTCGCGGATGCGGGCCGGGCCAAACCGTGAGCCAGGCCGGTAGCTGACCGTCCAGTCCATCGGCATCCCGTAAATGACGGCTTCGCTTTCTTCAAAATTCGGATGGCTGCCGATAAACACGTTGCCCGAATAGGCTTCATCAAATCGCATTGCCTGCGCCCCCTTACTTCGTTAAATCCGCGACAAATTTCGGCAAGACAAAACACGCTTTATGCAGCTCTTTCGTGTAATATTTCGTCTCAATGTCATGGAATCGGTCGTCGCTCACAGCGAGCGGGTCGTATTTTTTCGAGCCGAGCGTAAACGTCCAGAGCCCGCTCGGATACGTCGGAATGTTCGCCGTATACAAACGGGTGATCGGGAAAATTTCTTTCACATCGCGGTATACGTTGCGAATCAAATCGGCCTTAAACCACGGATTGTCCGTTTGGGCGACGAAAATGCCGTCTTCCTTCAACGCGTTGGCGATGCCGGCGTAAAACCCTTTTGTGAACAAGTTGACCGCTGGGCCGACCGGTTCGGTTGAGTCAACCATAATGACGTCATACTCGTTTTCGCTTTTGGCGATATGCATAAACCCGTCATCGACTTTCACTTCGACGCGCGGATCATCGAGTTTGCCGGCAATCTCCGGCAAGTAGGTTTTCGAGCACTCGATCACTTTGCCGTCAATTTCGACAAGCGTCGCTTTTTTGACGCTTGGGTGCTTCAGCACTTCACGAATGACGCCGCCGTCGCCGCCGCCGACGACAAGCACGTTTTCCGGATTGGGGTGGGTGAACAGCGGCACATGGGCGACCATTTCATGATAGACGAACTCGTCTTTTTGTGTTGTCATGACCATGCCGTCTAGAATGAGCATGTTGCCAAACTCCGCCGTTTCGACCATATCGAGCTTTTGGAACGGCGTCTGTTCTGTATGTAAAGTGCGGATGATGCGTGCGGTGATGCCAAAATGCTCCGTTTGCTTTTCGGTAAACCAAAGTTCCATCGGTAACATCCTTTCTCCGAGCGTTGCTTACTATACAAGTTTTCCTTAGCCAACGAAAAACTAAACATGAAAAAGTATAGAGCAATCTAGCAAAAATGCAAGAGGAACAAGTTTAAAATAAAAAATTTTTTTTCATACTGGTAAGAAAAAGCGGAAAACCTCGCTGGCGAAGCCTTGACAAAAGCAAGGCGGCGCATTCAGCCGGGCGTCCGCCCGCATGTCTAAAACAACGCCAAAACCGTTGAGGTGATGCGCAATGGAACCGATCCCGGGCAGCCGTTTTCGCGGCACGTGGAAATATGTGCGCGCCGCCGTCTTTATCGGCTTTTTTCTCGTCATCTTTGCCTTCGCCGCTCTCGGGAGCTTTGTGTTGTTCGCGAAAATCGAAGGCGCCCCGCCGGTCGCCGTGCCGCAGACGACGATTTTTTATGCCGCTGACGGCAGCAAAATCGGGGAAAGCGACC
Source organism: Geobacillus sp. G4 (assembly GCF_040327975.1). NCBI lineage: Bacteria > Bacillati > Bacillota > Bacilli > Caryophanales > Anoxybacillaceae > Geobacillus > Geobacillus sp. G4. The sequence continues at coordinate 66,475 of NZ_JBEPJY010000008.1, forward strand.
ATGGTCAAAAACGCTATTGGGTTCGGCTCAAAGACATGTCCCCGCACATCATCGAAGCGACGATCGCCGTTGAAGACCGGAAGTTTTACGAACATCACGGGTTTGATTTGAAGCGAATCGCCGCCGCCATCATTGCGAATGTCGAGGCGATGGCAAAAGTCGAAGGGGCGAGCACGATCACCCAGCAGTATGCGCGCAACTTGTTTTTGACGCATGAAAAAACGTGGTCGCGAAAAATCCAGGAAGCGTTGTACACCATCCGGCTTGAAGCCAACTACAGCAAAGATCAAATTTTGGAAGGCTATTTGAATACGATTTACTACGGCCATGGCGCCTACGGGATTGAGGCGGCAGCCCGCTACTATTTCGGCAAGCACGCGAGCGAGCTGACGCTCAGCGAGGCAGCCATGCTCGCCGGCATTCCGAAAGGGCCGTATTACTACTCGCCGTTTGTCAATGAACAGCGTGCGAAAGCGCGGCAAAAAATCGTGCTCACCTCCATGGTGGAAGCCGGCTACATCAGCCGCCAAGAAGCGGAGCAGGCGTACCGCGACAAACTCGTCTACGCCCGGCACCGGGAACAAGAGCAGCCGATCGCTCCGTATTTTCAAGATGTCGTCAAACAGCAGTTGCGCACGAAACTCGGCCTGGATGAGCGGACGATCGAGCTTGGGGGGCTGCGCGTCTATACGACGCTGGATCCGCGTCTGCAACGGATTGCCGAAGAGCAAATCCGTCGCATCATCGATCCGCACTCTGCCATTCAAGCGGCGCTTGTGGCGATGGATCCACACACCGGGGAAGTAAAGGCGCTCGTCGGCGGACGCAACTACGAAGAGAGCCCATTCAACCGGGCCGTGCAGGCGGAACGCCAGCCAGGGTCGACATTTAAGCCGTTTTTGTATTACGCGGCGATCGAGCAAGGATTCACCCCATCGACCCAACTGCGCAGCGAGCTGACGACATTTACGTTTAACGGCGGCCGATCGTCGTACACCCCCCATAATTACAATGACTACTATGCCAACGGCCCGATCACGCTCGCCGAGGCGCTCGCCGTATCCGACAACGTCTTTGCGGTGAAAACGCTCCAGTTCATCGGCGCCGACAAACTCGTCGACACAGCGAAAGCGCTCGGCATCACAAGCAGATTGAAAGCAGTGCCGTCGTTGGCGCTCGGCACCTCGCCCGTGAAAGTGATCGACATGGTGGCCGCGTACAGCACGCTGGCCAACTACGGCAAACAAACCGAACCGGTGTTTATTCAAAAAGTCGTGGATGCAAACGGAAACGTGCTATATGAACATAAGCCGGAGAGCCGGCAAGTGCTCGACCGCGACGCGGCGTTTGTGACGACCCATTTAATGACCGGGATGTTCGACCCGAAGTTAAACGGCTATACAACCGTCACCGGGCAGTCAATCATCGATGACATCACGCGTCCGTACGCCGGCAAGTCGGGAACGACGAAAACGGACAGTTGGATGATCGGGTTCGCCCCGCAACTAGTCGCCGGCGTCTGGACCGGCTACGATCGCGGAGAAACGATGGATCGTCCTGCGGAAAGGCAATATGCCAAACAAATATGGGTTCACTTTATGGAACAAAGCCTCGCTGGCGAACCGAAAAAATCGTTCAAACCGACCAAAGGCGTCATCGGCGTCTACATCGACCCGCAAAACGGCAAGCTGGCCACCGACTCCTGTCCGGTGAAACGAAAAACGTACTATCTCATCGGTACAGAACCGACCGACTATTGCACCGACCATTTGGAAAAGAAAAAGAAGAAAAAAGAAGACAATCAAAGCTGGTTCGAGAAATGGTTCCCATGGTTTTAAACAAGAAAATCCCCTGCGTATGCACGCAGGGGATTTTCTTGTCCTAGTTTTCCTGTGTTATACATGTAGATTTAGTTTATCCTTTTTTTCACACAAGAACAAGCCCTTGCCCATATCTTTTCACAAAACCGTCACATTTCCACTTCCAAATCTTGTTTCAGCTTGTCGCTCGAACGGTTCCACATCCCAATGTCGTGCCCTTTCAAAAAGTCGGCGAGCACCCGTTTTGATTTCGCGTCCATATGATCGACAATAATGTGCCGCTTTAGCGATTTATCGAGCCGGTTCACATGTTCCGGCAATAACTTATAGCCGCGGCGCGCCTCACGGTCGATCGTCATTTCGCACGCCGTCACCCCGGCGTAATACGGGCCGTCCTCGCGTCGTTCAATCGTCACCCAGACGATCCAATACGGCTTGCCGTTTGGCACGGCGGAACGGTCGGGCAAAAACTTGATGCCGCGCTCGACGGCGCTGCGCGCATGCATCGCCCCCATATCGACGAACGCTTCGCCCGCTTCGACGTCAATGATGACCGGCGAAACGTTTTCTAAGCTCAACGCCCCGGCGCCAAAGCCGCGGTGCCCGTCGGTCGGATCGTCTTTGATGATATTAAAGCCGATGTTTTTTTTCTTTTTTTGCTCCATTCCGCTTGTTCCTCCTTCCTTACATAAACAAATTGGCGACCAACGACTGCAAGTTTTCCAATACAAACGGCAGCGCCACTTGAAACACCGGCTCAATCGTATAGCGGTCAAGCGGCGTGAGCACAAGGATGAGAAAAATGAGCGCCCCGTAGCTTTCCCATTGCGTCATTTTCGCCCGCAGCCCATCCGGGGCCAAGTCTTCAATAATACGATACCCATCAAGCGGCGGAAACGGCAATAAATTAAACAAAAACAAGACAGCGTTCAAGCTGATAAAAATTTGGAAAAACAGATCAAACCCGGCCGCAAACCAATCCGGCAGCGCCCGCATGAGGCCGAAATCGATCATCGCGTACCAAATGACAAATCCAAGCGCGGCAAGCACGAGGTTGCTCAGCGGTCCGGCAACCGACACGAGAATGCCGGCAAGGCGCGGATTTTTGAAATAAAAGCGATTGACTGGCACCGGGCGCGCCCAGCCAAACCCTGCGAGAAAGATAAGCAGGGTGCCAAGCAAATCCAAATGGGCAAACGGTGATAACGTCAGCCGCCCTTGATTTTTCGCCGTCGGATCGCCGAACTTGTAAGCAACGTAGGCATGGGCGAACTCATGCACGGAAAATGCTAACGCCAGCGTCAAGAGCACGTACGGAATTTCACTTAACGAATACGGCAAAATTCGATCCACTTCATAAACTCCTTTTCCCTATATTCACTATCTTTAGTATACATGATTAGCAGAAAAAAGTGGACTGAACTTCCTCATCCCGTGGTATAATAAGCGCGACAGCACTCGACAATGAAATGGGGGGACAACCGTGCCGTACGTAACGATCAAAATGCTCGCCGGCCGCACGGATGAACAGAAGAAAGCGCTTGTTGAAAAAGTGACGGACGCCGTCGTCGAGACGACAGGGGCGAAACGGGAGAGCGTTGTCGTATTCATTGAAGAAATGACGAAAGACCATTATGCGATCGCCGGAAAACGGCTGAGCGACACAGAGTGACACAAGAGCGGGGGCGCATGAAGCGCTCCCGTTGCATTTTTAGGGAAAAACGAATATTATTTATAATGGTTTCTGACATTGTTCGTTTTTTAGGAGGTGGCCCATGATTCGTTTCGCAGAGAAACAGACTGACCGCAAAACGGAATTTCTCGCTGGCCTGACGACTTTTTTCACCATGGTGTACATCATCGTCGTCAATCCGGTCATCTTATCAGATGCCGGCGTCCCGTTTGAACAGGCGTTCACCGCCACCGTCATCGCGACCGTCGTCGGCACGCTATGGATGGCCATCTTTGCCAACTATCCGATCGCCATCGCGCCCGGCATGGGGCTGAACGCCTATTTCGCCTATTCCGTCGTCGGCTCGCACGGCGGCATTTCGTACGAAACCGCGTTTTCCGCCGTGTTTGTGGCAGGAATGTTGTTTTTGCTGCTGTCGCTCACCCCGCTCCGCAGCAAGCTGATCGAAGTGATCCCTGACAGCTTAAAACACGGCATCACCGCCGGCATCGGGCTGTTTATCGCCTTTATCGGCCTGCGGCTGACCGGAATCATCCAAGCCCATCCGCAAAATTTGGTCGCGCTTGGCAACTTGCATGCCCCGTCGGCCGTGTTGACGCTCATCGGCCTGGCGGTGACGCTCATTCTGATGATGCGCGGCGTCAACGGCGCCCTGTTTTACGGCATGGTCGTCACCGGCATCATCGCCTATGCGACCGGGCAACTTCACTTTGACAAAGGCATCGTCTCGCTGCCGTCGCTGCCAGAAGGGCTGATCATTACCAATCCATTCGCGGCCATCGGGGACGTCATCGGCCATAGTTTGTACGCGGTCGTCTTCTCCTTTTTGCTCGTCACACTCTTTGATACGACCGGCACAATGATCGGCGTCGCCCAGCAAGCCGGACTGATGAAAGGGAACACGCTGCCGCGCGCCCGCGAGGCGCTGTTGGCAGACTCGGTCGCGACGACTATCGGCGCCATGTTTGGCACAAGCCCGACATCAGCGTACATCGAGTCATCAACCGGCGTCGCCGCTGGCGGACGCACCGGCTGGACGGCGCTCACCGTCGCTGTCCTGTTTGTCATCGCGGCCTTTTTCAGCCCGCTGGTCGGCGCGGTCGCCGGGTTATCGGCCATCACCGCCCCGGCGCTCATCATCGTCGGGAGCTTGATGATCAGCAATATCGCCCATATTTCGTGGCATCAGCTCGACGAGGCGTTCCCGGCCTTTCTCATCATCTTAAGCATGCCGCTCACCTCCAGCATCGCGACCGGCATCGCGCTCGGCTTCATCTCGTACCCGCTCTTAAAAATCGCCCGCGGCCGCTGGCGCGATGTGCCGTTGCTGCTGTACGTGCTGGCGGTGCTGTTCTTTTTGCAGCTGGCGTTTTTGCCGCATTAACCAAAAAGAAGAAGGAGGTGTCCCAAAAGGATCGGGACACCCTCTTTCGTCTCTATATATACGCACTAACCGCTTCTTTCGCACTATATTTTGTGTCTATCCTGAAGACAGACGGCTTTTTGGGTCAGCCCCTTTTCGTCTATGGCCAACTGATGATACGTTGAAGCAGCTTTTTCCGCCCGCCTACACGCGAGTTTTGTTGTGGCATCGGCTGCGCAGCGCCTCAATGTACGCGTACGCCTCATCGATTTCTTCTTCCGTATAGCGCTGCTTGCTTTTTAACACCGCAATTTTCTCTTTCACTTCGTCTTTCGGCAAATGTTCAAAATAAAGTACGGTGGACACAAGTTCCAAAAAACGGGCATTTTGTTCGTTCATCGCTTGCATGCATTCGGCAAGACCCGGCATGTCCCAGTCATAATGGCGCAAAAACTGTTCGCCCGCTTCGGTCAATGTATAGCGATATTGCATATAACCGCTCTTTTTCTCTTTCACTTCATGCAAAAAGCCGAGCGCGCACAACTCTTCGATGCGGCATGTCAGCTCTTCCGAATACGGGCCGTAAAAGTGGAAATCGAATTTCTCGTAAAACGGAAAGTCGAGCTTTTTCGCGATGTAGATCATTTTTTGCAGCTTTTTGCGGCCGGCAATTTCCCCGGCGGCCGCCAACGCCTTCATTACTTTCGCATGCTCTGTGAGCACTCTCCGTCATCTCCTAACCCTTTAAAATTTCCATAATCTTTTTCTTCACTGTCCGCTTCGTCGACAAGTCTTCCAGGAAATCAGCTGGGAAATACAGCTTATGGTCGGTGCGCCGTTTCCCGGAAATGGCGTCAACGAGCACCGATTCGCGCGACAGCTCGCGAAGCTCCCCGTTTGGCATCAACAAATAAATCGGCAGGCGCTCTCCTTCCTCGCCCGGCCGGTAAAAGTCATACGGCAAATCGGACGACGAATCGACGACCAAGTAGTAGTCCGGGTCAATCCCTGCTTTTTGAAACAAACCGGTCAGCTCAATGAGCTTCGCCATTTGCTCGTTCGTCGGATGGAACTCCGTATATTTGAACAGGCGGCGGCGGACAAACCGCTGGCACAGATCGCTTAAAATCGGATCCCGTTCGTATTGCCATTGCTGGAAGTAAAACAAGATGACTGCCTCATCCAGCGCCAAGTAATCGCCAAGCGGCGCGTTTCCCGCAAAAAACGACAAAAAGTGAACCGGCTTCGTCTGAAAACGATACCCCTCTTCATACAGCTTTTTCGCCCGATGCAAAATTTTCGTCAAAATGACTTCCGCACTGCGCGTCACGGGATGAAAGTACACTTGCCAGTACATTTGGTAGCGGCTCATGATGTAATCCTCGACCGCATGCATGCCGCTCCGCTTAATGACGACTTGGTCTTCGCGCGGACGCATGACGCGCAAAATGCGCTCCATGTCAAAATAGCCGTAGCTGACGCCGGTGTAGTAGGCATCGCGCAACAAATAATCCATCCGGTCGGCGTCAATTTGGCTCGAAATGAGGCTCACAACAAGCTTGTTCGGGTACGTTTTGGCGATCACTTCAGCGACCCTTCGCGGAAAATCGTCATCCACTTGGCGAAGTGCGGCGTTCACTTCTGTATCGCCTAAAATGATGGCCTGTGTAAAATCTTCGTGGTCGAGGCGAAACACCTTCTCAAATGAATGGGAAAACGGGCCGTGCCCTAAATCGTGCAAGAGCGCCGCGCATAGGCAAAGAAGGCGCTCGCTATGATCCCAATGATCGCGGCCGACAAACACGTCGTCAATGATGCGGCGGATGATTTCGTAAACGCCGAGCGAATGGTTAAACCGGCTGTGCTCGGCGCCGTGAAACGTCAAATATGTCGTGCCGAGCTGCTTGATGCGGCGCAGGCGCTGAAATTCTTTTGTGCCGATCAAATCCCAAATCACTTTGTCGCGAACATGTATGTATCGGTGCACCGGATCTTTAAACACTTTTTCTTCGTCAAGCTGCCCGCCGGAATACATCGCATCCTCCTCTTCCGTCTCCAACATACATCTATTATACGCCGTTTCTTTTGGCAAAGAAATAGTTGACTTTTTTCTCCGTCTTTCTCCATTATTGACGGAAAAAACAAAAAATCACCTTCTTTCGGCAAAGAAGGTGATCGGTTATCGCTTTTTCAACCTTTCAGCAATTTTATCAATCAGTTCGTCTTCCGTCAGCGCCGCCACCGGACGGTTGTTGACGAAAGCAAACGTCTTTTTCCGCCCTGGGCCGCAATACGACTGGCAGCCGATTTTGATGACCGCATCCGGATCAAGCTTTTTGAGGCGCGGAATCAATGTTTTTAAATTCGGCGCCTTGCAGTCGTCGCAAACGCGAAACTCATTCGCCATCACTCGTCATCCCTTTCCGCAGCGTTTGCTTTGTGTATTCTACCGCTTTCGTGAGAAAATTGCAAGTTGGCATGCTTTCACCCTTGTAATTTGCCAATCCCATAAACTTGCAACGTATAATTTTTTTCCTTTTGGTCCACCCTTTTACTAGCATGGGAAAAAGGAGTGGAGAACAATGAAACAACGGCAAGACGCTTGGACGGAAGAAGACGATTTATTGTTGGCAGAGACCGTATTGCGCCATGTGCGTGAAGGGAGCACCCAGCTGAACGCGTTTGAAGAAGTCGGCGACAAGCTAAATCGGACATCGGCCGCCTGTGGCTTTCGCTGGAATGCCGTCGTCCGCCATCAGTACGAAGAAGCGCTGCAGCTGGCGAAAAAGCAGCGAAAAGAGCGGCTGCGGCTGCTGGCCAAACAAGGCGGCGCGAAAAAGCGGCGCCTGTATGAACCACCGATGCCGTCATTGGAGGAGTTGGGCGATGTGATGCAGCTGCCAGCTGTCGTCCCATCCTCTCCGCCGCAACAAGTGACGCTTGATCAAGTGATCGCTTTTTTAAAAACGTTCCAATCCCATGAGCGGAAACGGGAGGCGCTGATCAAAGAAAACGAGCGGCTGCGCCGCGAAATTGACGAACTAAAGCAAAAAAATAAAGAACTTGAAGAAAAGGTTGCTAAATTAGAAGAAAATTCGTCGACCGTCCAAGAAGATTTTGAGACGCTCGTGAAAATCATCAACCGAGCGCGCAAAATGGTGTTAAAAGAGGAAGAAGAGCGGGGGCTGACCTTCCGCATGGACCCGAACGGCAACTTGGAAAAAATCGCGGAGTAAATAAAATAAGGATGCCCTGTCCATGGCTGCGCCTTGATCGCACTCTCTCCGGTGCGGCCGAGACACGGAGCATCCTTTTTGTCCGCCGGCGGCGTCAGGCGATGAACGCAGGCTCTTGCTGCTGGGCGGACCGCCCCCTTATTCTCCTGCTAGGAGCTCGCCCTTGAGCGCCGTTTCATTCCGCTCGACGATGCGCGCCCAATACTGCTCATACCAATTCCATTCGCCGTTCTCGAGGGCAGACGAATATAGCTCGCCGCCAAACGACTGCAGCGTGCGCCAAAGGGCGACAAGCAGCTCATCGATCGACAACTCGCAGCCGAGAAGCTCAGACAGCGACGCCATGACAGCTGGGACAACATCGGGGTAGGCGAATTTCGTTTTCTCTCCTTGGCGGCCGAGCTCATAAAAGCGGCGAATCAGCTCAGCCCGCGCGGCTCCGCTCCCGTTGACGCAAAGGTAGATTTGCACGGCAACGCCGCCGCGCACCCGACGTTGCGAAATGCCGGCAAATTTTTTGCCGCCAATGCTCAAGTCATAGCTCCCCGGGCAATACGAACCGACGATTTCCCCCGCCTCAACGCGGGCGCCGTATGAGGCAAGCATGGCGGCCATGAGCGCGTACATCGCCTCATACCCTTGCTCGATGGCAATCGTGTTTTTCGTTTCCGGAAAAATGAGCGAAATATTCAACACCCCGCTGTCAAGGACAACGGCCAACCCGCCGGAATTGCGGACGACGACGCGATACCCTTCCTGGCGCAAAAACGAAATGGCCTCATCGATGTACGGAAGCTTCGTATCAGCGGCGCCTAAGACGACGGTATTCTCATGCACCCACGTGCGGACGACCGCATCCGACTGTCCCGCACCAACCGCGGTGCATAATGCATCATCGATGGCAAACGATTGTTTCGCATCAAACAGCGGACCGAAATGCGACTGGTCGATGACCCGCCATTTCGGCTGCCGCAGCAATTCATGGCCCATCGCGAGCAACCCCTTGCATAGATCATTCCAACTCTATTCATTATAACATAATCGCCATTAGCAAATGGCGCAAAAAGGACAAGGGGCGCATGCCTCCCTCGTTTTTATCGAGCGGCAGCCCCGTCACTCCCCAAGCGACTGGGCAGCGGTGATGAGCGCGAGCTTGTAGGCGTCTTCGGCGCTGCAGCCGCGCGATAGGTCGTTCACCGGTTTGTTCAGCCCTTGCAAAATCGGGCCGACCGCTTCAAAACCGCCGAGGCGCTGGGCGATTTTGTAGCCGATGTTGCCTGCCTCAAGGCTCGGGAAAATAAAGACATTTGCGTCCCCTTGAATGACCGAGTCCGGCGCTTTCTTTTTCGCCACCTCTGGCACAAACGCGGCGTCAAATTGAAACTCACCGTCTAGGATCAGATCCGGCGCCATTTCCTTCGCCAACCGCACCGCCTCAACGACTTTTTCCGTCTCCGGCGACGAGGCCGACCCTTTCGTGGAAAAGCTTAACAGCGCCACGCGCGGCTTAAGGCCGAACATTTTCGCCGTCTGCGCGCTCTCGACCGCAATTTCAGCCAAATCTTGGCTGTTAGGAGCAATGTTGATGGCGCAATCGGCAAACACATATTTTTCGTCGCCGCGCACCATGATGAACACGCCGGACGTTTTGCGAACGCCTGGCTTCGTTTTAATGATTTGCAAGGCTGGTCGGACCGTATCCGCCGTCGAATGTGCCGCCCCGCTGACGAGGCCGTCGGCCGCTCCCGTATAAACGAGCATCGTACCGAAATAGTTTTCATCGAAAAGCAACTCGCGCGCCGTTTCTTCTGTCACTTTCCCTTTGCGCCGCTCCACAAACGCCGAAACCAGCTCATCAAACCCGCCATAGCGGCGCGGGGTGACAATCTCCACCCCTTCAAGCGGCAAGCCAAGCGCCGCGGCTTTCACCCGCACAGCTTGCTCATCGCCAAGGACGATCGGCTGCAGCACTTGCTCCGTCGCCAAACGGCTCGCCGCCGTTAAGATGCGGTCATCGGTTCCCTCGGGAAACACGATTTTTCGACCCGTACCGGTTACTTTCGCTTTTAATGCCGTAAATAAATCGGTTGTCACGATCCAATCCTCCTTATGCTAGGCCAGCCTGCCCCGGTTAAAGCGCACCCGGCTCATTTCGGCATCCACAAGCCATTTCCACTATTAAGCATACCGCTTCTCGCCAGAAACGCAACGCAGGTAAGCCTTTACAACAAATAATTCACCTTTTGCCACAATTCAGTCTACTTCCACTTTGATACGCTGATAGCCGCTTTTTTGGGCAAACTGTGATATAGTGATTACTGTACAATTTGTTGATAAGGAGTGACGATGATGAGCGAAGCGGCCCAAACGTTGGACGGTTGGTATTGTTTGCACGATTTCCGCACGATCGACTGGAGCGCGTGGAAAACACTGCCGAACGAAGAGCGCGAGGCAGCGATCAGTGAGTTTTTAGCGCTTGTCGACCAATGGGAGACGACTGAAAGCGAGAAGCAAGGAAGCCATGCCGTCTACACGATCGTCGGGCAAAAAGCCGATATTTTGTTCATGATTTTGCGGCCGACGCTGGATGAGCTGCATGAAATCGAAACAGCGCTTAACAAAACGAAACTCGCCGACTATTTATTACCTGCGTATTCGTACGTTTCGGTCGTGGAGTTGAGCAACTACTTGGCGTCCGGCAGCGAAGATCCGTACCAAATTCCAGAGGTGCGCCGCCGTTTGTATCCGATTTTGCCGAAAACGAACTACATTTGCTTCTACCCGATGGACAAGCGGCGCCAAGGCAACGACAACTGGTACATGTTATCGATGGAACAGCGACGCGAACTCATGCGCGCCCACGGCATGACCGGCCGAAAGTACGCCGGCAAAGTGACGCAAATCATCACCGGCTCCGTCGGCTTGGATGATTTTGAATGGGGCGTCACCTTGTTTTCGGATGATGCACTCCAGTTCAAAAAGCTCGTATATGAAATGCGCTTTGACGAAGTGAGCGCCCGCTTTGGCGAATTTGGCTCATTTTTCGTCGGCACCCGGCTGCCGGTGGAAAAGGTGCCTTCTTTCCTCCATGTATGAAGCAAAGCCCCGAACGATACGGGGCTTTGCTTCGTTTTCGCTGCTTTTTGGACAATCATCCCGCTTTTCTGTCATATGCGGCCTGACCGCTCCATACACATAAAAACAGAAAATCTCTTCAGAAACATTCTATTCGTGTGTCACCATTTTCTTGTTCCACCAATAGCCTATTACTGTCGAAATTCACAACGACTGAGGTGACGATATGGGTCAGATCGCTCCCTCCATTGTAGCCCACACAGAAGAGGAAGTAAAGTTGTTGGCTCGGCTCATGCGAGCTGAAGCGGAAGGAGACGGGCGGCTTGGGATGCTCATGGTCGGCAACGTCGGCGTCAACCGCGTCATCGCCGACTGCCTTGACTTCCGCGGCATCCGCTCTATCCGGCAAATGGTGTTTCAAAGCCCGGGCGGTTTTGAGGCGGTGCAAAAAGGGTACTTTTACCAACGGGCGCGCGAAGTGGACATCGGCCTAGCCCGCCAAGTGCTCCGCGGTTGGCGCTACCACCCAGCGACAAACGCCCTTTGGTTTTTTAAACCACCTGAAGGCCAACCGTGCCCACCGCAATGGTTTGGCCAGTGGAACGTCGGCCGCTACAAATCGCATTGCTTTTTTGCACCGACTCCATCCGACTGCCCACGCGTCTATTCTTAATATTGAGGAGGGTTCTTTATGCCGAACAATCCAGAAAATCAATTTTATCCACCTGATGAGGAGCAACAATCATTTTATTATTCGCCGTTCGGTCAAGAACGGCAACAACCGTATGCATCCTATCCATACGGCTATCCGTATCCGCAGCCGTACTATCCGGCGGCGTACCCGTATTATTACTATCCGCAAGCGGCTGCCGCTCCAACCGTGACGCCGGCGACAGCCGCCGCTCCGACGTTCGGTTTGCAGGCGCCGACGTTCACGGCCCCGACACCGACGCCGACCACCGCCGCTGCGCCTGCGGCGGCAGGAGCGGCGATCCCGGGGATGCTGCCGCTCGAAGAGTCGTACATTGAAAACATTTTGCGGTTAAACAAAGGGAAAGTCGCTACCATCTATGCGACGTTTGAAAACAACCGTGAGTGGAATGCCAAGGTGTTTCGCGGCGTCATTGAAGCGGCTGGACGTGACCATGTCATTTTAAGCGACCCACAAACAGGCACACGCTATTTGATCCCGATGATTTACCTCGATTATGTCACGTTTGAAGGAGAAATCGCCTACGAATATCCGTTTGCCGGCGCTACAGCCGCAACACCGCTTGCTACGTATTCTCCACGCTAAACGGAAAAACTGTCTTTTGACAAGAAGGTTGCCGATGGCAACCTTCTTTTTTTGGTTGACGTGATGGCCATCACAAGCTGCTACTACACGGCCTTATATAATGGTGGTAAATGACACAAAAGAGGTGTCTACTGATGGTTTGGACGTCGCGTGATTTCCTGCTGGGGGTACATCTTATCGCGGCGATCATGTGGGTGGGGGGCGTGGCATTCATCGGCTGGGCAGTGTATCCAGCCTCCCAATTCATGCCGCCTCTTGAGCGCCGGCAATTTTTCCGCTCGCTCATGCAGTGGTCGCATCGGCCGCTCGCCGCGGCAAGTGCCGTCGTCATCGCCACTGGCATATGGCTTGGCACAGCCGCCGGACCGATCAACCGTTGGGCAGATGTATGGCAGACCGCCTATGGCCGTGTATGGCTGACCGCCCTTCTCACAGGCATCGCAACGCTCGCTTGGGGGATGTTCGTCGGCTACCGCAAGGCGATGACGGTGTTTTCCAATGAAGACCTTTGGCGCCAAGCCAATGGCGGTGACGATGCGCCGTTAAAAAAAGCGATGACCTCGATCATTGCCGTTCAGTCGGTCGAAGCGGCCGGATTTGTCGTGCTCATCGTATGCATGCTTTTACTCTCCTAACGGAAACGAGGGGTTCGCATTGCGATATGAACATCGTGAAGAAGATCGGCATTGGGTTTACCGTTTTTCATGGCTTCACTTAATGCGCCCGCCGACATGGAGCGGAACGATCAGCCCTGTGCTGGCCGCCACCGCGCTGGCGGCGAAAAAGGGCGCCGTTCGGATCGAGGTGCTGCTGGCGATGTTAGCCGCCTCTGTGCTGATTCAGTCAGCCGTCAACATGCTGAATGACTATTTTGATCGGTTGCGCGGCCAAGACGATAACAAATGGACGAACGGGCATGGCCATGGACCTGCCCATCGCTCGATCCCTGCCGTTGCTGGCGCCATGCTGGCCGTCGCGGTTGCGTTAGGCGCGTACTTGGCGTGGCAAAGCGATCCAGCCATCGCGTGGATCGGCGCCGCAGCGATCATCTGCGGGATCGCCTACTCAGCCGGGCCGCGTCCGCTCGCCTCGCTCGGTTTAGGTGAGTTGACCGCCGCCGTTTGCATGGGGCCGGTCGTGACCGCACTCGCTTATGCCGTACAAGGGCATGTTCCAGACACCGCTCTGTTTGCCTTGTCCATCCCGTTCGCCTTGCTGATCGCCTCGATGATTTTGACAAACAACATCCGCGACATCGAAAAAGACCGGCCGTTTCGCCGCACATTAGCCATCCGGCTCGGACGGAACAACGCCGTGCGCCTTCTCGGGCTTCTTCTCGTCTCCGCCTACTTGTCCATTGCTGCTTTGATCGTTTGGCATATCGTTCCTTTGCTTGCCGCGGTCACAGGGCTCGCGATGCCGCTTGCCATCCGGCTTCGTCTCTGTTTCCGCCCCGGCGCTAGTCGAACCGAGGAAAGAAGCGGCATGAAATGGGCCGCCCGCCATCATTGGGCCGTTGGACTGTTGTTGACGTTGAGTCTATGGCTTTCGCTATAGAGCGGAGAGGGACGGCGGCAAAAAAACGGAGCGCTCCGCTCCTGCGCTCCGTTTACAACCATTTTAATGCCGCATATCCGATCATCACCCAAGCGATTAAAAAGGCGACGCCGCCAAACGGGGTGATGGCGCCAAGCGGCTTGATTTGCGTAACACTTAATACGTACAAACTGCCGGAAAACAGCACAATCCCCGCCAGCATCACCCAGCCCGCCGCACCGATCAGCCCGACATTCGGCGCCTTGCCAGCGAGCAATCCGACAACAAGTAGCCCTAATGCGTGGAACATCTGGTATTGGACCGCTGTTTTCCAAATCTCCAAATAACGATCCGGAATCTTCCCTTCCAGCCCGTGCGCGCCAAACGCTCCCAATGCGACGGCTAAAAACGCATTGAGCGCGCCGAGAAGGATGAATGTTTTCATAGCTGTTCCGCCTTTCTAATGAAAGATTGTTTTCCCTCATTCATTAATATAATGGGAATGTTCCCCGACAACAAATTACTAATGTATGTCAGCCACTTCACTCGACAGAACCGGTCAATGGGGAGCGCCACCGACAAGACCCGCATCCAAGCCGGAGAACTGCTTCTTGTTTTTTGGCGCAAACAAGGACAAGCGGTTTAAAGGAGTTCTGTTGATCAAGAATCCCTGTGGAGAAGGCCGTTCCACGGGGATTCGCTGTCCCACTCTCAGAAATCCAGCAACGACTCTCCGTTCGCCTCATCGTCAATGTCAGGGGAGCGTCCCCCGACAGAAACGGCTCCAAGCGAAAGCCCGCCAGCAACCGAAATCGGCCCGCCGACGACAAGCGGCCCGGCTGCGGCAGACGAAGCGGACGGCTGCGGATGGCTTGTTGCCTCCAACATCAAATCGCATAAAACGCGAATGGCGGCGACGTGTTCACGCACCCGCTGCAGGTCGTTCGTGGACCTCGCTTTCCGCAGCTCATCTTCCATCTTGGCGATAACGGCCGCAAACGAGATGGACATCATTCTCTCCTCCTTATTCAGCACGGACGCCGATGTTTTCGATTTGCCAGTCGATCGGTTCGCGTCCGCATTTCATCAAAAACGCGTTCGTCCGCGAAAACGGGCGATGGCCGAAAAAGCCGCGCGCGGCGGAAAACGGGCTCGGGTGCGGCGCTTCAATAATCAGATGGCGCGGATTCGTAATCCGTTCTTTTTTCTCCTGAGCGTTCCGGCCCCAAAGCAAAAAGACGACCGGATCGTCTTTTTGATTGACGAGTTCAATGACGCGGTCGGTGAATTGTTCCCACCCTTTGCCGCGGTGGGAGTTCGCCTGGCCGCGGCGGACGGTCAGCACCGTGTTTAACAATAACACCCCTTGCTCGGCCCATTTCACGAGATAGCCGTTATCTGGTATGTAGCAGCCAAGGTCATCATGCAGCTCTTTGAAGATGTTGACTAATGACGGCGGCACCGGTACGCCGGGCTTGACGGAAAAACTCAACCCGTGCGCCTGCCCCGGGCCGTGGTACGGATCTTGCCCGAGCAGCACGACTTTGACGTTTGCATACGGTGTATAATGAAGGGCGTTGAAAATATCGTGCATATCCGGATAAATCGTCCGCGTTCGGTACTCCACTTTTAAAAATTCGCGCAGCTTCAAGTAGTATGGTTTTTGAAACTCCTCTTCAAGCAGCGGAGCCCAGTCGTTTTTGAGAATCGGCATTGCGAGCAACTCCTTTGCCATCGGCTTTTTCCTTTTATCATTGTAACCAAAAAGACCCCAGCGTCAAAGCGAAGTGAATGTTCAGATTGAGGCAACCACAGCGAAACCTGTTTCCCCAACAGGAAATGCGCCAATCCCCTGCCGCAGCCATCAAAAATTGAGGGAAAGATCAAAATATCCACGAAATCAACCAGCGGAGCAGCCAGACGCCAAGCAACACGTATAAAAAAATGATCAGCGCCCCAGCGGCCCAATTCGTCGGTTTGCCTTGCTTGGCGAGCTCTTCCGCCCGCGCCCGGTGTTCGGCGACGATGTCTTTCGGCAGCCATTTCAGCGCCAAGTAAATGCCTAGCGGCACAAGCAACAAATCATCGATATACCCAAGAACCGGAACGAAATCGGGAATCAAATCGATCGGGCTGAACGCATACGCCGCAACGCCAAGCATAAAGAGCCGCAGCCAGACAGAGATGCGCCGATCGCGGCTGGCCGAATACAAGACAAAAATTTCCCGTTTCAGCGCCCTTGCCCATTCTTTCCACTTTGTGAACATCGCGTTCCCCTGCCCTTTCCTGTTTCATATAGTATAAAATATGGGTATAGGAGTGTAAACATTGCAAGGTGGACAACCTTCCCGCACCATCATCCAGCTAACTCATTGATTATGTGAGGTGAACGGCTATGGACAGGAAACGATTTCATATCGTGCATGATGAACAGCCGGATCGGCATGTTGTATACATAAAAGGGGAGCTTGATCTAGCGACGGCCGAACAGTTTCAACGCGCCGTCGAGCCGCTCGCTGGCGATGCGTCGAAGCCGCTCGTCATCCGCCTTGAAGAGTTGTCGTATATCGACAGCACCGGCATCGGGATGTTTGTCGCACTGCTGAAAACACGCAAAAAACAAGAAGCGCCGTTTATGATTGAGAACGTGCCGCCGAAAGTCCAACGCTTGTTTGATTTAACCGGCGTATCCTACTTGTTTTCGACAATGAATGACACGACAGAAAGGATCGAGGGGCAATCATGAAAGAGCATGAAACCGTCGTACAGCTGTCGATTCCTGCTGATGCGCAGTTTATCGATGTCGCTCGTTTGACGCTATACGGGCTGGCCGCCAAGATGGGATTTTCCTATGAAGAGATTGAAGATATGAAAGTGGCCATCTCAGAAGCGTGCAACAACGCTGTTTTGCATGCGTACAACGGAAGGGGCGGCGTCATTCATCTTCGCTTTGAGATGCGCGCCGATGCACTTTCAATCATCATTAAAGACGAGGGCAAAGGGTTTGATTACAAACGGGTGGCCAAGCAAGCAGCGCCCCTGTCCGCGAAGCCGCTTGAAGACGTCAAAGCTGGCGGCCTCGGCCTGTTTTTGATGGAAGCGCTCATGGACGATGTCACCGTCACCACAAAGGGCGGAACGGAAGTCCGCCTGACGAAATTCCGCCATCGCGGCGAAGGAGAGCATGCCCATGACTGTATATCCCCCTCCTCTGTCCAAGAGCAAGCTTGACGCCCTCATTTCCGCCTATCAACAAACAAAAACGGAAGAAGCGGCGACCGCCTTGCTCGTGCGCTTCGAGCCGCTCATTGCGGCCGCAGCGAAAAAAATGGCGCGCAGCCGCCCTGACTTTTACGAAGACTTGTTTCAGATCGGACGGCTGTCGTTTTTGCGCCTCCTCGATCATTATGACCCGAGCCAAGGTGCAAGCTTTGAGTCATACGCCATGAAAAGCTTGATCGGCTATATGAAAAACTATTTGCGCGACAAAGCATGGTACATCCAAGTACCGCGCAAGGTGAAAGAAAAAGGAAGCAAAGTGCAGCAGGCGATCGATGAGCTGACCGTCAAGCTCGAGCGTTCGCCGACGCTCGATGAGATCGCCGGCCACTTAGGCTTATCGGTCGAAGAAACGATCGAAATTTTGGCCGGACGGGACCATTACCAAGCCGTTTCGCTCGATGCCCCGGTGCAAGATGGGGAAAAGGATGCGACGACGATCGGTGAATTCGTCGCTGATGAAGCGAACGAAATCGAGTCACTGATCGAGCGAATGGATTTAGAGCAGGCGATCGGCAAACTGAGCGAGCAAGAACAAATCGTCATCGACGCCATCTTCCGGCGCGGGGAAACGCAGCGCTCGTTAGCCGAGAGGCTCGGCGTCTCGCAAATGACAATCAGCCGCATTCAAAAGCGGGCCATCGCGAAATTGAAGCGGCAGCTCGCCGCCTATTCGCCATAACGGTCAAACATCGCGCCGCCTTACGCATCAAGCGGTCGAACTGCCCATGCTAGCGGCGGCGCAGCAGCAACAACGTCTGGTCATCTTTTTGTTCGTATTGATGATACGCTTGAATATGCTCGTACAACTCGCGCACGATCTCCGGCGCCGGCTGATCAAGGTTGACGCGGGCGACCATCGCGGCGAGAACGGAAAAGTCATCGTCCGCCTCTTCGGTACGCTTTTCCGTCACCCCGTCGGTGTACAGCAGCACAAAATCGCCTGGTTCGAGCACAACCGATTTGGTCTCAAATGAAAATTGCGGAAACAAGCCGAGCGCGCAGCCTTTGGCGCCTAGCGGCACGCATTGCTTCGTTTTCGCCCGATACCAAAGCGCCGGTTCGTGTCCAGCGCACGCGTACGAGAACGTATGTGTTTTTTCGTTGTAATTGCCGACAAACATCGTGACAAACATCGACGGCTCCGTGTAGTCGTAGGCGAATCGGTTCAGCAGGTCAAGATATACGTGCGGCTGTGTTCCGTAATGGACGGTCCGGTCCAGAATAAATTTCATCAGCGTCATGAGCATCGCCGCTGGAATGCCTTTTCCCGATACATCGGCAATGCCGACGGACACCGATGTTTGATGGACAGCAAAGTGATAAAAATCGCCGCTCAACACTCGGGCAGGGACGCTGAGGACACCGATGTCGATGTACGAAGGCAAGTTCACTTTCGAAGATGTCTGCAAAAGCGACCGCTGCATATTTGCGGCAAGCGACAGTTCAAAGTCGAGTTGTTCGCGTTCACGCTCAAGCCGCTCTTTCTCTTTTTTCTCCGTCATGTCGCGCAAGACGGCGACAAGCCCCGCCAGCGCACCGTTTTCCAACACCGGCGCCAGCGTATAACCGACTGGCAGGCAGACGCCGTCGCGGCGGCGAAACGGCTCCTCCTCGACGCGAATCACCTCGCCGCTTTTCAGCCGTTTGACGACGCGGCGCAGCTGCTTCCAATCCCACTTGTCGCCGTCTGGCCCCGCGAGCGAGACAAACGAAAACAGTGGCTTGCCTTTCGCCTCTTCCAAAGTGGCGCCGATCAACCGGCTCGCCTCCGGATTCATCCAAACGATTTGCCCGTCGCGATTCACCATCAGCAATCCTTCTCCAAGGGCATTCGCCATCATCTCGAGCTGTTGTTCACGGTGCTTCAGCTCCACGTACGGCTTTTCCACCGTTTCCATATACATGGCACGCACGACATACAAAAATCCAGCCATTTCATAAAGCTGCCCCCATAGCCCGTACCCGCTGCCAAGCATGAGCAACCATTGACCGAGGGCAAATAATAGAAGCGCCATAGACCAGTATAGGGAAGCGGGAGCCCTCCCTTGCCGAAAACGCCGCCATGCGAACACGGCCGCCGCTGCATCAAGCAAACCGACCGCTCCTTCCCCTGCGCGCCACCAAAACGGCCAGCGGCTCGTCCCATGCGCCGGCCAAAACGGGGACGTGATGTGGATGAACAAACTAACAGCCGCCGTATACAAAAACGCGGCCAAAAACGCCTGCCAGCGTTGCCCGCTTTGCCGTTCCATCACCTCATCGGGCCGTGAAAAGAGAAAGAGCAGCCCCCAAGCAAGCGTAAAGCGGGCAGCGAGCGAAAATAGCGCCGCCAAAACGTCATCCTCTGTGAAGGAAAGGACAAAATGAACAGAAAAGAGCGCCCCCGCAGAAAAAAACAACGCCCCCATCATGAGCCGCTCGGTTGACAGCGTATGCGGAAATACAGCCCATCCTTGCAAGGCGACAAGCCAACAGACGACGACAGCGGCAAACCCTAAAGAAAGATGAATAGGATGATAGAATTCGGGTAAAAGCAGCAGCTGACCGCCAGCGAACAGAAGCACGCCAAACAGCCCGGCCGCCAGCGTTGCCGCCATGCCGTGCCAACGCGCTGGCTGATATCGTTGATCCTTGTTCACAAATGGTGAACCTCCACTCCTCACGGCTATATGGCTTATTATACCATACGTTGGACATCAATCGCATACGAACGTCGCCGCCTCCTCATTTTCGCTTCCGCCGCCGGAACAACAAAAAGAACGCTCTCTAAACAGAGAGCGTCCTCAACCGCGGTCATTTCCCATGCAATTTTGAAATCGACATCATGAGGCCGGCCGCGCCGGCGGAGACGGTGAAAATTGCCCTTGAGGCAATTGGCGTGCGGATCGGTTATTCGCTTTGTTCAACAGCAAACGGATTGCCGCTAATTTGTTTTCTTATTTCATCCGTCAACGTAAACGGTTCGTTTTTCGCGGCGTTTTCGCCGGCGTCACTAGGCTGATGGCCACTGCCATCGTAATAGATCGGTTTTCCTTCCATGATGGCTAACCCCCTTGATTCGTGCAGGATGCAGGAACTAGTCTATGCTTCTATTTTACCATTTATGCGGCGGAAATTCGATGGTTTTTTGAAATTTTAACTATAAAAGCGGTTCCGTTTCCAGACTTTTTTCAATCGCCTGCTTCCTTGTTTGGCAAAAAAGCCGATAAAAAACCGGGGCCTCACGAATGCCCCGGCGTTCCCGTCATCAAAAAGCGATTTTTTCATCCAAAAAGGCTTTGAGCTCCCCAATCGGCAACCGCACTTGTTCCATCGTGTCGCGGTCGCGCACGGTCACTTGGCCGTCTTGTTCAGACTCGAAATCGTATGTGATGCAAAACGGCGTGCCGATTTCATCTTGGCGGCGATACCGCTTGCCGATCGAGCCGGTTTCATCATAGTCGACCATGAAATGTTTCGCCAGCTCTTCGTAAATGCGGCGCGCCCCATCAGCGAGCTTTTTCGACAACGGCAAGACAGCCGCTTTGTACGGTGCAAGCGCCGGATGCAAATGCATCACCGTCCGGGTCGTGCCGTCTTCCAGCTCTTCTTCGTCATAGGCGTCGATCATAAACGCCAACGTGACGCGGTCAGCGCCAAGCGACGGCTCAATGCAGTACGGGATGTAGCGTTCATTCGTTTCTTGGTCGAGATAATGGAAGTCCTCGCCCGAGTATTCCATATGCCGCTTTAAGTCGTAATCCGTGCGCGACGCGATGCCCCACAGCTCGCCCCAGCCGAACGGGAAATGGTACTCGATGTCAGTCGTGGCGTTGCTGTAGTGGGACAATTCTTCCTTCGCATGGTCGCGCAGGCGGATGTTGTCCTCCTTCATGCCAAGCGACAGCAGCCACTCCTTGCAAAACTGCTTCCAATACTCAAGCCATTGCAGCTCTTCGCCCGGTTTGCAGAAAAACTCGAGCTCCATCTGTTCAAATTCGCGCGTGCGGAACGTAAAGTTGCCCGGCGTAATTTCATTGCGAAAACTTTTGCCGATTTGCGCGATGCCAAACGGCAATTTTTTGCGCATCGTGCGCTGGACGTTTTTGAAGTTGACGAAAATGCCTTGCGCTGTCTCTGGGCGCAAATAAATTTCGTTGGCGCTCGACTCGGTGACGCCTTGGTACGTTTTGAACATTAAGTTGAACTGGCGAACGTTCGTGAAATCGCGGCTGCCGCATTCCGGACAGGCGATGTCGTATTCCTTGATGAGTTCATCCATCTTGGCAAGCGGCAAACCGTCGACGATCATCTCGATCCCTTTTTCCTCGAGCGCCTTCTCAATCAACTTATCGGCGCGATGACGCGCTTTGCACTGTTTGCAGTCGACCATCGGATCGTTGAAGTTGCCTAAGTGGCCGGACGCTTCCCACGTTCTCGGGTTCATTAAAATGGCGGCGTCGAGCCCGACGTTGTACGGCGACTCTTGAACGAATTTTTTCCACCACGCCCGTTTAATGTTGTTTTTCAGCTCAACGCCAAGCGGGCCGTAATCCCATGTGTTCGCCAGCCCTCCGTAAATTTCCGACCCCGGAAAAACGAAGCCGCGATGCTTGGCATGTGCGACGATTTCTTCCATTGTGACAGCCATCGTGTTCATCCTCCTTCAATGTGATGTCCACCAATCAAAAACGCCCTCGCCCCTAGGCCTGACGCCTAGGGACGAGAGCGTAGCTCCCGCGGTTCCACCCTAGTTGATGCGCAAATCACGCATCCCCTTTTTGCCATTTCCGCTCCGGACTGCCGTTTCATTAACCATCTTCGCCGGGCTTCCACCGTCCCCGGCTCGCTTGGGAAGAGAGGGTTAACTACTATTGATCCGTCATCGCGATCCATATATGATTTTGTCCACTATCATAACAAACCCCAAAACCTTTTGTCAACGCCATCCTGCCTTTTTTTGCATCCAAAACCGCGACACGATCGGCTGACCGTTCCAAATGACTTCGGTGTCCGCCCGGCGCTTCGCGACTTCCGGCTCGTCAAGCAAGAGCCAAAAGTTTTTCACCGGCAAGTCGCCGAGCCCATGCTTCTCGCAAAGCCGCCGCAAATATTGGCGCCGCTTGCCGCCTGCCTGTCGCGACACGTTGTCGCCGTCCGGGCTGAATGCATACAAGACCGTCGCCGCCGCGACACGGGCGACGCGACAGACGACCGCCGCGCGCAAAAAGAAGTCCCAATCCCAATAATGGTGGACAGACGGGTCAAAGCAGCCGATCTCGTCATGGAGCGATTTTCGATACACGCTTCCAGACGGGACGTACGTCGAAAACGTCCGCATCGCTTCCAAATCATACTCATAGGCAAATAAAAAACGGGCGGATGGGACGCGCTGATCGTTTTCCACCCGATACTGGACAATTTCCGCATCGGCATAGGCGAAGTCCGCATGCTCGAGCGCTGCGACCATCCGCTCGAGATGGCACGGCAACACTAAGTCATCGTCGTCGCAAAGCATGATGAATTCGCCGCGCGCCGCTTGGACGCCTGCGTTGCGGGCCGCGACATGTCCTTCGTTGTCGCGGCGGTCGATGAGACGGATGTCAAGCTCCGGGTACAAGACGACGACATCATGAACCGGAACGCCGCCGTCATTGACAATGATGACCTCAAACGGCTTGTACGTCTGCCGGCTTAACGACTCGAGCAGCTCGGCAAGCGGATACGGGCGATTGTACGTCGGAATAACGACAGACACGGACGGACGCAAGATTGATTCACCGCCTCTCGCACTGGCTTTCCCCCTTGGCGTCCGCGGGCGTCGATGCGCACACCCACCAAAAGCTTGGCCAATCAAAAAAGGGGCTTACCCTTAAGGTACCGCCCCTGCCGTTTGTTTGTCAATTTCGGCGTGCCTCCCCTAACGAGCGCCACGAACCAAAGCCCGCAACTCTCATGAGAGATCTGTCTTAGAGAATGTCCCTTACAACGATTTTCCTCATGCAAGCTCCTGCTGCTTCGTCTCGCTGCCCAACACCGCGACCGCCAAAACGGCGACAAGGACCGATAGACAAAACAGCGTGAAAATGGCCGTCACCGACACCCCTTGGGCGACAAGCGAGCCGACCAACAGTGGGCCAAAAATGCCGCCGATGCGGCCAAACGCCGCCGCCATGCCGGCGCCGGTCGCACGAATCGACGTCGGATACTGCTCCGGCGTATACGCATACAGCGCTCCCCAAGCGCCGAGGTTGAAAAACGACAAGAAAATGCCGGATGCCATCAGCCCGACGAGCGACTCGGCCGTGCCGAAAAAGTAAGCGCTCAATGCTGTGCCAAGCAAGTACGTGACCAAGACAAATTTCCGCCCCGCCCGCTCGATCAGCCATGCGGCGCTGAAATAGCCGGGCAATTGCGCCAGCGTCATGATGAGCACATATTCAAAGCTTTTAATTAAACTAAACCCTTTCATCACCATAACGCTCGGCAGCCATAAAAACATGCCGTAATACGAAAAGACGACGCAAAACCAAAGCAACCAAAGCATAACCGTCTCTTTCCGATGGGGAGCGGACCATACTTTGACGATATTGCTCCACACCGTCTCCTCTTTTTGCGCGGCCGCAAACCGCGGCGAATCGGGCAGGCGGAGGCGCAAATAGATCGCATACAGCGCTGGAATCGCCGCCAGCCATAACGCCGTTCGCCATCCGTAAGCTGGTATGACGAAATACGAGATGAGCGCTGCCAATAGCCAACCGCCAGCCCAAAAGCTCTCAAGCAGCACGACAACCCGGCCGCGGTCGGCAGCCGGCACCGCCTCCGAAACGAGCGTTGACGCGACCGGCAGCTCGCCGCCAAGCCCCATGCCGATCAAAAAGCGGAGCGCCAAAAACGCCGCCAACGTCGTCGTCAGCGCCGACAACCCGCTGCCAAGCGAGAACAGCAACAATGTGAAAATAAAAACGTTTTTCCGGCCGATCCGGTCGGCGAGCAGCCCGAACACGAGCGCTCCAACCGCCATGCCGATCGAGTTGACGCTGCCGATCCAGCCGACTTGGCCGGCCGTCAAATTCCAGTCTTTTTGCAAGGCCGCCATCAAAAACGACAACATGCCGACATCCATCGCGTCAAACAGCCAACCGAGACCGGCAATGCTTAACAGCTTGCGCTGGGAAATCGTCGGTTCGTTCATGTGTATCCTCCTGTCATTATCGATGTAAAGACATCATCTACTGTTCATTATAGAGGGGGACGGAAGTAAATTCAATCCCGTATTGCTCATTTTCTCACAAAATGAACCGCAACAGTCATAAAAAGCCGCCGAAAAGCGATTGCTCTCGGCAGCTTTGCTCGTGCCAACCCATCTTATAATTCCCATTTCTCGATGTCCATATGAAGATGTCCATGAGTTCCAAATAAAATCGTTCGGTCGTCCGGATGCGGAAAAAACCGCGCAGTGAACGTCTCTTCGCCGTCATTGACGAACAGTTCGATCGATGACGTATCAAGGAAAACATGAAGCGAACGAAGACGTGGCAATCGACATTGCCGCTTCTCCGTCAGCCCATTCACAAAACTTTTTCGTTCAAGCGTCAATACCCCTTCATCGCTATTGTAAACAAGGCGGGCCGCATGGCGAAAGTAAATTTCCATCATGCTTCCGAACAGTTCAATATTGTCGAGGCGAAGTTCGATCGCATCTCCCTCGAGTCCCGCCCATGACCTCAGCTCATTCACCACACTGGCGCTTGGATATGCTACTTTTTGTTTGCGCAACTGTTTCAGCTCTTCCACTGGCGTCTGTCTCAGCTTGCCGCCAGTGAGGCGAAGTTCGCGCGGCAAGGTGAGCGCGTGCACCCAGCGGTGGCTCACTGTCGGCTGACGGTCTTCATCCTGGTCCGGCACGCCCATCCAACCGATTAAAATTCTTCGTCCGCGTCGGTCAAGCATCGTTTGCGGAGCGTAAAATTCAAAGCCGCGGTCAAGCTCCTCAAACGTCCCGTGAAGGAATTCGGCCCGTTCGTAGTCGAAGCGGCCGACAAAATAACCTGACTGGTAGACGTTTTGGTAGCGCATGCCGTCCGGTTTTAATCCTTGCGGGCAGACAATGAGCACGTCTTGCCCATCTAATGGAAACAAGTCTGGGCATTCCCACATATAGCCAAACGGACCAAGCCCGTTCATGTTGCCGCCAGCAATTGGGCCAAGATGCTCCCAATGACAAAGATCAGCGGAACGAAACAGCACCGCTTTTCCATCGCCGCTTTCGCTTTGCGCCCCCAAGATCATATACCAATGGCCCTGATACCGCCATACTTTCGGATCGCGGAAATGGGCCGTATATCCGTCCGGAAGTGTAATGACGACGCCTTTTTTTGTAAAATGAATGCCATCTTCCGATACGGCCATGCATTGGTACGTTTGGCGGTTTCCTTGTTCATCTTTCACATTGCCAGTGTAAAACAGCACGAGCTTTCCATCGCAACTAATCGCACTGCCGGAATAGCAGCCATCTTTGTCATACCATTCGCTTGGCGCTAACGCAATCGGCGCTGCTTGCCAATGAACCAAGTCTGGGGATGTATAATGCCCCCAGAACTTGGCGCCATGGCCGGTGCGAAACGGCATCCATTGGTAGAAGACGTGATACGTTCCGTTCCAGTCGATCAGCCCGTTTGGGTCGTTCATCAACCCGACAGGAGGCATGAGATGGTAGCGAAGCCGATACCGGTCACGATTGACAAGAGTCTCATATTTTTCGACTTCAGCGTATGCTTGTTCAATAAGTTTCTGTTCGCGTTCGGATTTCATCCACACGCCCCTCACTCTTCCTCTTCGCGAAACTTCAAGAGCCATGTCGCCACAAACGCTGAAACGACGGCAATGGCAAAACCGATTAAGTAGTGCATTAAGTTCGTGAGCCCTTCCGGCGCAACGATGGCGATCATCGGGATGCCGGTCAACCCGTAGGCATTAGCCACTACATTCGTAAATACGACGTACGCTCCGCCGAGCGCGCCGCCAATGGCCGCAGCGATAAACGGCTTCCGGTATTTTAAGTTCACCCCGAAAATGACTGGCTCGGTAATGCCTAAAAAAGCTGACAAGGCCGCCGGCAACGCAATCTCTTTTGTTTTTGTCCGCTTCGATTTGACAAATACAGCCAAACCGGCGCCGCCTTGGGCGACGTTGGCCATCGACCAAATTGGCAGTAAATAGTTGACCCCAAGTTTCGCCAACAAGTTCGCTTCAATGGCATGAAAGCTATGATGCACACCGGTAATGACGATCATCGAGTACAATCCGCCGAAGATAAGGCCGGCTAACGCACCGCCATAATGGTAAACAAAGTTCAACACCGTCGTAATCCCATCGCCAAGCAAATTGCCGAGCGGACCAATGGCCAAAATCGTAATAAATCCCGTCAAAATGACGGTCACAAAAGGAACAACAAGCAAACTGACCGCATGGGGAACAACTCTGCGCAATCCACGCTCCACCTTGCTCATCACATACGTCGCCAGCAAAATCGGCACGACCGTCCCTTGATACCCGACCATAGCGATATCAAAGCCAAGAAAATGCATATAGTTTGGCTTGGCCTCGGCCAATCCCCACGGGTTTAATAGCGCCGGGTGAGTCATAATACCGCCGATGACCGCCCCTAAAAACGGCGTGCCGCCAAATTCTTTCGCCGCGCTAAAGCCGATTAAAATCGGCAAAATAATAAACGCCGCACTCGAAAACATATCAAGCAAAATATACAGTGGGCTGTCTGCCGCCACCCATTTGAACGCCTTCATCATCCCAAGCAAACCCATTAACAAACCGCTCGCGACAATGGCTGGGATGATTGGGACAAAAATGTTTGACAACGTCTTCGCAAAGCGGGCGAGCGGATTCATTTTTTGCTTGATGGCTTCTTGATGGGCATCAGCATCACCTTGCTGTATCCCTGCTTCCCGGGCAAACGCTTCATACACTTTATTCACCACGCCGGTGCCAAAAATAATTTGAAACTGTCCGGAGCTGGAAAACGCCCCTTTAACCCCTTCAATGTTTTCAATGGTTTTTGCATCAACCTTTTTCTCGTCCTTTAAAACAAGCCGAAGCCTTGTTGCGCAATGGGTCGCGCTAATGACGTTTTCCTTCCCGCCAAGGAGCGGGATGAGTTGTTTAGCAATGTGTTCATAATTCATCGGTGAACTCCTCTCCTTCTGAATGATGGTGAGATGAAAAACAAAAAAGACCTAAAACATACAAAGGGTGATCTAGCGGCATGACTCACTTGCCGTTCCCTTCATACGTTTTAGGTCTTGCCTGCTCGAAGCAGTTACAATCCCGCAATATTTCGTTGTCTGTTTTGCATTATACGGCAACTTGCTGTTTTTGTCAACGCTTTCGCAACCGTTGGATATGGAGGACGATATAGGCGAGTTCCTCCTCCGGAAAACGGATGCCATATTCCTTCTCTGCATAGCTTGCCGCTTTTTGTGTACACGCCCATTCCCTTGCATATTTTGTCTGAATGAGCGCAAGCATCTCCTCATCCATCGAATGAATCGGCTCCCCGTTTTCGATGCGGCTTAAGGCAAAGCGCAAATGAGTGAGCAGCCGCTGGTATGAAATGCTTTCCTTATCGATCGATATGCCGAGCTCCGTTTGGATAAGGTCAACGAGTTCATGAATGAGCGTCGTCTCGCGCATCGTTTTGTTCATGCTGGCGGCATCGAGTTTCGCCGTATGAATATGAAGGGCGATATGAGCCGCCTCGTCATCGGGAATCTCGATGCCAAGCCGCTCTTTGATCAACTGTTTCGCCCATAGCCCAATTTCATACTCCGCCTTATATAGCACTTTAATTTCATTGAGCAATTTGTTTTGAATGCGGTAACCTTGCTTCAACCGCTCGATGGCAAACGACAAATGGTCAGTCAGCGCAATATGAATATGGTCGCTGAGCGGCGCTTGCAGTTTGCCTTCCGCATAGCTGATAATTTCTTCGGCAATATCGATATGTTCTTCTGGCAACGTGCGAAGCAATTGCTGGAACTTCTCATTTTCTTCTTCCATGACGAAAATTTTCTCAATGCGGCCCGGGGGGATGAGATCGTTTTTCCGCTTTTGAAACGCAATCCCCGGGCCCATGACAATTTTCTCTTTGCCTTCGTCGAGCACGACAACGGCGTTGTTGTTTAAAATCTTATGGATGCGAAACGCCATATGTCCTCCCTGCCGCCCTTATTTCATGTTGACATGAAATAAGACCGTCTCGCCTTTTTTGGCTGATGCCTCGGCCTCTCTCTCGAGGCTTTCGAGGGCGTCGCCGTTCGTGATGATGATCGGCGTCACCGCGCTTTTCGCTTTCTCGCGCACAAGCGGCAAGTCGACAGAAAGAAGCCGATCACCCCGTTTCACTCGGTCGCCGGCTCTGACATAGGCAGTGAATCCTTCCCCGTTCATTGACACGGTGTCGATGCCGACATGGATGAGCAGCTCCACACCCGCTTCCGAACGCAAGCCGATGGCGTGTTTCGTCGGAAAGAGCTGGATGATTTCACCATCGACCGGAGCGACGACATCCCCATCCGCCGGATCGATGGCGATGCCATCGCCCATCATTTTTTGCGCAAACACCGGATCCGGCACGTCTTCAAGCCGCATGATCGTCCCGTCAAGCGGCGCGGTGATCGTCTCTTCCTTCGGCTGTTGCTTGCCAAACCATTTTTTGAACAATGGGCGTCATCCTTTCTGTTCAGTTCGTCTGACAACAAGTATACCTGAACAGAAGGAAACTGCAAACGGTGCCGCTTGCCCTTTTGAACAGGTCAGGCTTGCTCACGCAGACGCCGGCAAATTTCTTCCACCACTTCCTTCGTCGTCGCCGTGCCGCCAAGATCCGGCGTTTTGATGCCGTCAGAGGTGACATCCTCGATCTCTTGCAACAAGAGGGCGCCGAGCTCTTCTTCAACGAAATGGTCAGACATCAACTTCGCCGTCTAAATTTGCCCGATCGGATCGGCGATACCTTTGCCGTAAATATCCGGCGCCGAACCGTGCACCGGTTCAAACATCGACGGATATTTGCCGTTGACGTTCGTGTTCGCCACGGGAACGGCTTTCTTGCCAATTCCGTCGCTGGGAATGACGGCAATGTCCCATTTTTTCATTCTTGGGAGAATTCCTTCTTTCCTTCCTTGGACAGAAAGCGCAGCCATTCCTTTCTTTCATCATACAATAACGGTGGTGGATTCACATTTATGATAAAATGAAACTACAAATCATATGGACGATGCGAGGGAGTCAATATGTCTTATGATACCGACCCGTTCCGCGGCGAATTTGACAGCCTTGAAGAGTTTGCCGACCGCGTCAGCGACGTGCTGAAATGCCCGGTGACGATCGAAGACGCGAGCCATCGGCTCATCGCCTACAGCGCCCATGATGATTACACCGACCCGGCGCGGACGGCGACGATCATCAGCCGGCGCGTTCCGGAAAAAGTGATCAACAGCTTATGGAAACAAGGCGCCATCCCGGCGCTGCTCAAAAGCCGCGAACCGGTGCGCGTGCCGCCGATTCCAGACGTGGGCCTCGGCAGCCGCGTCGCTGTCTCGATCTGGAAAAACGATGAGGTGATCGGCTTCATCTGGGTGCTCGAAACAAACCGGACGCTTTCGCCCGAGGAGATGGAATGGCTGAAGCTGGCGGCAAAAGCGGCGAAAAACAAAGTGCTGCAGCTGTATATGCGCAAAAACAAAAAAGAAGAGCGGGTGCAAGAGCTGTTTTGGAAGCTGCTCACCGGCCACATTGCGCGTGAAGATGACATCCGCGCTCATCTCGCCGCGATGCAAATCCCGACCGCACCGCAGTTTGCCATTGTCGTTTTCCGCTTTGCCGCCGATTTGACCGCCGAAATGGAGCGGCAAATTTCCTACTTATTGCAAACAACCCAGCAACTCCCGCTCCTTCTTTATACGACCGACGGCCGCGATGTGATTTTGCTGGCGGCGCCCAAAACCGACCAGCCGCTCAAAGAGCTGAATGCATTCATCGAGTCGTTCGCCGCCAAAATGAAAGAACGATTTCACATCCACGATGTGCAGTGCGGGTTTGGCGGCGTGTACGGCGCCTATCGCCTCATTGAAAAAAGCTACCGCGAAGCGCTCGCCGTCCTGGCGCTGAAAGAAAAGCTCGGCGATGAAATCAAGTCGGTTTACGGCTATGCCCAGCTTGGCATTTACCAATTTTTTGATTTTTTGCTTGAACAAAAGCGGCAAGGGGAATGGACCAACCCAGCGTTAACGAAGCTGCAATCGTACGACCAGAAACACCACAGCGACTTGGTCAAAACGTTTGAAACGTTTTTTGACCATAACGAAAACGCGCAAGAAACCGCCGACGTCCTCAACGTTCACCCGAACACGCTTGCTTATCGGCTCAAGCGGATTGCCGACATTGCTGAGCTTGATCTCAATGACATGAATCAAAAAATCAAATTATACATTGATATTAAATTAGCGAAATACGAAGCGCGCGGTTGAATTTGTGGAAATCCACAAAAACCGGGCGCTTCTTTCTCTTTTTTGAACAATGCCCGGCCCGTTCCGTCTCTTTTATACTATAAGTAAGGCCACTTCTGACGAGGAGGAACGATATCCATGATTATTGGAGTGCCAAAGGAAATCAAAAATAACGAAAACCGTGTCGCTATTACGCCGGCTGGCGTTTTGTCATTCGTTCAGGCAGGACATACGGTTCTGATTGAGAAAGAGGCAGGGGTTGGAAGCGGTTTCAGCGACAGCGATTACGCCCGTGCCGGAGCACAAATCATCGAGCGGGCGGAAGATGTTTGGGCGCAAGCCGATATGGTGATGAAAGTGAAAGAGCCGCTGCCAAGCGAATACGGCTATTTCCGCCCAGGTCTCATTTTGTTCACCTATTTGCATTTGGCCGCCGACCCGGAGTTGACACGCGCCTTAAAAGAAAGCGGCGTCATCGCCATTGCCTATGAGACGGTGCAAGTCGGCCGCACGCTGCCGCTGTTGACACCGATGAGCGAAGTCGCCGGACGGATGGCGGCGCAAATTGGAGCGCAATTTTTAGAAAAACCGTACGGCGGCAAAGGCATTTTGCTTGGCGGCGTCCCAGGCGTCGCCCGCGGCAAAGTGACGATCATCGGCGGCGGAGTCGTCGGCACGAACGCAGCGAAAGTCGCCGTCGGCCTCGGGGCAGATGTCACGATTATCGACTTGAACGCGGATCGCCTGCGCGAGCTTGACGACATTTTCGGCAACCAAATTACGACGCTCATGTCCAACCCGATGAACATTGCCGAGGCGGTCGCAGAGGCCGACCTTGTCATCGGCGCTGTCCTCATCCCAGGGGCGCGGGCGCCGAAGCTCGTCACCGAGGATATGGTGAAAGCGATGAAACCGGGTTCGGTCATCGTCGATGTCGCCATCGACCAAGGGGGCATTGTCGAGACGAGCGACCACGTCACAACACATGACAACCCGACGTACGTCAAACACGGCGTCGTCCATTATGCGGTCGCCAACATGCCTGGAGCCGTTCCGCGCACCTCGACGATCGCCTTGACGAACGTCACCATGCCATACGCCTTGCAAATTGCCAATAAAGGCGTCATCCAAGCCATTACAGACAACCCGGCGCTTGAGCTTGGCGTCAACGTCGCCAACGGCGAAATTACGTACGAAGCGGTCGCCCGCGACCTCGGTTACCGCTACGTCCCTGTCCGCGAAGCGCTCGGCAAAACGCTGGCTGCCAACTAACCGTGATGGACGCAGGCGGCAACGCGCGCTGTCGGCCGCCTGTTCATCACTTCCCATTCTTATCATAGATCGCCCGCTCATAGCGGGCGGCTTTTTTTATCGTCCTAACCCGACAAGGCCGCCATTTCTGCAAGTGAGCGTAGGCGGCTGGAGTATGTCACCCGTTGCGTTATGCCAAATCATTTTCGTTCGGCAAAGCGGCCAGTGTATAATGAAAATAGAAAGCTGGAAAGAAGGTGATTTCGTGAACGTTCCGGGAAAACAGGCGGTATCGCTTGAAGAATTTTATCGCATGCGGGAAACAACCGACCGCGTTTTAGAATACATTGATGGCGCTGTGTTGATGTCTCCCTCCCCTTCGACCCAGCACCAACGCATATCGGGACGGCTGCACGTCCAACTGTTCCATTTTTTAGAAGGAAAGCCGTATGAAGTGTTTCATGCCCCGTTTGATATCGAACTAAAGAACGAACGAATCGAAGGCAAGAAAATTGTCGTCCCTGATTTAACCGTGATCTGTGATCCAAGTGGATTAACGGATACAAAATTTGTCGGCGTCCCAACGCTGATCATCGAGATTTTAAGCCCTTCCAACCAGGCGTACGATCTCGTGTTCAAATTGAATTTGTATATGCAATACGGAGTCTATGAATACTGGATCGTGAACCCCATGCATCGTGTTGTGCAAATCTACTCGCTCAATGACAATGGACAATATGAACAAGCCGGCGTCTGGAAAGAAACCGGCACCGCATGTTCACGTGCACTTGACGGCTTTTCCGTCGATGTAGAGCAACTGTTTCAATCTTAAGGTGAATTCATGATATTAACAAAAGGAGAGTGGGTGCGATGACAATGCCAAAAGCATTAACGATCGCCGGGTCGGACAGCAGCGGCGGCGCCGGGCTGCAGGCGGACTTAAAAACGTTCCAAGAGCTTGGCGTTTACGGCATGACGGCGATCACGACCATCGTCGCCATGGACCCGCACAACCGGTGGGCGCACCAAGTGTTCCCCGTTGACCTAGCAACGATCGAAGCCCAGCTTGAGACGATCATCGTCGGCGTCGGGATTGATGCCTTAAAAACAGGCATGCTTCCGACAACTGATATCATTGAATTAGCGGCGCGGACGATTGAAAAGCATGGTTTGAAAAATGCGGTCGTCGATCCGGTTATGGTGTGCAAAGGGACGGATGAGCCGCTCCACCCGGAAAATACGGTGTGCTACCGGGAAACGCTCGTGCCAAAAGCGATGGTCGTGACGCCAAACTTGTTCGAAGCAGCGCAGCTTTCCGGCTTGCCGCGCATTGAAACGATCGAGGACATGAAGGAAGCGGCCGGGCGCATTCATGAACTCGGGGCCCAATATGTCATCGTCAAAGGCGGGCGGAAAATTCCGCATGACTATGCGGTTGACGTCCTTTACGACGGCAAAACGTTTGAACTCCTCGAATCGGAGCGGATTGACACGACGTATACGCACGGAGCAGGCTGCACGTTCTCGGCGGCCATCGCCGCCGAACTGGCGAAAGGCCGGCCGGTGAAAGACGCCATTGCGACGGCAAAAGCGTTCATCACCACCGCCATCCGCCACTCGTTCCCGCTCAACGAATACGTCGGGCCCACACATCACGGTGCGTACCGCCGCTACGGCGAACAATAATAGACAAGACCTCGTCCTTGTCTTTTTCCGCAACTCCCCTCCTTGAAATAGGAAGGGAGCGGGGCCTGCGCATATTGAAAAATCAAATGCCTCCAAACGGTTTGCATGGTGCTAAAATAGATGCCATATGGAAATAGAAAGGAAGGTGCCGCCATTGCGCGTCTCGGCTGTCCAATATCATCTTCACACCATCCGTTCGTTTGACGAGTTTGCCGCGCAAGTGACGCATTACGTCAAAACGGCGCAAGAGTTTGACGCCGAGTTCGTCTTGTTCCCAGAATTTTTCACGACCCAATTGCTTTCCATTCCACTTGATGACGGACGGCAAGCAACGATTGATGACTTGCCGAATTATACCGAAAAATACACTGAGCTGTTTGTGTCGCTCGCCAAAGACACCGGCATGTATTTGATCGGCGGCACGCATGTCATCCGCCAAAACGGCAAGCTGTACAATGTCGCTCATTTATTCACGCCGGATGGGCACATCCATCAGCAGGCGAAATTGCACATCACCCCGACGGAAGTGAACGAGTGGAATATCGCTCCAGGCGACGGCGTGCATGTGTTTGAAACGGACAAAGCGACGATCGCCATTTTGACGTGCTATGACATCGAGTTTCCGGAAATCGTTCGTATGGCGCGCGCCAAAGGGGCAGATGTCATCTTCTGTCCGTCGTGCACCGATGACCGGCACGGGTTTTACCGTGTACGGTATTGCTGCCACGCGCGGGCCATCGAAAACGAAGTGTATGTCGTCACGACCGGCACGATCGGGTCGCTTCCGACGGTCGACTTTATGCGCGCCAATTTCGGCCAAGCGGCCGTCATCACGCCCAACGACATCCCGTTCCCACCCGGCGGCGTGCTTGCGGCCGGCGAGATCAACGACGACATGGTCATTACGGCTGACCTCGACTTATCGCTTCTTCGCAAAGTGCGGGAAAAAGGATCGGTCGCGACATGGCGCGACCGGCGCATCGACTTGTACCCGGATTGGAATCAAGTGAAATAGTCCTAAACGACAAAAAGGGTGCCCCTGCGCAAGGGGACACCCTTTTGCCTATTTTTAGGACAGCAACTGCTTGAATCGATCAAATTGTTCAGCTACTTTCCCTTCTGGCTCCTTCGTCAGCAAGCTGACGATCACAATCGCTGCCAAGCTGGCGGCAAAACCGGGGATCATTTCATACAACAGCCCTTTTAAGTAGGCGGATTGCGTCCAAAGAATGACCGTCAATGCCCCAGCGACCATGCCGGCGAGCGCCCCCCATTTCGTCATCCGCCGCCAGCATAAGCTCAACAGAATAACTGGGCCAAACGATGCGCCAAATCCAGCCCACGCATAGCCGACCAAGTTTAAAATCGTGTCGTTTTTCGTATACGCCAGCGCTGTCGCGACAATGGCGACAAGGAGCACCGACAAACGCCCGACGAAGACAAGCTCCTTATCCGAAGCCGCGCGGCGGAACACGACTTTATACAAGTCTTCGGTCAGCGAGCTCGAGGTTACGAGCAGCTGGGATGAAATGGTGCTCATAATCGCGGCTAAAATCGCCGCCAGCAAAAACCCGGTAATAATCGGATGGAACAAAATTTGACCGAGCTGAATAAACACGGTTTCCGGGTCGTCGAGCTTCATGCCGCGTTGCGAAAAGTAAGCGATTCCAAAAAGACCCGTCAACATCGCTCCGACAACCGAGAAAATCATCCAACCCATGCCGATGCGCCGGGCGCTTTTCATTTCTTTGACCGACTTGATCGCCATAAAGCGGACGATAATGTGCGGCTGGCCAAAATAGCCGAGCCCCCAGGCGAATAACGAAATGATGCCAAGAACACTCGTTCCTTTCCATAAGTTCAACAAGTTGGGATCGATGTCGCGGATCGTCTCAATCGTATCTACTGGCCCGCCTGTATGGAACAGCGTCACCACCGGCACCAGAATCAACGCAATGAACATAATCGTCCCTTGCACAAAGTCCGTCCAGCTGACGGCCAAAAAGCCGCCAAACAGCGTGTAAGCGACGACAACGCCGCCAACGATCCACAAGCCCGTATGGTAGCTGACACCAAACGAGTTTTCAAACAGAACGCCCCCTGAAACAAGGCCGGACGATACATAAAACGTAAAAAAGACCATAATGACAATGCCAGACACCATGCGCAACAATTTCGTGGCATCCCCGAATCGGTTTTCTAAAAACTCTGGAATCGTAATCGAATCGTTCGCCACTTCTGTATAGACGCGCAAGCGCGGCGCAACGAACAGCCAGTTTGCATAAGCGCCAAGCGTCAAGCCGATGACGATCCATGCGGCGCTCACTCCATCGATATACATCGCCCCCGGCAGCCCCATGAGCAACCAACCGCTCATGTCGGAAGCCCCGGCGCTAAGCGCGGTCAC
The DNA here is from genome assembly GCF_040327975.1 of Geobacillus sp. G4. Classification (NCBI taxonomy): domain Bacteria; kingdom Bacillati; phylum Bacillota; class Bacilli; order Caryophanales; family Anoxybacillaceae; genus Geobacillus; species Geobacillus sp. G4. The sequence continues at coordinate 102,626 of NZ_JBEPJY010000008.1, forward strand.
CGCCGGCCCGAGCGTCCGGCCGCCAAGCATATAATCGGACAAATTCGACGTCCGTTTATACGCCCAATAGCCGATCCACAGCATGCCAACTAAGTAGACAATGACTGAAAATAAAACCATGTCGTGCTCCCCTTCCTTTGTTGTCTTGTCACCCACACTCTTATCATAATGGAACAAATAATATTTATACAATAGTATTTATTTTTTTCCAAATTCGATAAAATAAATGAATTTAAAATAAAGATGTACAAAACTCTTTCTTTCTGATATAATATTTAGTAAATTCAGAATCATCCATAACCGCAACTCCCTTTCATAAACATTATTTCATAAAAATTCAATCCACTTGTATTGATCACGGTAAAACCATTGATAAAATACATATTTTCTTATTAAGGAGTGGATACCAAAATGTTCAAACAATTATTTTTATAAAACCTATTGCATAACCAAAAAAATATTGATAGTATGATAATCGTTCATCGACAATGATTTCAAAGGGGGATTTTATAACATGCTTAAAATGAAGAAAGGTTTATTCGTGGCTGTTGTTGCCGCGTTGCTGATGGCGCTCGCTGCCTGCGGCGGCAAGTCAACGGAAACAAGCTCGTCATCGGGCGGCGGGGAAGCAAAGAAAAAAATCGTCGTCGGGACAGATGCGGCGTTTGCTCCGTTCGAATATATGGATAAAGGAAAAATTGTCGGCTTCGACGTCGATCTTCTCGATGCTATTATGAAAGAAGCCGGTCTTGACTACGAATTGCGAAACATCGGCTGGGATCCGCTGTTTGCCGCATTGCAAAGCAAAGAAATCGACATGGGCATCTCAGGCATTACGATTAATGATGAACGCAAGCAAACATACGACTTTTCCATTCCTTATTTTGAATCCACTCATATGATCATGGTTAAAGAAGGAAGCCCGATTCAAAACGCGCTTGACCTAAAAGGAAAAACAGTGGGTGTACAAAACGGCACCACAGGGCAAGAAGCTGTAGAGAAATTGCTTGGCAAAGAGAATAAAAATATCAAAAAGTTTGAAAACACGGTCGTCGCCATTATGGATTTGCTCAACGGCGGTGTTGATGCAGTTGTCACAGACAACGCGGTAGCCAATGAATACGTGAAAAACAACCCAGACAAAAAGATCAAAGCGATTGCTGACCCGAAAAACTTCCAATCTGAGTTTTACGGTCTCATGTTCCCGAAAGGAAGCGATTTGAAACCAAAAATCGATGAGGCATTGAAAAAAGTGATCGACAGCGGCAAATACGCGGAAATTTACAAAAAATGGTTTGGTACTGAACCGAATATCGAAAGCTTGAAACAAGCCCAATAACAATGAAAATACACGAGATTGAAAAAGGCGTAACTGGCCATAAGTTACGCCTTTTTCATAAGAAAGGTGAGAACCGATGGATTTCCGTTTCGATATCATTATAGAATATGCCCCGTTTTTCCTGCGTGGGTTGTTGCTGACCATTGGTGTTTCGATCGCCGCCATTATTGCGGGTTTAATTCTCGGCTTGATCATCGGCCTTGGCAAAATGTCAACCAACCGCCTCATCCGGTTGCCGTTTGCATGGTACATTAACTTTTTCCGCGGCACGCCGCTTGTCGTGCAAATTTTACTCGTTCACTTCGGTGTCATGCCAATCTTTTTCGCCCAGCCAAGCGCAACCGTTTCACTGATCGTATCGCTTTCGCTCAATTCGGCAGCCTATGTGGCGGAAATTTTCCGCGCCGGCATCCAGTCCATCGACAAAGGGCAAATGGAAGCAGCCCGTTCGCTTGGCATGACGCACGCGCAGGCCATGCGCTACATTATTTTGCCGCAGGCGTTGAAACGGATGATTCCGCCGTTTGCAAATGAATTTATTGTCCTGATCAAGGATTCTTCGCTTGGACTGGTCATCGCTGCCCCGGAGCTGATGTATTGGGGAAGAGCGGCACAGGGGCAATATTACCGCGTCTGGGAACCGTATTTGACGGTCGCGTTTATTTATTTGTTGCTGACCCTCTCCCTCAGCAAACTCTTACACTATCTTGAAAGGAAGTATTCGACCCAATGATCGACGTACGCCAGTTGAAAAAATCGTTTGGATCGCTTGAAGTGCTGAAAGGGATCAATGTCCATATTCGCGAAGGGGAAGTGGTCGTTGTCATCGGGCCGTCCGGCTCGGGGAAATCGACGTTTTTGCGCTGCTTAAACTTGCTTGAAGATTTCGATGAAGGAGAAATTATCATTGACGGCATCAACTTAAAAGCGAAAGACACGAACTTAAACAAAGTGCGTGAAGAAGTGGGCATGGTGTTCCAGCGCTTTAACTTGTTTCCGCATATGACGGTGCTGAACAATATCATGCTGGCACCGATGAAAGTGCGCAAATGGCCGCGTGAAAAAGCGGAAGCGAAGGCGATGGAGCTGCTCGCCAAAGTCGGGCTGAAAGACAAAGCGCATGCCTACCCGGACTCCCTCTCCGGCGGACAGGCGCAACGCGTTGCCATCGCCCGGGCGCTCGCCATGGAACCAAAAATCATGCTGTTTGACGAGCCGACATCAGCGCTCGACCCGGAAATGGTCGGGGAAGTGCTCTCGGTCATGAAGCAGCTGGCCAATGAAGGGATGACGATGGTTGTCGTCACCCATGAAATGGGCTTTGCCCGCGAAGTTGGCGACCGCGTCCTGTTTATGGACGGCGGCTACATTATCGAAGAAGGCAAGCCGGAAGATTTATTCGACCGCCCGCAGCACGAGCGGACGAAAGCGTTTTTGTCAAAAGTATTTTGACACTCCACACGGCTAAAACCGTGGGATTCTTGGGTCGTTGGCGTCCTCATCCATTTCTGGTTCGGACAACGCCCAAGTTCAGGGGTGTGCCATCACCCCGTCCCATCGGGTTAAGATGTACCCCGATGGGCGACGCACCTTTGACCAATGCGCTAGGTTAGGGGGCAAGGCCCGAAATCGCTTTGGCGATGTTGATCGCGCCATTCAAGTCGGCGTGGAGGGTGTATCCGCATTTTTGACATCGGAAGCGGGTGCCGTTTCGGTTCGCTTTCTCTCGATGACCACACTTGCACGTTTGGCTCGTATAGGTCGGATTCACCCACTCCACCCGAATGCCTGCCTTTTCGGCTTTGTAGGCAATCATCGTTTGCAGTTGGTGAAAGGCCCAAGAATGAAGGCTTCGTCCTGCTTCTTTTACCGAAGCGGCTCGTTTCCGAATCCCCGTCAACTCTTCCATGCGAATCACGCCAACACCGTTGGCGAAGGCAAAATTGGCAATTTCACGACTGATTTTATGGTTCATCTCCTTCATCCAGCGGGACTCTTTGTTTCCGATTTTTCGCACTGCATGGAGTTTCTTATTTCTTTGCAATGTGCGCCGAAGGGCGGCATACCGCCGGCGAATAAAGGCGCATTGGTTCCCTTTGAAAAACAACGATTTCGTGCCTACGCTGGCAACGGCGATATAGCGAAGTCCCAAATCAACGCCCATCACCTTTGTTTCGTGTCGCGGCTCCACTTCAAAGGTGATGGCGATCGCCAAATACCATTTCTTTCTCTTTTTGTAGAGCTTGGCGGCCCCTTGTTTGGCGGTTCCATTGATAAGCCGATTCAGCCACGTTTCCTGATAGGAACGCGCGACGACCGGTACGCCAATTCGTTTCTCCAGTGTGGGGAATGAAACCGTGTAGAACTCTCCTTTCTTTTCCACCTTTACGTTTTGGTTGTTAAAGCAACACCATAATGTTCGGAACTTCTTTGTTTTCTGGTTTTTCTTTTGAGACTTCACTTCTCGAATCGTTTGATTCACGACGGCGGAAGGAAACCGCTGCAGCGAAAACTCCTTAAAAATTTTGCTCGTCGCTTGATTCAGCTCGGGATGATTCAACAGCCAATTCGCAAACGCGGTATTCACTTCTGTCATCCGTTCATACATGTCTTGTTTGACTTTCGTTGGGTTGTGCAGTTCCAGCCTGAGTGTGATCGTGGGCATGGCTTCACCCCCTTTTCTTTTGAGATTCCACATAGCGTTTTATTGTTTCACTTGATACATTCCCTGCTGTACTAACGAAGAAAGAGCGTGTCCAAAGACTAGGCAAATGAGACAAGTGTTGAAATTCTTGTCTTAATCGTCTGGAAGTCACTCCTTTCACTCTTGCCATAATATTTGATGGAGAATCAGAAGGGAGACAATTCAAGAACAAATGGCAATGATCAGGCATCACTTCCATAGCAAGGATGACCCAATCATTCTCTTGGCAAATTTCTTCTACTAACTGCTTGAATCGCTCTTCCACTCTGCCTACTAACACTTTTCTTCGATAACGCGGACAGAAAACAAAATGATAGTTAATTAAAGATACAGTTGTTTTCGTTCTTCGATATTCTTGTTCCATATTATTAATTGTATCAGTTTAATGGTTATACTGCAACATCTAAAGATAAAAATGGTTGCTCTAAGCAATCCCATTAAGGATTACTGAGCAACGCCGTCTTTCATCCCACGATTGAAACCGCGGGCTTTCAGAAGCCTTTTTGATGGCGGAAATGCCGCTGGCCTTCAGAGACGGAAAAAAGCCGGCCGAATCCCCGGCCAGCCCGCTTTACAACACAAACTGCATCACCCAAATCGAACCGGCGACAACGACAATGGCGATAAAGAAGCTGTACGCCATGTTGAATGTTTGAATGCGGCCGCTGTCGCTTTCGTTGACATGCATGAACATAAACAGCTGCAAACTTGCTTGAATCACCGCAAACACAACAATGATGACAATGACCGCTTTGAGCGGCAGTCCGGATGAGAGCGCCACCCAAAGGGCGGCAAACGTCAAGACGAGCGACAACAAAAACCCAATGATATGTTTCCACGGAAATGATTCGTGATGGCCGTTCGTGCCCATGGTTAGATCACCATCCCTAACAAATAGACGAGCGTGAAGATGAAAATCCAAACGACGTCTAAAAAGTGCCAATACAAACTGACGATAAACACTTTGCGCGCCGTTTTCGGCGTAAAGCCGCGCTGGAGGAGCTGGATGATGATCAAAATCATCCAGCCAATTCCTACACTGACGTGGGCGCCGTGCGTGCCGACGAGCACGAAAAAGCTTGATAAAAATGCGCTCGTCTGCATCGTCGCTCCTTCATGGACGTAATGGATGAACTCGCGAATTTCAACCGTAATAAACCCCACCCCAAGCAGAAGCGTCACGAGCAGCCAGGCAATCAGCCCGCTCATGCGGCCGCGGCGCATTTCAAAAATGGCCAACCCGCACGTAAAACTGCTCGTTAAAAGCAACAGCGTTTCAATCAGAACGTCTTTTACCTCAAACAGCTCCCCTGCCGTCGGCCCCGAGCCGGTCCGTTGGAACAAGACGAGATACGTCGCAAACAGCGTCGCAAACAGCGCGACTTCCGCCCCGAGGAAAATCCAGAAACCCAATATGTTCAACCGACTTTCTTGCGTCCGATACTCCAGCGGCACCGTTTCCTCATAGCGATGTGCAGCTTCTCCCATTCGTCACGCCCCCTTCCGCGCCGCTCGTTCCATCCGTTTGATTTCGTCAACCGGAATATGGTAGCCATCATCGTCTTCAAATGAGCGGAGAATCAATCCAAGCACAATGAACAACGCACCAACGATAGCCAACGCAAACCACTTGAACACAAGGCCGAACCCGGCGACGAAAAACGCCACCGACATCCAAAACGGGCGTCCTGAGTTGCTTGGCATATGGATCGGCTTCAAGTCTTCTTCTTTCACTTGGAAGCCGCCATATTTTTTCTTCATCACCCAATATGCATCCACATCTTCGACAACCGGCGTCACCGGGAAGTTGTAATGCACCGGCGGCGACGCGGTCGCCCACTCGAGCGTCCGCCCGTTCCACGGGTCGCCGGTCATGTCGCGCTCGCCGTAGCGCGCGCTGTAATAAATGTTATAGCAAAGCACAATGAACCCGATGCCCATCAAAACCGCCCCAACCGTCGCGACGACGTTGAGCGGCGTCCAGCCGAGACCAGCCGAGTACGTGTACATGCGGCGCGTCATCCCCATCAACCCGAGGAAATACATCGGGAAGAAGCAGACGTTAAACCCGATCATAAACAGCCAAAACGTCCATTTGCCGAGCCGCTCGTTTAAAATATGGCCAAACATTTTCGGATACCAGTAATGCAAGCCGGCAAAGCAGGCGAACACCGTACCCGCGATCAACACGTAATGGAAGTGGGCGATGAGAAAATAGCTGTTATGGTATTGATAATCGGCCGCGGCCATTGCCAGCATCACGCCTGTCACGCCGCCGATGACAAAGTTCGGAATAAACGCCAGCGACCAAAGCATCGCGGTTGTAAAACGAATTTTCCCTTTTCGGATCGTAAACAGCCAGTTGAAAATTTTCACCCCGGTCGGGATCGCGATCGCCATCGTCGTGATCGAGAAGGCAGAGTTCACTGCCGGCCCTGCGCCCATCGTAAAGAAGTGGTGCACCCAAACGATAAAGCTCAGGAACGCAATGCCGACGATCGAACCGACCATGGCCTTATAACCAAACAAGCGTTTTTGGGCAAACGTGCTGACGACCTCCGAGAAAATGCCGAACGAAGGCAAAATGACGATATACACTTCCGGGTGACCCCAAATCCAGAACAAGTTCGCCCACAACATCGACATGCCGCCGTTGGCCATCGTGAAAAATTGCGTGCCAAATACGCGGTCGAACGTCATTAATGCCAAGGCGACGGTCAATACCGGGAAGGCGAAAATAATGAGCACGCATGTGATGAGAATCGTCCACGTAAACATCGGCATGCGCATCAATGTCATGCCCGGCGCGCGCATTTTTAAAATCGTGACAAGGAAGTTGATCCCGGTCATCAATGTTCCGATCCCGGAAATTTGTAAAGCGACAGCGTAATAGTTGTTGCCGACGCCATGGCTGAATTCGTTGCCGGCAAGCGGGAAGTACGCCGTCCAACCGGCATCCGGCGATCCGCCGATGACGAATGAAATGTTAAACAGCAACGCACCGAAGAAAAAGAGCCAAAAGCTTAACGCATTCAAATATGGAAACGCGACGTCGCGCGCCCCGATTTGCAGCGGAACGACAATGTTCATCAAACCGATGATGAACGGCATCGCCATAAACAAGATCATAATCGTCCCGTGCGTCGTAAAAATTTCATTGTAGTGCTGGGCATCAAGAAATTTCATATTCGGAGCCGTCAGCTGCGCCCTCATCAAAAGCGCATCGACGCCGCCGCGGAAGAGCATCAAAACTGCGCAAATAATGTACATGACGCCAATCTTTTTATGATCCACCGTCGTGAGCCATTCGTTCCACAGCCATTTCCATTTTTTAAAATATGTCAACACAAACACAATGCCGACCATCGTCAAGACGATGGCGACATCGGCGGCATAAATGAGCGGCTCACCCGTGACAAAAAACTCGCTCCACTTCATCCTTCGTTCCCCCTTTCCTACTCCCCATGATGGTGACCGTTTGTCATCGCTTCATCGCTTTGATCGTCGTTTTTCATTGGCTTTCCATCTGCATGATGGCTGTTTTGTTTCGCATGGTCAATCCATTGTAAGTGGGTGTTCGAAAACGTCATTCGCCCAACAAGCCCCGGTTTTAAAATTTGTGTATATTTTTTCTCATCGAGCTTCGGGGCGGTTTGTTTCACTTCATTCACCCATTTGCGGAAGTCCGTTCCCGTTTGTGCGACGACCTCAAACTCCATATGGGCGAACTTTTCCCCGGAAAAGTTGGCGCTCCGCCCCATGTAGGAACCGGGCTTATCGGCTTGCAAAATCAGCTCTGTCTCCATGCCGTCCATCGCATATTTTTGCCCACCTAATTCCGGCACCCAAAACGAGTTCATCGGCCCGACCGAAGTCAGCTTAAACTTGACCGGCACACCGGCTGGAATATGGACGTAGTTGACCGTTTCAATGTTTTCTTCCGGATAGCTGAAAATCCATTTCCAGTTCGCCGCCGTCACATGGATCGTGATCGGTTTCACGTTCTCGGTCGGCGGCTTTTCCAACGCAAACGTCGCCTTCACTGTTGGAACAGCGAGCGCAGCGACAATCAAAATTGGAATGGCCGTCCAGACGACTTCAAGCAACGTGTTCCCTTCCTCATCCGGCGGCTCATAGCCGGCATTTTCCGGCTTCTCGCGATAACGAATGAGAAAAACGGCAAATAACGTAAATACAACAACAATAATGAACAACATAAAGCCGACAGACCACATGATCAAATCATACTGCATGCGCGCCACCGGCCCTTGCGGATTGAGCACGGCCGTGCGCTCCACGCAGCCCCCAAGCAAAAACAAAAACGGCAAAACCAGCACCGCGCGCCATCTCGCCCGTTTCATCGCTATCGGTCCTCCCTCTTCCGCCCCAACCATTTCGGGGCCTTCCATGCATTTTCTTCTGTCTCTACCATATCAAAATTGAAAATGTTTGAAACGAACGAGCGAAAAAGTTCATAAATCGGCAAAACATTTGTCACAAACTGTTCAATCATTGTTCAACAAATCGCCACTTGTTTTCCTCGTTTAAGGAAATATTGATGGGAAAGGGGAGTTGCGGAAAAATACGCCATAACAAAAACAGCCGGATTCTTTATTGAAAGGAACCCGGCTGTCCTCCGTTGTTTTGTATTGTATATCCTTGTTGTTCCAATTGTTTGCGGATTCGTGGATTTAACGTTTGCCACATCCACTGTTCATACAACACCTTTTTCTCCCCGGACGATAAATAGTAGCGCTCCCCTGCCTGGCGGCGCGCCCGCTCGGTGACATCATAGAGCGCTAACGCAGCGGCGACGGAAATGTTAAAGCTTTGCACAAAGCCGTACATCGGAATGACAAACGTTCCGTCCGCCAAGCGGAGCGCCTCTTCCGACACGCCGCTATGCTCGTTGCCAAACAACAGCGCTGTCGGTTGGGACAGATCGATGTCGGAAACCGGAATCGTCTCCTCACCAAGATAGCTTGCATACACTTGATACCCTTGACTTTTCAAATCGGCAATGGCCGTTTTGATATCTGGCTTATGGTGGAGCGTCAGCCACTGATCGGCATAGCGCGTCACAAGCCGGTTCGGCGAAAACGGCGCCTTTCCCGTCACGATATGAACGTCTTGAACGCCAAACGCTTCAGCCGTCCGCAGCACCGCCGCTTGGTTATGCGGGTCATCGACCGCTTCGATCAAGACGGTAATATAGCGGGTGCGCTCATTCAAAACCTCATACATCCGCCGAAGCCGCCTTGGCAAAATCATTTCCCAAACCGGACGCGTCGATTCGGTGATCAGCCCTTCTTGCCGCAGCTGTTCCAAAAATGATGTCGCTTCCCGTTCTTCCACAACGCATCCCCCTTTCCAAGCCTAGCGTATTCTGTGTTTCCCATTGTACAAAATGACAGGATGCCAAGGCAATTCATGTATTTTTAAATACTATTCAGATTATTAAATATATAATAACTTGAAAACATTGCTCATTTACAACATCTTTATCCATCGGTTAGTATTATAATGTAAGCGCTTCAAAAATACTTTTTCAAAAAATATTATTTATTATCAAAAGGAGGAGAAACAATGGAGCAAAAACAGCCGCAATTGCATCGAGGCTTAGAAGAACGGCATATCTCGCTCATGTCGCTGGGTGCGGCGATCGGCGTCGGCTTATTCCTCGGTTCGGCGTCCGCGATTGAAATGGCTGGGCCGGCGATTTTGCTCGGCTATGCAGTCAGCGGCGCCATTATGTTTTTCATCATGCGCGCGCTGGGGGAAATGGCCGTCGAACACCCGGTCGCTGGTTCGTTCAGCCGCTATGCTTATCAATATTTAGGTCCGCTCGCTGGCTACTTGACAGGCTGGAATTATTGGTTTTTATGGGTGGTCACATGCATCGCTGAAATTACGGCTGTCGGCATTTACATGCAGTTTTGGTTCCCGGACACGCCTCGCTGGGCGTGGGCGCTTGCCGCCCTGGTGCTCATGACGTTCATCAACTTTCTCGCGGTGAAAGCGTACGGGGAGTTTGAATTTTGGTTTGCGTTAATCAAAATCGTGACGATCGTCGCCATGATCATCATCGGCCTTGGCATGATCCTCTTTGGCATCGGCAACGGCGGCGTCGCCACCGGCATCAGCAATCTTTGGAAGCACGGCGGCTTCTTCCCGCACGGGATCAGCGGCGTTTTGATGTCGCTGCAAATGGTCATGTTTGCGTATTTAGGCATCGAAATGATTGGCGTAACGGCTGGGGAAGTGAAAAACCCGCAAAAATCGTTGACAAAAGCGATTAACAGCGTCTTTTGGCGCATTTTGATCTTCTACGTCGGCGCACTGTTTGTCATCATGTCCATTTATCCTTGGAACGAAATTGGCGAAAAGGGAAGCCCGTTCGTGCTGACGTTTGAAAAAATCGGGATTCACGCCGCGGCTGGCATCATCAACTTTGTCGTCTTGACCGCCGCCTTGTCGTCGTGCAACAGCGGCATTTTCAGCACCAGCCGGATGCTGTTTAACCTTGCTGAACAGCAAGAAGCGCCGAGCGCATTCGGTCGGCTGACAAAGCGCGGCATTCCGGGCGCGGCCTTGATCGCCACTGCGCTTGTCATGCTTGTCGGCGTATATTTGAACTACGTATCGGAAAAAGTGTTCCAATGGGTGACAAGCATCGCCACATTCGGCGCCATTTGGACGTGGGCGGTAATTTTGCTGTCCCAGCTGAAATTCCGCAAACAGTTGAGCGCGGAACAAGCACAACGTCTCACGTTCAAACTTCCGCTTTATCCGTACAGCTCATACGTGTCGCTTGCCTTTTTGATCGGCGTTGCCGCCCTAATGGCGTATTTCCCGGATACGCGCATCGCTTTGATCATCGGCCCAGCCTGGCTGCTGCTTTTGACGGCAGTATACTTCGCCAAAGGAATGCATCGTCGCCAGCATGGCCAAGCCGAAGAAAAGCAAGCTGGATGACAAGTCCGATCAAAAGAGAGGGTGTCCCCATCCTTGCGGGACACCCTCTTTCTAAAACAAAAAGCAGGAAATGTGCAATCGCAGACCCCATCCTTCCGATCGGTCTATTTCCGTTTGGATCATGACTCGCTTTCACCCTCCAATCCTTTCATTCATCAACCGCTATGTAGGCTTGGCGCGGATGATTCGGCTGATCCGGGTATTTTAAGCGGATTTTCCCTTCCTCCAACAGCTTTCCTAAATAATTGTTGCGCAATCCATCCGGCGTCCGTTCGAGCAGCTCTGCCAGCTCTTTCAGACGCAGCGGCCGCTCGCGGCATAACCGAACGATCAATTGTTCCATGACCGCTGGAGCCAACCGTTTTTTTCGCCGTGCCAATTCTGCCATCTTCCATAGCCGTTCGTCGATCGTTTCCCCTTTTTCGTTGCTGTCATGCATACTGATGTCGTTGTTTACGGAGCTAAGCAAGCTATTTACGAACTTCAACTCTTTATTTATAGAGCTCGACGTTCTATTTACGGAGTCAGACTCATTTTTTATGGAGTTCGACCCGGTGTTTACGGAGTTTTTGGTTATATTTAAGGAGTTTTCTTCGTTGTTAACGGAGTTGGTGTCTATACTTACGAAGTTTAGTTCGTTAGTTATGAAGCTCTCGGTTTCCTGTCCGCTGTCCGGATCCAGCCATTCGGGTTCCGACTGTTCCAGCTGTCCAGCCGGTTCTGTTTCCATTGTTGCGCTAATTTCAGCTGGAAATTGCAGCGGACACAACACAACGATTGTACGGTCTGGATTCGTTTGCTGCGAGATATCGATCGGGCAAGCAAGCGCCTGTTCCTGCATATCGCACATTCGCTTGAGGCCCGATCCCGCGCGTTTGCATACGTCGATCAGCAAAAACATTTTAAAAATATTCGGGTTGCGCAAATTGCTCGTATGCCCCGCCATTGCCGCTTCAATCGGGATGCGAAACCGTCCCGGGTTGGCAAAGCGAAATGAACGATCCTCTTTTTCGACGGTGATGCCGCCTTCCTCCCCATAATCGGCATGAACGAGCGCATTGACGAGCGCCTCGCCAAGCAGAGCGCGCCCTTCATCCGACCAAACGTGACGCTCCAGCTCAGCCAACACGCGAAAATAAAAATCGTAAATGTTGCCCGACCATGTGCCGTCTTGTGATGTGAACCGCTTCGTCCATCCTGCCGCTTCACCGTCAGTGTGCTCTCGATATTCCAAAAAGTATTGCGGCAGCACCTCGGTGATGATCCGCTCCTCACTGAACATCAACAATCCCGCGAGCGTCAGCCCTTCTTTGCTGCTGTCGCGCAGCTTGCCCCACGCGCCGATTTTGTATAAAAATTCTTTTGTCTCGAGCCCGTTCCACGGATGGCCCGGTTTCACCCGAGCAAACCGCTCGCGGTAATGGCTGACGGTCTCGAAATTGAGCTCACTTAAGCTGTAATGCTCTAAAATCAGGCTGTCTGCCAGCGCATGGGGGCGTTCATGAAACGAATTTGTATATTTATTCACTCCCGATCTTCCTTTGACGTTATTTTTGCAAAACAGTTTGATTCTCTTTTTCTATTGTACCATCTTTCCTTCTCCTTGCGGATAGTTGCCAAAAAAAGAAAACGGTTGTGGATATGTGGAATAGTTCGCCCGATAAAAGGAAAACTACAGAAGACAACATTGACATGCAAGGAGGAGGTAATCATGTCGTCCCTTCCTTCCACCGTAGAGCCTTACTGGCGCGACTCCGTTTCGCTTCCGTCGTTTCCGAAGCTCGATGCGGACATTTCCGCCGACGTCGCAGTCATCGGCGGCGGCATTTCCGGGATTACAACAGCGTATTTGTTGTCGGCGCAAGGGGCGCGCGTCGCCCTTCTGGAAGCCGACCGGCTCCTGAACGGCACGACCGGCCATACGACAGCGAAAATCACCGCCCAGCACGATCTCGTCTATGATGAATTTCTCAACCATTTCGGTGCAGAAAAGGCGCGACTCTATTATGACGCCTGCATGGACGCACTCCAGTTTATCCGCCGCACGATCGAAGAACAACAAATAGACTGCGACTTTTGCGAGCAAGATGCCTATATTTATACGATGTCTTCCTCTTCTTTCCAAAAACTAGTGAAAGAATGGGAAGCGTACGAACGGCTCGGCATTGACGGCGCCTTCGTTGAGTCGATCCCGCTCCCGCTGCCGGTGGCGGCAGCGGTCGTGATGAAGAGGCAGGCGCAATTTCATCCGCTCAAATATTTGGCCAAACTCGTCGATTCGATCACACAGGCTGGCAGCGCCATTTACGAACACACACCAGCGGCGGATATTGAACAAGGAAAAAGGATGACAGTCATTACGCGAGACAAAAAACGGGTTGAGTGCGACCATGTCGCCGTCTGTTCTCACTTTCCGTTTTACGACGGCGGGTTTTACTTTTCGCGCATGTACGCTGAACGGTCGTACGTATTGGGAGTGACGATCACTGAACCGTACCCGGGCGGCATGTATTTAAGCGCCGATGAACCGAAACGCTCGATCCGCTCCGCAGCGGCAGGCAGCGAGACGCTTATCCTAATTGGCGGCGAAAACCATAAAACCGGCCAAGGCGTGCCGACGATGCGTCATTACGAGGCGCTGTCCTCGTTCGCTTCGCAGCTGTTTACGGTGAACGACATCCGTTACCGTTGGTCCGCCCAAGATTTGACGACGCTGGACAAAGTGCCGTACATCGGCCCGATGACGGCAGGGACGCCAAACATTTATGTCGCGACAGGGTACCGGAAGTGGGGGATGACGAACGGGACGGTCGCCGGGATGCTTTTGTCTGACCTCATCCTCGACCGCGACAACCGATACCGCGACTTGTACTCCCCGTCGCGCTTTTACGCTGATCCAAGCATGAAGCAGTTTTTCACGACAAACCTTGACGTCGCCAAACATTTGCTGGAGGGAAAGATCGAACCGGTTGTCCGCCGGCCGCAAGATTTGACGCATGGCGAAGGGGCGGTTGTCTCGGTCAACGGAAAGCGGGCTGGCGCCTATAAGGACGAAGCCGGGGTGCTCCATGTCGTCGACACGACGTGCACCCATATGGGTTGCGAGCTGGAGTGGAACAGCGGCGACCGGACATGGGACTGCCCATGTCATGGCTCGCGCTTCTCGATCGATGGCGATGTTATCGAAGGACCGGCGAAACAGCCGCTCGCGCGCATTGAACTTGATGACGCGAAGTGACGCGCTGACGCAGGACGGCGGCGCGTGCAGAACATCGTCGCAATCGGCATGTCGACCTTGAGTTCCAATGGGGGTTGGGAGCGTATGTTCCTAACCCCCTTATCGTTTTCATTTGCCGATAGCGCATTTCATGATAAGATGAAAATTAGAGTGGACTGCATGTTGTATGATGTTTTCGGGAGGGATGACGCATGGACCTTGAACCGATTTTTCTCACCCCTGTCTTCCAAGAACGGATTTGGGGCGGCACGAAGCTCGCCGAACGATTCGGCTACGACATTCCGTCTTCGCAAACAGGGGAATGCTGGGCGGTGTCCGCCCATCCGCACGGGCAGACGGTCGTCGCCCGCGGACCGTTTGCCGGGATGACGCTCGGACAATTATGGGAGGAACGCCGCGATTTGTTCGGCCACTTCCCGTCTGACCGCTTCCCGCTGTTGACCAAAATTTTGGACGCCAACGCCGACTTGTCAGTCCAAGTCCACCCGGACGATGAATACGCCAAAACGCATGAAGGCGGAGAACTCGGCAAAACGGAGTGTTGGTACATCATCGACTGCAAGCCGGGCGCTCAGTTGATTTACGGCCATTATGCAGAAACGAAAGAAGAGCTGCGCGCGATGATGGAAGCGGGGGAATGGGATCGTTTACTTCGGAAAGTGCCGATCCGCCCCGGCGACTTCTTCTATGTCCCAAGCGGCACGATCCACGCCCTTTGCGAAGGGACGCTCGTCCTTGAGACGCAGCAAAGCTCAGATACAACCTACCGCGTCTACGATTACGACCGCGTCGACAGCCAAGGGCGGAAGCGCGAGCTTCATCTCGAGAAAGCGATTGACGTCACGACCGTCCCGCATCGCGACATCGATGTCCACCCCCATGTCGCCGAATTTCCCGGCGCGACGGTGACGACCTTCGTGGAAGGAGACTACTTCGGCGTCCAAAAATGGGACGTCCATGACGCGTTCGCGTCAGAACAGACGAAACCGTTTCTCATCGTCAGCATCCTAAAAGGTGAAGGTGAGCTCGTTCATAATGAGCGGATATACGCGATCCGCCAAGGCGGCCACTTTATTTTGCCGCACCAATTTGGCCGGTTCACGATCCGTGGGATGCTTGAGGCGATCGCCTCATGGCCGCGGGCAGGCAAATAAACGACTGGCTTCCTCAACCAATGGGTTGCAACATACAAAAAAGGTGTCCTCTTGCCTTTGGGACACCTTTTTCTATTGTCCACCCGAGAAGGGGACGGCTGAACAGAACATGCCGTTCAACAATAGGATTTCACCCATGAAGAAATCCCATCATCTTCCCCGCTTAGGAGAAAGATGTCCCTTTCATTTGACCGAGACGATACACAGAGGCAATATGCCGCGCCGTTTGTGTCACATAATGTTCTGCCTGCTCCAACGCTTTTTCAAGCGGCACGACGCCGGGCACGATCGTAAACAGCGCGTCGATGCCATGATCCAACACGACGGCGCTGTCGTCGCCCAACGACCCGGCGATGCCGATGACGGGGACGCCGAACTGTTTCGCTGTCTTGGCGACGCCGATCGGCGTTTTGCCGAACACCGTCTGTCCGTCAATCCGCCCTTCGCCGGTGATGACCAAGTCAGCGTCTTTGACGCGCTCCGCGAGCTGAACCGTCTCGATCACAATCTCTACGCCGCGCTTTAGCTCGGCCGGGAGAAACGCGAGCAGTCCCGCCCCCAACCCGCCGGCCGCACCCGCTCCCGGGATGTCGCCGACTTGTTTGCCGAGATCGCGTCGGATGACATCTGCGTAATGCGCCAAATTCCGGTCGAGAACGGCGACCATGTCCGGTGTCGCCCCCTTTTGCGGACCGAAAATGGCCGACGCTCCGTTCGGACCGGTAAGCGGGTTGTCGACGTCGCACGCCACGTCAATGCGGACTCCCCCAAGACGCGGGTCGAGACCGGAAAGGTCAATCGCATGCAAATCGGCCAGCGCGCCGCCGCCCGGACCGATGTCGCAGCCGTCTTCGTCCAAAAGCCTTCCCCCGAGCGCCTGCACCATGCCGGCCCCACCGTCGTTCGTCGCGCTGCCGCCAATGCCGATGATGAGGTGGGTGGCGCCGGCATCCAGCGCTGCAAGGATCAACTCCCCTGTCCCTCGCGTCGTCGTCACCAATGGGTTGCGCCGGTCGCGCGGGACAAGGTGCAGCCCTGAGGCGGCGGCCATCTCAATCACCGCCGTCTTCCCATCGCCAAGCAAACCAAAAAACGCCCGCACCGGCTCGCCGAGCGGCCCGGTCACTTCCGTTTCGACGATGCGGCCGCCGGTCGCATCAACGAGCGACCGCACCGTCCCTTCCCCGCCGTCGGCCATCGGCACCTTAACGTATTCCCCCTCCGGAAACACCGTGCGAAACCCACGCTCGACCGCCTCGGCGACTTCGAGCGCAGAAAGGCTTTCTTTAAATGAATCAGGGGCAATAACGATTTTCATTCTTTTTCCCTCCTCTTTTGTCTCCATCCAAACCTTGAAAACGAAAAGTCATCGGAAACGGCTGTCTTGGCACAAACGATGACAATAGCCTCCACTATAAGTTGTTCGCCAACCGAAGCGCTGCTTCCTTTGAGCGCAAACAAATCGCCAACATACTTACGCCACGAACAAGCCATGGCTGCTCGTAGCCGTCATAAGCGGGAAAAGAGAAGCGCCAAACACCTCAGCCGCCGCAATCGTATTCGGATTCGGCGATATGATATTTCCGGCCTTTCCGTCGCCGACAACGCCGCAATCGCGCTAGCTGTACTGGAAGAACCACCTATGCTTTATCTGCTTCCCTTTTCATTCAGCGAAATAAGCACGATCCAGCTGTATAGTTCACGAAAGAACCGGCATCGATTGGAACCAACTTTCACTCAATATGTGTCAAATTTTGTGGAAAAAAGGCGAAAAACAATGCCATTTCGTCTATTTTCACAATTGTGTATATAGTACTATAATAGATGTAACCATATGTTCGTTTGTTCCAATTGGGAACATCTTGATTCTATAAAAAAGACGGTTTCCAAATTCACCGTTCGCCATCGCCGGCTATAATCCGTATTTTTGCTGAAAGCCACTGGCATGTGAGCAGCCTTCCTTTTCTTTTTTTTGGAATCACTTCATCAACGCCGAAGTTGTCAGAGGTCAGATTTATAGGAGAGAGAGCCGAGATGTTACTCCGAGCACGACCGATGATTTTTGCTGTTTTTTCCGCATCCATTGTTGTTGTTTTTGTGTCAGAACCGCCTTCCTTCGATCGCACCTATGTCATCGCTTTGCTGTTTTATTGGCTGTTTTCCAGCTTGTATTCACACTTGCGCGTCATAGACAAAACGAAAAACAATATTCCCGTTGATTACGGCATTAACTATAGTTTATCGTTCGCCTTATTTGCCGGCCCGTTCGGGCTGTTTATCTTTGAAGCGTTGTTTCGCTTGACTGAACATATAGCAAAAAAATATTTGAAAACAGCGGAACCCGATGAATGGCTGCACACATTGTACAACATCGGCTCGTTTGTGACGTTCAATTCGCTCGCGTTTGCCTTATACAATCTCCTTGGTCCGCTGTTTCAGTCTATTCCGTTCATTGGCTTCTGGCTGCTTTTATTCCTGCTCGTCATCGTCGTTTCCTTTTTGACTGACTGTTGCCTGATCATCATTTTTTATATAACCGGCGACATTCAGACACAGCGCGAGGCGTTGGATTTTATTAAGACGAGAAGCTGGATGGACATGGGAAAAACGGCGCTGACAAACGGTCTGTTATTTCTCTTTTTGCAAGAACAGCGGTGGGATATGCTTTTGAGCTTATTTTTGCTGAATTACTTCGTCAGCCGCTCGTTCTTTTCCAAATCGCAAAGCATCCAGCATAAACTAGAACGCGACCACTTCGAAAAAATGGCCTACACCGACTTTTTGACCGGCATCCATAACCGCGCCTACATGGATCAAACGATCGCCAAGCTAAACGGATCCGGTGAATGGATTGGCGTCGTCGTCGCCGATATCGACAATTTTAAAACGATCAACGACACGTATAACCATGCCGTCGGCGACGAGGTGATCCGCCATTTCGCCTCAACCTTGAAACAGTTTCTCAAAGAGGGCGATTTTTTGTTCCGCAGCGGCGGTGAAGAATTTACGATGTTTTTGCGTAATCGCACATTTGAAGAGAGCGTCCGGCTTGTCGAGGAGATTCGAGAAGCAGTGCGCCATAGCACTGTGTTGGTCGATTATATGGCGGCAAAACGTCCCATTGCCTATACGTCGTCGTTCGGTCTTTACTTTTGTCAAGCAGAAGGAACGATGTCAATTGAAAAAGCGTACATTTATGCCGACCATTTATTGCTCCGTTCGAAAGAAAGCGGCAAAAATAAAGTATCAGCCCAATGCGGGGGAGTTGCATAAATTAGGCGGCTCTCCCCTGACTTTTCCTTAGCGCAACCCTCTTTTCCTGCTATATTTCCCTAAACGTCATTTGGCATAACACCTTAATCAAGATTCGCGATCTGTCAAACCAATGCGGCGCCCCTTGAGTGAATAACCTAAAAATTCCTTAATTGAAAAAGATTTCCATAAAATAATGAGACCGCTTCATCATTACACAAACGGTGATTGATGAAGGATAGCCGTTGTGCTGCATTGGCGGCAACGGCTATTTGAATCAAATGTCTCATACTTTATCCCCCATATTCAACCGTAATGGATAAATCTGCGATAGAACGTCTTCATCCCATCATGAAACTAAGAAATGGAAAAACCCCATTTACTTATGATACGGTTCCCCGCGGTTAATGCGAAATGCGCGGTAAATTTGCTCGAGCAAAATGAGGCGCATCAGCTGGTGTGGAAACGTCATTTTCGAAAACGACAGCGTCTCATCGGCGCGCGCCATCACTTGTTTGCTTAAGCCAAGCGAGCCGCCGATGACGAACACCACTTTGCTTTTGCCGTAGGTGGCGAGCTCATCGAGACGGGCGGCGAATTGCTCGGACGATTGCATCTTCCCTTCAATCGCGAGCGCGATGACGTGAGCGTCATGCGGAATTTTCGCCAGCAGCCGTCCTCCCTCGCGCTCTTTGATTTGTTCCTCCTCAAGTTCGCTCGCCCGCTCCGGCGTTTTTTCATCAGCGACTTCGATGATGTCGATTTTGGCGTATGCGGACAGACGCTTTGTATATTCATTAATTCCAGCGATTAAATATTTTTCCTTCAATTTACCCACAGCGACAATGGAAATATGCACAAACAACCCCTGCCTTATAAACAGCTTATCAACAAGATTTATCCACATATACACAACACATATCCACATGTTGTGAAAAAACTGTTATCCTCCTACGACATATACAGCTTGTTTCGAGCAAAAATAGCACTGTTTTTCGCTGTTGTCCACAGGCAGGAGATCCGGCGCCTGTTCCGTTTCATCTACATATTGATCAATGGCGATGTCGACATGTTCTTCACATGTGAATATCATCATTCTCGCCCCTCTCCTTGTGGAAAAAAGAAGGAGCGTTTTCGCTCCCTCCATTCGTTTAATACGACTCACGCGCCAGCTTCATCGTGACCGTGCGTTTTTTCCCATCACGATAAAACGTGACTTCCATCCGGTCGCCGATCGATTTTTTCGTATACAAATATTTGCGCAAATCAAGCACGTTGCGGATTTTTTCGCCGTCAAGCGCCACGATGACATCAAACTGTTTTAAGCCCGCCTGTGCGGCCGGCGACATCGGCACGACTTGAATGACCGCCGCTCCTTCCGTTACGTTCGGCGGCAAATGGAGCGTCGCCTGCAAATGGTACGATGGGATGTCGCTCAGCGAGCGAAGTTCAACGCCCATGTACGGACGGCGCACTTGTCCGTATTTTTCCAAGTCCGAAATGATCGGAATGGCCGTGTTGATCGG
Organism: Geobacillus sp. G4; assembly: GCF_040327975.1. Lineage (NCBI taxonomy): Bacteria > Bacillati > Bacillota > Bacilli > Caryophanales > Anoxybacillaceae > Geobacillus > Geobacillus sp. G4. The sequence goes on from NZ_JBEPJY010000008.1 coordinate 122,814, forward strand.
GATCGCGAACCCGATGCCTTCAACCGCCTCTTGGGCGATTTTCATCGAGTTGATGCCGATGACTTGCCCTTTGATATTGACAAGAGCGCCGCCGCTGTTGCCCGGGTTGATCGCCGCATCTGTCTGCAATACTTCTGCGTTCCAGTCTGGAGCGCCGTCTTGGTCCAAATCGACTTCGACCGTCCGGTTCGTTCCGGAAATAATGCCTTGTGTCACCGAGCCGGCAAACTGCAAACCGAGCGGGTTGCCGATGGCAATGACTGGCTCGCCTGGCTTCACCGTATCGGAGTTGCCGAACTGGGCGACTTTTTTCACATGCTTCGCGTCAATTTCCAAGACGGCTAAATCCATAAGCACATCACTGCCGAGCAGCTTCGCCGGCACTCTCGTCCCATCTTTGAGGCTCACTTCGAGCTGACTGGCGTTTTCAACAACATGATGGTTCGTGACGATAAACGCCCGGCCTCCCGCTTTCTTGTAAATGACGCCCGATCCGACGCCAGCCTCGCCTCCTTGCGACCAGAAGCTGGCTTCTTGAATGTTGACAACGCCGACAACCGCATCCGACACTTGGTCGATCGCCTTTGTCACCGCCGTCGTCACATCTACGGAAACACTCTGCCGAATCGGTGGAGTTCCATTTTCCTCTGTTTTTGGCTCTTCCTCTGCTCTTTGATTCGGCACAACATCATACGGGAGGATATCCCAACGGGAAAGCGCCGGAATGGACATGAGGACGAGCAGCCCTCCTAACACGGCGCCGACAAGCGCGGAAACAAACGATCCGCTGCGCCGCTTCCTCCTCGTTTGTTCGTACGGCTCATAATGGTCGTCGTAGTATCCCATGCTCACCCTCCTTTCCACATTCGTCTCCATCCCTCATTATAATCATGAACAGGAGAAAAAATCCAACAAATGTGTCTCCCTCAGTTTCGGCAAAACGGGCTTTATACATACGCTAGTGCCGTCGCCCGACGCGGATCGGTATCATACAAACGAAAGCGGGCGCCGACCGCTAAGCCTTTCTGTTCCAACACTTGCGTCACGGTCATGCGCGCCAGCTCTTTCATATTGTTATCTTGGCTCAAATGGGCCAAATAAATTTGCTTTGTCCGGTCGCCGATCACGTCAGCAAGCGCCAAACCCGCTTCCTCATTCGAAATATGGCCGACATCGCTTAAAATGCGGCGCTTGACGCTCCATGGATATCTCCCCATCCGCAGCATGCCGACGTCATGATTGCTTTCAAACACGAACACATCCGCGTTTTCAATCGTCTTTTTGATCCGCTCGCTCACATAGCCGGTATCGGTGAGCAACGCAAGCTTTTTCCCTTCATAGTGGAAAACGTAAAACATCGGCTCGGCGGCGTCGTGAGAGACGCCGAACGATTCGACGTCAACATCGCCGAACGTCCTTACCGCGCCGAGCGGAAAGACAAATTTTTGCTCGGGCGGAATGTCGCCGACCGTTTGTTCCATCGCCCGCCACGTTTTTTCATTGGCATACACCGGCAGCCGATACTTGCGGGCAAGCACCCCGAGCCCTTTAATATGGTCGCTATGTTCATGGGTGACAAGCAGCGCATCAAGCTGCTTTGGATGGCGGCCGATCTCAGCAAACAACTCCTCAAGCTGCTTGCCGCTCAAACCGGCGTCAACAAGCAGGCGCTGGCGGTCTGTCTCAATGTAAAAGGCATTGCCGGTGCTGCCGCTGGCCAGCACACTAAATCGCATCGTCATGTTCTTTCACTCCAGCACATTTCCTTGATCATTGATCACTTGCCCTTCAAACGCATTGACGAAATAGTCTTCCTTCCGATTGACAACAATATGCCAAGTTGGAGTCAACACTTGGGATGCAGTAAATTGAACAAGCCCGTAATAGCCAAGCTCCACTTTCGTGACGCGGTCGCCCGGCTGCAAATGCCCTTTTCGGTACAACGTCTCAATGGCTTTAATCGCCGGGACGATATCTTGCTTCCGCTCGTACTTTTCCAAGTCGCTGAGCATCGTCTGTTCATACGACAGCGCTTCCCGTCTCCCGTTGACATGGATGACGAGCTTGCTGTTTTCATTGCCGTAAATCATCTTGCCGTCATACATTTGGTAGCAGGTCAAGATTCCTTGTTTTTCATCAAACGACCAAAAGGCATATTGCCCGCCGCCGATGATGTAGCGCTGCAAAAACTCACGCAGCTGGTATGGATCGTCAATCGGCAGCGCAACCGGATCGATGAACGTCCCTTTGACTTTCGTTTCTCCTTCGATTTTCACTTTTTGCCCGGGCAGCTTTTTTACATCCGCCATGGTGAATGAGCGGCTTTTGCCGCTGACATACGCCGCTTTCGTCACTTCTTTAGGCAGATCCACATACGTAATGCCGTTCGCCTCAAGCTGCTCTTCAATCGTCGTTTCCAAAATGACATCGAGCTGGCTGCTGTTTCGTTTTTCCATAAACTGATAGCCTAAAAAGCAGTCGAGGATGAGGAACACGATAATAAAAATCGTCTTCGTTTTACTCCAGTCCATTTGTTCCCCCTCCTCCCGCCTCATCGCCCATGTTTACCTTTTTCCACGTTTGTCCGTACAAGTAGAACCATGCCGGTTCAAGGCGGATGACTTTTTCCCGCTCCGGATCTTTGATGAGCTCATAGCCGATGGCGATATCTTTGATGAGCGATTTGCGAACGCCTTTCGTCTGTTCGAACCAGTTGACGACCTCATGGCCGGACGGCAGCGTTTTTGGTGTGCGGTTGCGATCCGCGATTTCAAGGCGGAAGAGCGGACGCTGGTATTTCATCAAATCGGACGCTCCCCACGTCTCCACGATTTCTGACATGCCGTATTCATTAAAGACTGGATAGCCGTTGACGACAAGCCGGAACGTGACTTTTCGATCCTCCTCGCTCCAGCGGGCGAAATGATACAGATCCGTCCAACCGCCATGCTCATTGACGAAATCAATGCTTTTTTGGATGATATGGGTTTCTTGCTCCGTTTGTCCCATATTCGAGACGCGCGCCGCTGGATTCACATACAGCAGCATCCGTTGAAGAAAATCGACGTCCATCAGCCGCGAACCGTCTGTATATTCTTCGCCAAACGGAATCAAATCTTTTTTGACAAAGCTTGGATCGCTAAAGAGCGCTTCTTTAAACTTGTCTGCGTCCAGCTCGTCGGTATAATATTGCAGACTGCTGAGCACCACTTCTTTTTCCGGCAAATACAACTGCTTCGTTTCGCTGACCGGATAAGCGAAATAACGCGGAAAATGGCTCGCTTCTTTCGCCAGCCGGCCGATCGCCGATAAGGAGGCATCGCTGGCAATCGCCTTGTAAATTTTGCGCTTGTCGGTCGCGATGAAGTAGATGGGGAACTCGTCCTTCCCGCCGAGCGGGACGAGCAGGCGGTCAAACGCCAAGCCGTCGAGCCCCCTGTCATCGATCGTGAAAATCAATCGGTATATGTCGATCGGCACCTCATCGGGGTAAATGATCTCAAGCCGCTCTTTGCCGTTTAAAAACGATAAAAACTTCCCTTGCGGAACAGAAGACGAAACATCTTCGAAATCATCAAGCGTCCATCTTCTCATTTCTTTCAGCACTTCATTTTTCTCTTCGTCTTTCGTCACAGCATAGGGGACGCCGTTTTTATGAATAAGAATCTGCTTTGGCTGCACGACCATCGCTGTATCCACTTGCGTATTGCTCACGGAGACGTGTTGAATGTATTCGTCGTTTTGCAGCACGTCGTATTTCGGATGATATGTCCATAAGGCAAACGTTAAGGTAATGCTGATGAGCACAAGCAACGTCAACACGATGGTTTTGATCGTTTCATACATCGCACCAGTCATCCTTTTGCTCGCGTTCTAGCGGCAGCGTAAAATAAATCGTCGTTCCTTTATGCTCCTTGCTTTCTGCCCAAATCGTCCCGCCATGGGCAAGAACGACTTCTTTGGCAATGGCCAGCCCAAGCCCCGTACCGCCCAATTTGCGCGACCTGGCCTTGTCGACCCGGTAAAACCGTTCGAAAATTTTTGCCAAGTCGGCTTTCGGAATGCCGACTCCTTCGTCGCTGACGCTGACAATAATTTCATCAGCAAGTTTGCGGACGCGAAATGTAATCGTCCCTCCTTGCGGAGAGTACTTCAAAGCGTTCGAAATAATGTTGTCTAACACTTGCGTAATTTTATCTTCATCAACTTCAATAAAAATCGCCTCGCGCGGAATTTTGCGAACGAACCGGATGTTGTCGCTTTTCGTCAACTCAAATCGGTCAATGACTTTATGGAAATAGGCTGAAAAATTGATCCACGTTTTCTTCAGCTTGTAGTCTTTGCTGTCGAGCTTGGACAGATGGAGCAAGTCGTTGACAAGCCGAATCATCCGTTCCGTTTCATTTTGCACGACTTGAATGAACCTCGGCGCGATGTCTTTATCTTGCCAAGCGCCGTCAGCGAGCGCTTCTAAGTAGCTTTTCATCGTGGTGAGCGGCGTGCGCAATTCATGCGACACATTGGCGACAAACTGCCGCCGCTCGCGGTCGATTTTTTCCTGTTCGGTAATGTCGTGCAAAACGACGATCAACCCGTTGACAAATCCGCCCTCTTTTTGAATCACCGACAACGACGCGCGCAAAATATACAGTTCCTCATCCGTGCTGAAATCTAAAATGAGCGAATCGCGCTCCTCAAGCAGCGTTTCAAACGTATACTGGTCGGCAATGCCAAGCACGTCGACGATCGAACTCGACAGCACTGTTTCACGTGAAACATTCAAAATGTTTAACGCTGCATCGTTAATGAGAATGACGCGCCCGCGACGGTCGGTCGCAATGACGCCATCAGTCATATGCGTCAAGACGGACTCGAGCTTGCGCCGTTCCCCTTCCGTCGTCGCCTGCGCTTCCTGCAGTTTTTTGGTCAGATTATTGAACGTCATCGCCAATTGGCCGATTTCATCATAGCCGTACACTTTGACCTTGCGGGAGAAATCTCCCCTCGTCATCGCCAGCGCTTGCCGGCGCATATCGGAAATCGGCCGGGTGATCGTGCGGGACAAAAAAATGCCGAGCACGGCGGTAATGGCGAGAGCGATCCCCGTCCCGGTCGCCAAAATCATATTGATTTGCCGCATTTGCGAAAAGACGTTTTCCATCGAGGCGATGACGTAAATGACACCTTTGATTTCGCCGCTCGTTTTGATCGGAGTCGACGAAATGTACATGCGATGACCTGTTTTCGAATCGAGCAGCATCCGGTCGACGATTTCGCCGGTGACGAGGGAACGTTTTACATAAATCTCGGTCGTCCGCTTTCCGACGATGTTTTGCATATACGGATTGGATGTCGCAAGCACTTTCCCTTTCTCATCGATGACGCGCACTTCGGAAATGTCTTGGGAAACGAAATCATGAAGAAGCGAACGGATGTCTTCTTCCAATGTCGGGCTTTTTTCATCGCGCTCCCGATTCATCGCCTGCTCGACGTTATAGGCGAGCAAGGTCACCCGTTCGTTTAATGAGTTTTTAAAGTTCTGCACAAGCTCCGTTTCCAGCTTGCGAACGAAGTACACGCCGATGATTTGCATGGCGACGAGAATCAGTAATACATAAATGATGACAAACTTAAAATGAATCGAACGGAATGGACCTACTTTTTTCATGCTGGCTCATGACTCCTGTTCCGGATTGCGCAAGTAATAGCCGACTCCCCGTCTTGTGACGATCCAATTCGGGTGGGAAGGGTTGTCCTCAATTTTTTCACGCAGACGTCTTACCGTCACGTCCACGGTGCGCACATCGCCATAGTAATCGTAGCCCCAGACGGTTTGCAGCAAATGCTCGCGCGTCATCACTTGGCCGATATGCTTCGCTAAGTAATGAAGCAGTTCAAATTCGCGGTGGGTCAGTTCAATTGTTTCCCCCCGCTTTTGCACGACATACGCGTCCGGACGGATGACGAGCGGGCCAATGACGATTTCATTTGTTTCGTTTTCTCCTTCTTCTTGGTTGGCCGTTTGCGCATGGCGACGCAAGTTTGCCTTCACCCGCGCCAGGAGCTCGCGCGTGCTGAATGGCTTTGTCACATAATCGTCCGCACCAAGCTCCAACCCAAGCACTTTATCAATCTCGGAATCTTTCGCTGTCAGCATAATGATCGGCATATCATACTTTTTCCGCACTTCACGGCATACTTCCATGCCATCTTTTAACGGCAACATAATATCCAATAAAATCAAGTCCGGCATCGTTTCTTCAACTTTTTGCAGCGCTTCTTCGCCGTCGTAGGCGCAAATGACTTCATATCCTTCTTTTTGCAAATTAAATTGCAAAATATCGGCAATCGGTTTTTCATCATCAACGACTAAAATGCGTTTTTCCATCTCGCTCACATCCTTCCTTTTGCGATGGAATCCTATCATTACTAATTTACCATGTTATGAACATGAAATCATCCTTTGCCGATTGCCATTTTGAGGAGCCTATCAAAGAAAAAAGCATAGACGCGCGCGCATCTATGCCTGTCGTTTGCCTTGTTTATACGCTGCCTGCCACCGTCCACTGTTGCCGCTTACGCGTAGACGCTGCGGACGACGTTCGTTTGCGAACGGTCCGGTCCGACGGAGAAAATCGAAAGAGGGATGCCGGTGAGCTGGGAAATGCGCTCGACGTAATGGCGGGCGTTCGCCGGCAGCTCGTCTAGACTTTTCACCCCGGTGATATCTTCCGTCCAGCCAGGAAGTTCTTCATAAATCGGCTCGCATTCGGCCAACACTTTTAAGCTGGCTGGAAATTCTTCGAGCACTTGGCCGCGGTAGCGATAGGCGACGCAAATTTTCAACGTTTCAATGCCGGTCAACACATCGATCGAGTTAAGCGACAAGTCCGTAATGCCGCTCACCCGGCGGGCATGACGGACAACAACACTGTCAAACCAACCGACGCGGCGCGGACGGCCGGTCGTCGTCCCATACTCGCGGCCGACTTCGCGAATGCGGTCGCCGATTTCATCGTGCAGCTCTGTCGGGAACGGCCCGTCGCCGACGCGCGTCGTATAGGCTTTCGCCACCCCGACGACATGCTTGATTTTCGTCGGCCCGACACCGGCGCCGATCGTTACCCCGCCAGCGACTGGATTCGACGACGTGACAAACGGATACGTTCCTTGGTCAATGTCAAGCATGACGCCTTGCGCTCCTTCGAACAAGACGCGGCGCCCTTCATCGAGCGCATTGTTCAATACGACCGATGTGTCGCAGACGTATTTGGCGATGTGCTGGCCGTACTCGTAATACTCCTCAAAAATGTCCTCCAACCGGAAGCCTTCGACCCCGTACACTTTTTCAAGCAGCGTATTTTTCTCCCTCAAGTTGCGCTCCAGCTTTTCGGCAAACACGTCGCGGTCAAGCAAATCAACAATGCGGATGCCGATGCGCGCCGCCTTGTCCATGTACGCCGGCCCAATTCCTTTTTTTGTCGTGCCGATTTTGTTTGCCCCTTTCCGCTCTTCCTCAAGCTCGTCCAATTTCAAATGATACGGCAAAATGACATGAGCGCGGTTGCTGATGCGCAAATTATCAGTCGAAATGCCGCGCTCGTGCAAATACGAAAGCTCCGCAACGAGCGCCTTCGGATCGACGACCATCCCATTGCCGATGACGCAAATTTTATCTTTATAAAAAATGCCCGACGGGATCAAGTGCAGCTTATACTTTTCCCCGTTGAACACGATCGTGTGTCCGGCATTGTTTCCCCCTTGATACCGGGCAATCACTTCCGCATTTTCCGATAAAAAGTCCGTAATTTTCCCTTTCCCTTCATCGCCCCATTGCGTGCCGACAACAACGACTGACGACATGGCGAGCACCTCCAGTTTCCTCGGTCTAAACATTGTCAGTGTACCAGTTTTCAGCCATAAAGTCAATGAAACACGAACATTAAAAGAAAATATCGTCTTTTTTATTCGTTTATCAATGATCAGGAAGGCTCCCTCTTTAACGCCGCGGGTGTAAACGAGGAAATAGTCAAAGGCCAAAAGAACAAAAAGGCGCCCGCCGCCGGCAGCGCGGTCCGTCTTACGCCCCCGGTGGAATTTGCGCCTCATCGAAACGGCGCTCTAAGTTGACGAATTTATTGTACTCTTTAATAAAGGCGAGCTGCACCGTCCCGACCGGGCCGTTCCGCTGTTTGGCGATAATGATTTCGATGATGTTTTTGTTCTCGGAATCTTTGTTGTAGTAGTCGTCGCGATACAAAAAGGCAACGATATCAGCGTCTTGCTCAATGCTCCCCGATTCGCGAAGATCGGACATCATCGGCCGCTTGTCCTGGCGCTGCTCAACGCTGCGCGACAGCTGTGACAAAGCGATGACCGGCACTTCGAGCTCGCGGGCGAGCGCCTTTAACGAACGGGAGATTTCCGACACTTCCTGCTGGCGGTTTTCCCGGTTGCGCCCACTTCCTTGAATGAGCTGCAAATAATCGATCACCACCATGCCGAGGCCGCTTTCCTGTTTCAAGCGGCGGCATTTGGCGCGAATGTCGCTGACGCGGATGCTCGGCGTATCGTCAATATAAATGCCGGCGTTTGACAAACTGCCCATCGCCATCGTCAGCTTGCCCCAATCTTCCGGCGTCAGCTTGCCAGTGCGCAAGTTTTGGGCGTTGATGTTGCCTTCGGCGCAAAGCATCCGCATCACAAGCTGCTGGGCGCTCATTTCCAAGCTGAAAATCGCGACATTTTCGTTCGTCTTCGTCGCCACATTTTGGGCGATGTTTAATGCGAATGCCGTCTTCCCGACCGATGGCCGGGCGGCGACGATAATCAAGTCGCTGCGCTGAAATCCGGACGTCATCCGGTCGAGTTCAGTGAATCCGGTCGGGATGCCGGTGATGTCCCCGTTCCGGTTATGGAGCATTTCAATGTTGTCATACGTCTGTACGAGAACATCTTTAATATTTTTAAAGGCGCCTGAATGTTTCCGTTGGGAAACCTCCATAATTTTCCGTTCCGCTTCATCGAGCAAAACGTCAATTTCATCTTCCCTTGTATAGCCATCTTGGGCAATCGATGTCGCCGTGCGAATGAGGCGGCGAAGCAATGATTTTTCTTCAACAATGCGGGCGTAGTATTCGACGTTGGCCGCTGTCGGCACAGAATCGGCAAGCTCGCTTAAGTAGGAGACACCGCCCACTTCCTCCAGCTGCTCCAAAGCGGCCAGTTCCGCCGTCACCGTCACTAAATCGACCGGCTCGCCTTTATCAGCGACGCGAAGCATGGCGTGGAAAATTTTTTGATGGGCCGCGCGGTAGAAGTCTTCGGGAATTAATCGTTCCGAGGCGAGCGTCAGCGCAGTGGGATCCAAAAACACAGCGCCAAGCACGGCCTGCTCGGCTTCAATGCTTTGCGGAGGAATTCGTTCTGAAAAAAGTTCGCTCATCGTCTCACCGCCTTTTCCCCCGTTTCATCTCCGTCGATAATGCCCCCGCCATAGCGGGCGGGGGCATCATTGCTGCCGTTATTTTTGTTCCTTGACGTGCACTTTTAAGGTCGCTGTCACTTCCGGATGGAGCTTCACCGGCACATTCGTATATCCGAGGGAGCGAATGGCATCAGCAAGCTCGATTTTCCGTTTGTCAAGCTTCAAGCCGTGCTGGGCCTGAAGCGCCTCAGCGATTTGCTTGCTCGTGATTGAACCAAACAAACGGCCTCCCTCGCCCGCTTTCGCCGGAATTTCCACCGTCAGCTTCTCGAGCTCTTCTTTCAGTTTTTTCGCATTGGCCAGTTCTTCCGCCGCTTGGCGCTGCTCTTTTTGTTTTTGCGCCTCGAGCGCTTTGATGTTCGCCGGCGTCGCTTCAATGGCGAGCCCTTGTTTGAACAAAAAGTTGTTTGCGTAACCGTCGGCGACGTCTTTGATTTCCCCTTTTTTCCCTTTTCCTTTCACATCTTTTAAAAAAATGACTTTCATGATGGCTTCCCCCCCTCGAAATAGTCATGAATGGCTTCACGCAGCTGCCGCTCCGCCTCTTCCACCGTCACTTCGGACAATTGGGCAGCGGCGTTTGTCAAATGTCCGCCTCCACCAAGCCGTTCCATAATGACTTGCACGTTGACATCGCCGAGCGAGCGGGCGCTGATGCCGACCGTCCCGTCGGACCGCTTGGAAATGACGAACGAAGCAACGACGCTGCTTAAAGTGAGAAGCGTATCGGCCGTTTGCGCAATCAACACTTGGTCGTGCACCTCGTTCTCGCCCCCTTTGGCGATGGCGATGCCATGCTCATCGATCACCGCCCGTTCGATCAATTTCGCCCGTTTGATGTAGTTGGCGATGCTTTCCCGCAGCAATTTTTGCACAAGCACCGTATCCGCTCCTTGGGCGCGCAAGTATGACGCGGCGTCGAACGTCCGCGAGCCGGTGCGGAGCGTAAAGCTTTTCGTGTCGACGACGATGCCGGCAAGCAGGGCGGTCGCTTCGAGCATCGTCAGCTTCATCCGTTTCGGTTGGTACTCTAACAGCTCGGTGACGAGTTCCGATGTCGAAGAAGCATAAGGCTCCATATAGACGAGAATCGGCGCCTCAATGAACTCTTCGCCGCGGCGATGGTGATCAATGACGACGATATGGTCGGTGCGATACAATAGCCGCTCTTCAATGACGAGCGACGGACGATGCGTATCGACGACGATCAAAAGCGTATCCTCGGTGACGAGCTCAAGCGCCTGCTCCGGCTTTAGGCATCTTGACCATAATTCAGCATGTTTTTTCATTTCCTCAAGCAACCGTTGCGCCCCGGCATCCGTTTTGGCCGGATCGACGACGATAAACCCTTCCTTTTGGTTCGATTGGACGACTTTTAAAACGCCGATCGCCGCTCCCATGGCGTCCATATCGGGATATTTATGGCCCATGATGAGCACTTTGTCGCTTCCTGCAATCAGTTCGCGAAGCGCATGGGAAATAACGCGGGCGCGGACGCGCGTCCGCTTTTCCATCGGGTTCGTTTTGCCGCCGTAAAACTTCACTTTTCCATTTCCTTGCTTAATCGCGACTTGATCGCCCCCGCGCCCCAACGCTAAGTCCAAGCTTGATTGAGCGAGCGCCCCGAGCTCCGGGAGCTGGGACACGCCGGCGCCGATGCCGATGCTCAGCGTCAGCTGGGCATGATGTTTTGCCGTCTGCTCTCGCACTTCGTCGAGAATGGAAAATTTGCTTTTCTCGAGCCGCCCAAGAATATGTTCGTTCAATACGGCAATAAATCGGTCGGATGACGTCCGCTTCAAAAAAATGCCATAGTCGTTCGCCCACCGGTTCAACACGGAAGTGACGAGGCTGTTTAGTTGGCTTTTTGCCTGATCGTCCATCCCTTGCGTAATTTCATCATAATTGTCAAGAAAAATAATGGCGAGCACCAGCCGTTCCGCTTCGTACTGCCGCTTCAATTCCAAATGCTCAGTAACATCAAAAAAGTAAAGAAGCCGTTCAGGGCGGCGAATGACCACTTTCAGCTGCTTTCCGTTCAATTCGACGATCTCTTCGTCCGTTTTTCCCCTTTTCACAAAAGCGGCCAACGATTCGGAAAGCTCGGCGAGAGAGCGGCCGACAAGCGTCTGTTCCTTAAAGCAGGCGGCCAAAAAACGGTTCGACCACTCGATTTCTCCCCCTTCATCGATGAGCATAATGCCGATCGGCATTTGCATCAACGCTTCCTCGCCTACTTTTTTCACCCGGTGCGACAAATTGGAAATATAGTGCTCCAACTCTTTATGCAAGGAGCGTTGCGCCCCAATGACATAATAAAGCACAAACCCGACGCCAAGAAGGGCGACGAGGCCAAGCAGCCATTGGAAGTAAAACAAGCCAATCGCCATAAGCACCGCCAGGGCGGCTAACGCATATAACGGATAGCGATACGCTTTCCTTTCATAAAAATGGGACATTCAAGTCAGCTCCTACACTGAAGAAATGACTCGCCTTATCCAATTATCATATGCGGCGGCGCAAATCAAATCCTAAATCAATTATACCGAATATCGCCACAAGATAAAGTAGAAAAGGCAGGAATAAGCAAACGACCGTCCCTGCCGCCACCACACCTTTGCCAACCCCTTTTTTGTAAGCGGCGTAGTAAAGAAACGAAAATCCTTGCACAATCATCGCCAGCTGCAACACATACGATAAGTTCAACACGGCGATATAGGCAAACGATCCTTCTTTGAACGGGAACAAGGAGAGAAGGAGCACAAAGACATACAACCACAATACAGTTTTCGGCCACATAAGCTCGCGAAACGGCGGCCATGAACCGACCGGCAGCTTCAGCCTCTTCATCACCGGCAGCGAGACGATGATCGTCGCGTACGCCAGCGCAAACGAAGCGATGACAAACAGCGTCGGAACCATATAGCCGATCAGCTTCAGCCCTTGTTCGAACTGCCTTTGCATCTCCAAAGGCGGCGCTTGTCCCATTCCCTTCATTAGATTCATTGCCGTGTCAAACGATTCTCGCACGAGCGCAAGCGTATCTTGGATCATATCGACGTGCAAAAATTGAATCGAGATGATGTAATCAAGCACGATATTCGCCAAAAATACAAGCGCGCCGACAAGAAGAACAAGATAACGGTTTTTCTGTTTCGAAAGCATCGCGCCGACTGCCATGCCGACGGTGCCGAACATAAGCGCCATCGGCAGCGACAAAAGCGAGCCGATCAAACCGGAGATGACAAGGGCCGCCGCCAGCAGCAACATAGCTGGAATCCACCCATGGCGCATCGTAAACACCATAAACGGAAGCGCTAAAAACAAAGCGGCGACAATCCCAATGACCGGCGCGTACAGCGCAAGCAAAAACAAAACAGCAAACAGTGCGAGCTCAATCGCCGCTTCGGTGAGGGCGTGCGTTTTTCGCAATGGACGTTCCCCTTTCTTTGTTTTTTGGTGATTTGACCTCCTTCCCCACTTTCACTCTGCTTGGGAGTGGGAGTCCGCTCAGTCAGAGGAGATAAAAAAAGCAGTAAGGATCCCCCCTTACTGCTTGCTTTCGGCTCACTCGTCCGCAACGTACGGCAGAAGCGCCATTTGGCGCGCGCGTTTGATCGCGACCGTCAATTTGCGCTGATATTTCGCGCTCGTTCCCGTTACACGGCGCGGCAAAATTTTACCGCGTTCAGAAATGAACTTTTTCAGCAAATCGACATCTTTGTAGTCGATATGCGTAATGTTGTTCGCCGTGAAGTAACATACTTTGCGGCGTTTGCCGCGGCCGCCTTTCCGTCCTGCCATGCTATTTCCTCCTTTCCGTTGCCATCGTTTCCTCATCGGTGGAATGGCCCGCTGCCTGCGCGTTGTTTAGAGACAGGGGCTTCAAGCGACTTGTTTATTAAAACGGCAAATCATCATCAGAAATATCGATCGGCTGGCCGTCATTGGCGAAAGGATCGTCATCGATGCGGCCAAACCCTTTTTCGTTCGGATATTGGTGGTTCTGATCTTGCCCGAATGGGAATGGATCCCCATAGTAGCCGCCTGCTGTTGCCCCTCGCTGCTCGCTCGTTCCTTTCGGCTCAAGAAATTGGACGCTATCAGCCACCACTTCCGTCACGTACACGCGCCGACCTTCTTGATTTTCATAGCTGCGGGTTTGCAGTCGGCCATCGACACCAGCCAAGCTCCCCTTTTTCAAAAAGTTGGCGACGTTTTCCGCCTGGCGGCGCCAAACGACACATTGAATAAAATCCGTTTCCCGCTCGCCCTGCTGATTTGTAAACGGACGGTTGACCGCGAGCGTAAACGTGGCAACAGCCACTCCGCTTGGAGTGTAACGCAACTCCGGATCTCTCGTTAACCTGCCGACCAAAATGACGCGGTTAATCATCAGAACCACCTCTTAATCATGTCGAAAAGATTATTCTTCTTCTTTGACGACGATATGACGGATGATGTCTTCGCTGATGCGCGCTAAGCGGTCGAATTCTTGCACCGCTTTCGGCTCCGATACGACATTGACGATCATGTAATAGCCGTCGCGGTATTTTTGAATTTCATAGGCTAAGCGGCGCTTGCCCCAATCCGTCACGTTCGTAATCTCCGCGCCGTTTTCTTTCAACACGTTGTTGAACCGTTCCACGAGAGCTTGTCTCGCTTCATCGTCCATGTTCGGGCGGATGATGTACATGATTTCGTACTTTCTCACGCTCGTCACCTCCTTTTGGTCTAAGCGGCCCTTCCATTCGAAGAGCAAGGAGCAATCACCATTACTCACATTTGTTGATTATACCATGACCGACAACGATAAGCAAGGCAGTTTGCCGCATTCCGTCGGCGCAAACATCTTCCATCCGTATGACCAAGCCAAAAACGGCCCCATGCCGTGACCTGCTGCATCCGCCCTGCCCTCGAACCGATGGTTACACGTTGAACCGGAAATGCATAATGTCGCCGTCTTGCACTTCGTAGTCTTTTCCCTCCAAGCGCACTTTTCCGGCTTCGCGCGCCGCCGCCATCGATCCAGCCGCGACAAGGTCATCGTACGACACCGTTTCCGCGCGAATAAACCCTCGCTCAAAGTCGGAATGGATGATGCCGGCGCATTGCGGCGCTTTCATCCCTTTGCGGAACGTCCACGCCCGCACCTCCTGCTCGCCGGCGGTGAAAAACGTCGCCAATCCGAGCAAGCTGTAAGCGGCGCGGATAAGCTGGTCAAGGCCGGACTGCTCGATGCCGAGCTCCTGTAAAAATTGCCGTTTTTCCTCATCGCTGAACTCAGCGATTTCCTCTTCGATTTTGGCGCAGACAACAATGACTTCAGCGTTGTCGCGCTTCGCAAACTCGCGCACGTCCTTGACAAACGGATTGCCGCTAGGGTCAGCGATATCTTCCTCGCCGACATTGGCGACGTAAAGCATCGGCTTTATCGTCAACAAATGCAGCTGCTTGACGACTTTCATCTCTTCATCAGTGAACTCGAGTGTGCGCGCCGGCTTGCCGTCTTCGAGCGTCTCCTTCAACCGCCGCAAAATGTCGTATTCAAACGCCGCCTCTTTATCCTTTTGCTTGGCGATTTTGCCGACCCGCTCGATTCGTTTGTCAATCGTTTCTAAATCAGCCAACACGAGCTCCAAATTGATCGTTTCGATATCGGCGAGCGGGTCGACTTTGCCCGCCACGTGGGTGATGTTTTCATCACTGAAGCAGCGGACGACTTGGCAAATTGCATCGACTTGCCGGATGTGAGACAAAAACTTGTTGCCAAGCCCCTCTCCTTTGCTCGCCCCTTTGACGATGCCCGCGATATCGGTAAATTCAAAAACAGTCGGCACCGTCCGCTTCGGCCGAAACATTTCCGTCAATACATCGAGCCGCTCATCGGGCACTTCGACGACACCGACGTTCGGCTCAATTGTGCAAAACGGATAGTTGGCTGACTCAGCACCTGCTTTTGTAATGGCGTTAAACAGCGTCGATTTGCCGACGTTCGGCAATCCGACGATTCCTGCTGTCAATCCCATTCGTTCCACTCCTCTTTCCCGTTCACATCTTTCCTCATTATATGGGCTGGCGCAGAAAATGACAAGCGCGCCGCAAGCGGGGAATGTTTCCTCTCCCACCCGCTTCAAAAAAGGCGGAAGTTTGCGCCCTTTTCCCAACACTTGGATGACAAAATCATCTTTTCGGATCAACAGCCTCAAACCGCATTTTGTCATCGACCATATCTTTTTTCTACTGATCCGAAGCAACTGTGAACCGCTTACTTTGCTTCCGACGTGACTTTTTCAATATTGACCAAACAGTCATACAGCGTGCTGCCGCAGCCGTTATCCGACTCCAAATCGGACGTGAGGACGTTGACCGGCCCGCCGAACACTCCCCATTGTCCTTCGTCAATGTTGATCGTGCCTGGATAGGCGCCATCAAGCACCTTGACCGTTCCCACGAGCGATCCACGGTCGTTGTAAACACGCGCCCGGTCGCCATCGGCAAGACCCTTTGCCGCAGCAACATCAGCCGCTACCTCAATGCGGACTGTCTGAAGCGCTGGGATGAGCGGATAATGTTGCGAATGATTCGAACGGAGCGGATGGATCGTCAACAGCCGATACGGATATTTGGCGGCTAGTGCCGGATTGGACTCCTCCGATTCGGCCGGATACATGATTTGCAGCCGGCCATCCATCCCTTTTTTCTTGGCGATGGTTGACGTAAATTCGTATTTTCCGCTTGGCGTTTGAAACCGGCGGTCGCGCCATGGCACCGGTTCGACAGGCAAAAGGACGCGGTGTTCTGTTTTCAATCGCTTCAGCGTAATGCCGTGATGCTCCAACGGCCGGAGCGCCATTGCAAGAAACTGCTCACGCGTATAGGCAAAATCATCCCCAAACCCGAGCCTTTTTGCCAGCTCCGTCCAAATCCACAAGTCCGGCTTCGCCTCACCCGGCGGGTCGACAAGCTTCGGCCCGTAGTTCAAATACGCATGGTACATCGATGAACAATAGACGTCTTCCTCTTCAAACGAAGCCGCTACTGGCAAAACATAATCAGCCATTGCAGCCGTATCGGTCATGAACTGCTCAAACACAACCACCGTTTCAATGGAAGCGAACGCTTTTTTCATCAAGTTCGTGTTCGGCACTTGAGCGAGCGGGTTGCCGCACGTGACGATCACCATGCCGATCGGTGGATCATCCGCCCGCAATATCTCTTCTCCCTGCTTCATCATCGTCCATGTGCGCGATGCCGTTTTCCGCTCTGGGAGCGTCAATGCGGCTTTATCAAAACACTCGCCCACCTGCAAGTTGCCAAAATTCGCCCCTCCACCCGGAATGCCAACGTTGCCGCTTGCGGCGACAAGGGCATCGATCCATCGGATTGTATTGCCGCCGTTCGCATAGCGTTGCATGCCAAGGCCAAGATACGTTGCGGTCGGCCGGTCCCCGTAAAGCCGGGCCAGCTTCGTCATTTGATCGCGGCTAACACCGGTATGCCGCTCAATCTCCGCCAACGAAATTGTCTGCAATAGTTGTTTGACATCATCAAACCCAATTGTGTGTTGCTTGATAAAGGCCCGGTCCTCCAACCCGAGTCGAAGCAGCTCTTTCATAATGCCCATCGCCAAAAAAGCGTCCATTCCCGGCTTGATGCATACGTACTGATCGGCGATGCGCGCCGTCGGGCCAAACAGCGGATCAATGACCACAATGGTCGCCCCGCGTTTTTTCGCGGCAAGCAACCGCTCGAATAAATGCATGTTCGTGCGGGCGACGTTTCGCCCCCAAATGACGATGTGGCGGCTGTTGTCGATATCTTCTGGCGCATGGCTGTAGGCGTTGCCAAAATCCCATGTCTGCGCCTCAATGCCCGCGCCCCAGCAAAGGCTGCCGATAAGCTCTGTTGCCCCACCATAACAATTAAAAAAACGGCGGTCCAGGTTTTTCAGCAGCCCGTTGTTGGCGTAATCATGGCTGTGAAGCACGGCTGTCGGCCCAAATTGTTCTTTCAACTTCCGCATTTTCCCAGCGATGTCATCAAGCGCCTCTTCCCAAGAAATGCGAACGAACTGCCCGTTTACTTTTTTCAACGGATAGAGAAGGCGTTCTTTGGCGTTTACCCGCTCTTTCAACATCCGCCCGCGTCCGCAAATGTTCCCTTTCGTGATGGGATGGTGTTCGTCGCCGTCAACCCGTACGACTTTTCCCTCGTTCACCGTCACCTTCAGCCCGCATACGTCCCAGCAGTTGAGCGGACATGATGTTACATGCGTCGTTTCCGTCATTTTCTCCCTCCCCTTCGCAACAAAAGAGCATGGCCTCGCCACCATGATTCATTTGCTTATTCTTCATGCTTGACGAGCACTTTTTTCATTTTGCGGATAAACTCTTTGCGCGGCAACAAAACGCTATGGGCGCACCCTTCGCATTTAATGCGGATGTCAGCGCCCAAGCGAATCACTTTCCAACGATTCGTTCCACATGGGTGCGGCTTTTTCATTTCGACGATATCGTATAGGCCGAACTGTTTCTCTTCCATCGATCCACCTCCCTATGACAACGATTGCTCCCGTTGCGGCTTTGCCTCGGGCTGCTCTTGTTCGTCGCGGCGATGCAGCACAAGCCGTGGGTATGGGATTTCGATTCCCCGTTCGTCCAACAGCAGCTTTACTTCCTTGCGGATCGCCCGAGCGACCGCCAGATGGCGCATCGGCTTCGTTTCGCACGTGATGCGCAATATGACTTCCGAGCTGGCTAAATTTTGCACGCCAAGCAATTCCGGCGGGGCGACCATGTCTTCATACTTCGCCGGCAGCTGCGGAAGAAGCTCGCGGATGGCTTCCTCCGCCTCTTCAATGTCTTCTTCATAGGCGATGCTGACGTCAACGACAGCGAGGCTGTTGTGCAGTGAATAGTTCGTCACTTGAGTGATGCTGCCGTTTGGCAAAATGTGCACTTCCCCGGTCCAACTTTTAATTTTCGTCACCCGAAGCCCAATCGTTTCAACATACCCTTCAAAATTGCCAATGCGCACATAATCGCCGACCGCAAACTGGTCTTCAAAAATGATGAAAAATCCAGTGATGATGTCTTTCACTAAGCTTTGTGCGCCAAAACCCACGGCCAGCCCGACGACCCCAGCCCCGGCGAGCAGCGCTTTGACGGGAACGCCAAACGTATCTAAAATCATCAAGAGCGCAATAAAATATAGTACGTACGTAATGACGTTGTCGAGCAGCCGAACGAGCGTCGCCTCCCGCCGTTCGGAAATGCGGATCGGCGCCTTCTGTCGCACTTTGAACATGTTATGAACGGCAATTTTCAACACTTTCACCGCAATGGCGCATATGAGTAGGATAAGAACAATCTTCAGCGTCCCTTTTCCGATCTGGAGCCACAATTTCTCATCTATCAAAAATGCGAACAATCGGCTCATCGTTTTTTCCATCGTGTTCAACGTTGGCGACACCTCAATCTTTTTTCTTGTTCTGCGCTTTTATTTTAACAAGACCGGCCGCTGATTTGTAGCCCGATATCCCGTTATCGCGAAGAAAAGGCAAGAAAACGAACAATGAAATGTATATCATTCTTTTATTTTCCGTATACTGTTAATACTTTTGAAACGAAAGTAGGAGTGAAGCGAATGAGCATACCATCGATATTTTACTCATCCAAGGAGGAAAGGGACCGCGTGTTTTACGATGAGCAAGGGGCGGTGTCGTCGATCGCTTGGCGGGTCGCCTCACTGCTTCCCGACCCGCTCGCTCAGCCGGTCGCTATCGTTTGCATCGGCACAGACCGCTCGACCGGCGATTCGCTTGGACCGCTCGTCGGCACGATGCTCAAAGAGAAGCCGTTGGCTCGCTTCCACGTGTACGGAACACTCGAAGAACCAATCCATGCCGTTAATTTGGAAGAAAAGGTAGAAGCCATTCGACTCATTCATAACGATCCGTTCATGATCGCGGTCGATGCCTGCCTCGGGCGGCTGAAAAGCGTCGGCGCCATCACGATTGCCAAAGGACCCGTCCGCCCTGGGGCTGGGGTCAACAAACAGCTCCTTCCCGTCGGCGACGCCCATATTACTGGGGTTGTCAATGTCAGCGGGTTTATGGAGTTTTTCGTCCTGCAAAATACGCGCCTCCATCTTGTCATGAATATGGCGAAAACGATCGCCAATGGCATTTACGAAGCGGAGCGGTTCATCCTCCGAAAAGAGCGGCTCGCTGCCCCTCCGCTCTCAACAGACCGGCATTCATTATGGTAGGCAGCAAATCCCCCTCTTGGTCAGCTGTTCAAGGAGGGGATTTCTTTTCTGTCCGGCCAAAACAACCGGTCGTTAAACGAGTGAAAGAATGAAAACGGCGGCTGCCGTAATGAGAATGCTCGGCAGCAAATTGGCCACGCGAATGTTCGTCAAACCGAGCATATTGAGTCCAATGGCCATAATTAAAATGCCTCCGGTCGCCGTTGATTCGGCGATGAACGAATCGAGCACTTCCTTCGGCACAAACCGTTCGATTTGCGTCGCCAACAGCGCGATGCTCCCCTCATAAACAACGACCGGCAAGGCGGAGAAGATGACGCCGATGCCGAGCGTCGTCGTCAAAATGACACTGGCAAAGCCGTCTAAAATCGATTTCGTATACAAGACGCTATGGTCGCCGCGCAGCCCGCTGTCAAGCGCTCCGACGATGGCCATCGCCCCGATGACAAACAACAACGTTGCGCTGACAAACCCTTTAGCGATGCTTCCTTGCCCGTTTCCGCTCACTTTCACCTCGAGCCATTGACCGAGCCGGTTCAGCTTTTCCTCCCAGTTCCACCACTCCCCGAGAATGCCGCCGAAAACAAGGCTGAAAATAACAACGAGAAACTGTTCGCTTTTCATTCCCATTTGTATGCCAAGCAGCGCCACCGCAAGCCCAATCCCCCCCATCACCGTTTCCTTCACTCGCTCGGGGATGCGATGAAGCCATTTTCCAATCAACGCCCCGGCGATAATGCTCACTCCATTGACAATCGTTCCTAACAACACCATGATGTCCAACCCTCTCTTGCAAAAAAATAAACCGGCCTTGATCAAAGGGCCGACTTACTCGTCGAACCGCACATCGAGCAGTTCTAATATTCTCTCTAAATCTTCCGGAGAAAAAAACTCAATTTCAATTTTTCCTCTTTTCCTCGTTTGTTTAATCGTGACGTTCGTCCCGAATTTTTCGCGCAGCAACGATTCGCTTTCCCGAATAAACACGCTTTTTTCCGGCGGTTTCCGCTTCGATGTTTCACGTGAAACATTTTCGTTCGCTTGTTGGATCAGTTTTTCAAGCTGGCGGACGTTCAACCCTTCGCGAATCGTCCGTTCCACGATCGATTTCATTTTGCTTTTTTGTTTCAGCCCTAAAAGCGCGCGGCCATGTCCCATCGAAAGTGTGCCATCAATGAGCAGCTTTTGCACATCTGAAGGGAGGGACAACAAACGCAAATGATTAGCGATGTGCGGACGGCTCTTCCCAACACGGCTCGCGACTTCCTCCTGGGTTAAGTGCAGCTTGTCCATCAACATTTTGTACGCCATCGCTTCCTCGATCGGGTTCAAATCCTCGCGCTGCAAGTTTTCAAGAAGGGCGAACTCCATCATTTGCTCATCAGTCAACTCGCGCACCACGACCGGCACTGACGGCAAATTCGCCTCTTTGGCCGCCCGATAGCGCCGTTCACCAACGACGATTTCAAATCCGTTCGGTACACGGCGGACGATGAGCGGCTGCAAAATGCCGTGCTGCAAAATCGATTGCTTCAACTCCTCAATCGCCTCAGGCTGAAACGTTTTCCGCGGCTGGTACGGGTTTGGATGAAGGTCGTGAATGCTTACTTCCCGCACCGTTTCCTCTTTCCCATTAAGTTCATTGAGAGAAAGGTTGTCAAACAGCGCACTGATGCCTTTGCCGAGACCTTTAGCCACGTTCAAGCACCTCCTTCGCCAGTTCCAAATACACTTCCGCCCCCCGCGATTTCACATCGTACAAAATGATCGGCTTGCCATGGCTTGGCGCCTCACTCAGCCGCACGTTTCGCGGGATGATCGTCTGGTACACCTTTTCGCGGAAATACTTTTTGACTTCTTGAATGACCTGCAAGCCTAGATTCGTCCTTGCATCAAGCATCGTCAACAGAACGCCTTCGAGGCGCAAATCATAGTTTAAGTGCCGCTGCACAAGCCGGATCGTGTTAAGCAGCTGGCTGAGCCCTTCTAACGCATAATATTCGCATTGGACAGGGATGAGCACAGAATTGGCCGCTGTCAACGCGTTGAGCGTCAGCAAGCCGAGCGAAGGAGGACAATCGATAATAATGAAGTCGTATTTGTCTTTCAGCGGCTCGATCGCGTTTCTCAGCCGGATTTCGCGGGAAACGACCGAGACGAGCTCAATTTCTGCGCCGGCGAGCTGGATCGTCGCTGGAATGACGTATAAATTTTCGATGTCCGTCGGTCGAATGACATCTTTTGCTTTCATGTCGCCAATGATGACATTGTAAATGCATTCGTCCACATCGCCTCGCTCAATGCCGATGCCGCTCGTCGCATTTCCTTGCGGATCGGCGTCAACAAGCAGCACTTTTTTTCCAAGATGCGCCAAACATGCCGATAAATTGACCGCCGTCGTCGTTTTTCCAACTCCGCCTTTTTGGTTTGCAATAGCAATGACTTTTCCCACGATGCCACCTACCTCTATCTCTTCCTCAATCCATTTTATTTTAGCACGAAAACAGGAAAATGACTTTGTTTTCTGAAAGAAAAAACCCCATCAGCAGTGCTTGATGAGGCAAAAGGTGACTTTCGTTATTTTTTCGCGATTCGAATCGTAATTTGATAGTAGTCATCGAATTCTTCTTCTTCCGATTGAACGGACACCCCGCTGCTTTCGACCATGGAAAGCGACTGGCGGATCGTGTTGACGGCGATGCGCATATCGCGGCTGAACGCCTTTCGCTTCGGTTTTGGCTTCCGTTCCCCCGCCTCGAGCAGCTTTAACACCCGATCTTCCGTCTGCTTGACATTCAACTGTTTGTCGATGATTTCTTGCAGCAGTTTCAGCTGTTTTTCTTTATCTTTCAAGGCAATCAACGCGCGCGCATGACGTTCCGTAATCGCCCGTTGCAAGAGCGCCTCTTGCACCTCTTGCGGGAGTTTCAGCAGACGCAGCTTATTGGCGATCGTCGACTGTCCTTTGCCGAGCCGCTGAGCGAGCGCTTCTTGCGTCAAATCATGGAGCTCGATCAATTTGGCGTACGCCATCGCCTCTTCAATCGGCGTCAACTCTTCGCGCTGTAAGTTTTCAATGAGGGCGACGGAGGCGGTTTCTTTGTCATTTAAGTTTTTGATGATCGCGGGGATTTCCGTCCAGCCAAGCTTTTGCACCGCTCTCCATCTCCGCTCGCCGGCGATGATTTCAAACCGTCCGTTCCCGCATTCGCGGACGACGATCGGCTGGATGATGCCGTGCGTGCGGATCGTCAGCGCCAACTCGTCGATCTTCTCTTCATCAAACATCGTGCGCGGCTGAAAGCGGTTCGGAATAATGCTTTTGACCGGAATGTGGCGAACTTCCTCCCGCTCTTGCTTTTCCTCCATTTCTTCCTGTTCTTTTTCTCCAAAGCTGAACAAGCGCGAAAATGGATGCTTCATCCCCCTACACCACCTTTGGACATACTTGGCCAAAATGTCTCTGTCTCGCCCGGCATACGCCGCCTTACGGTCGGTTTTTTGGCGCGGGACGAAGGCGGGGAGCGAAACAGCTTGTTTCTCTCTTTCAGCCGGCAAAGCCCTCCCCCGCCCGCAAAGACGCTACTGAATCGGTTGTTTGTTCGGCGTTCCCGGTTTGCGCGGGTATTGGTTCGGCGTTTTTCTCATTTTTTGGATGAAAATGATCGTTCGTTCGCCTTCGTCAAACGGCAACGTGAACGTTTCCGTCGCCGTCACTTCTCCGCCAAGCACAGAAATCGCCTTGTTTCCCTCTTTCAGCTCCTCGAGCGCCGAAGCAGCTTTCATCGCAATGAATGTCCCGCCCATTTTCACGAGCGGAAGGCAAAGTTCGACAAGCACTGGCATGCGCGCCACCGCTCTGGCCGTGACGACGTCAAATGATTCGCGCATCCCCTTTTGACGGGCGAACGTCTCAGCGCGTTCGTGGTAAAGCGCCACGTCCGCAAGCCCGAGCTCGGTGATCAGATGCTCTAAAAAACGGATGCGTTTTTGCAGCGAATCAACGATGGAAACGCGCAAATGCGGAAAACAAATTTTGAGCGGAAGGCTCGGAAATCCCGCCCCGGATCCGACGTCGCAAAGCGCAAGCGGCGCTGAAAAGTCGTAGTAAAAAGCCGGGGACACCGAGTCGAAAAAGTGCTTCACATAGACGCCGGGCTTGTCCGTAATAGCGGTCAAATTCATTTTCTCGTTCCACTCAACGAGCAGTTCGTAATAGCGCTCAAACTGCGCAAGCGCCCGGGAAGAGAGGAGAATTCCCCTCTCTTCGAGCATGGTTTGAAATTGTGTCGCCTCCATAAGCCAATCCTTTCCCTCATTGTTTATTCATTCGACACGCGCGCGATTCTTCCTTGTTCCAAATACACTAATAATATCGAAATATCGGCCGGATTGACGCCGGAAATGCGCGACGCCTGGGCGATCGAAAGCGGGCGCACTTGTTTGAGCTTTTGCCGCGCCTCGGTTGCAAGCCCTTGGATGGCGTCGTAATCGATATCTTCCGGGATTTTTTTGTTTTCCATTTTTTTGAGCCGTTCGACTTCTTGCAACGATTTTTGGATGTAGCCCTCGTACTTGATTTGAATTTCGACTTGCTCAGCCACTTCCGGAGCGATCTCCTCGTCAGCCGGCGCCAGTTTTCGGATGTGCTCGTACGTCATCTCCGGGCGTCGGAGCAAATCGGCGGCGCGAATGCCGTCTTTCAGCTCGCTTCCACCCGCTTCACGGATGACTTCCTGCACTTTTGGCGTCGGTTTGATGATCACCGTTTGCAGCCGCTTTTTCTCTCGTTCGATCGCCTCTTTTTTCGCCAAAAATTTTTGATACCGCTCTTCGGAAATGAGACCGATCCGATAGCCGAGCTCGGTCAGGCGCAAATCGGCGTTGTCATGGCGAAGCAAAAGCCGGTACTCGGCACGCGACGTCAGCAGGCGGTACGGCTCATTCGTCCCTTTCGTCACCAAGTCGTCGATTAAAACGCCGATATAGGCATCAGAACGGCTTAAAATGATTTCTTCGCGGCCGAGCGCACGGTGGGCGGCGTTAATGCCGGCCATAATGCCTTGGCCTGCCGCTTCTTCATAGCCGGACGTGCCGTTGATTTGCCCTGCGGTATACAAGTTTTTCACAAGCTTCGTCTCGAGCGTCGGCCATAGCTGCGTCGGCACGATGGCATCATACTCGATCGCATAGCCAGCCCGCATGAGCTGCGCCTTCTCAAGCCCCGGGATCGTCTCGAGCAGCTTGCGCTGGATATGTTCCGGCAAACTTGTTGACAACCCTTGCACGTACACTTCTTCTGTTTCCCGCCCTTCCGGCTCGAGGAAAATTTGATGGCGCGGCTTATCGTGGAACCGGACGACTTTATCCTCGATCGATGGGCAATAGCGCGGCCCGGTTCCTTTGATCATGCCGGAGTACATCGGCGACAAGTGCAAGTTTTCATCGATGATGCGGTGTGTTTCCTCCGTCGTGTACGTCAGCCAGCACGGCAGCTGATCAGTGATGTATTTTGTCGTCTCGTACGAAAACGCGCGCGGCTCCTTGTCTCCCGGCTGAATTTCCGTTTTGCTGTAGTCGATCGTCCGGCTGTTGACGCGCGGCGGCGTGCCCGTTTTGAAGCGAACAAGCTCAAACCCAAGCTCTTCTAAATGCTCGGACAGCTTAATCGACGGTTGCTGGTTGTTCGGGCCGCTCGAATATTTAATGTCTCCGATGATGATTTCCCCGCGCAAAAACGTCCCGGTCGTAATGACGACCGCCTTGGCGTAATAATGCGCCCCCGTGTGAGTGATGACACCTTTGCAAACGCCGTCTTCGACGATCAGCCGCTCGACTTTTCCTTGCAGAAGCGTCAAATTCTCTTGATTTTCGAGTGTTTTTTTCATTTCCCGCTGGTACAGCACTTTATCGGCTTGCGCCCGAAGCGCGCGGACGGCTGGCCCTTTGCCGGTGTTTAGCATCCGCATTTGAATGTATGTTTTGTCAATGTTTTTTGCCATTTCCCCGCCGAGAGCGTCGATTTCGCGCACGACGATTCCTTTCGCCGGGCCGCCGATCGACGGGTTGCACGGCATGAACGCGATCATATCGAGGTTGAGCGTAATGACAAGCGTCTTCGCCCCGATGCGCGCCGAAGCTAATGCCGCTTCGCAGCCGGCATGGCCAGCGCCAACGACAATGACGTCATACGTTCCTCCATGGTAATCCATATGGCATTTCCTCCTCGCTTATTTTCCTAAACAAAACTGAGCAAACAGCTGATCAATCAAGCTTTCATGGACCGTATCACCAATGATTTCGCCAAGCAACTCCCATGCCCGGCGCAAATCGATTTGGACGAGATCAACCGGCATGCCGGCGTCAATGCCGGCCAAGGCATCCTCGATCGCTGTTTTCGCCTGCTCGAGCAAGGCGATATGGCGAGAGTTTGAAACGTACGTCAAATCGCCGGCTTCCAGCTCACCCCCAAAAAACAGGTCAGCAATCGCCTTCTCCAGTTCATCAATTCCTTGTTCATGCAACAGGGATGTCCCCACGACCGGCCGGCCGGCCGCCAGCTCCTTGACCCGCTCCATATCGATCCGCCGGGGCAAATCGGTTTTATTCACAATGACGATGGCGTCCATTCCCTCGATCATGGCAAACAGCCGCTCGTCCTCTTCCGTCAGCGGTTCATGATAATTCAAAACGAGCAAAATTAAGTCGGCCCGCTTCAACATTTGCTGCGAGCGCTCGACGCCGATCCGTTCGACGACATCTTCGGTTTCGCGGATGCCAGCCGTATCGATCAAGCGAAGCGGTACGCCCCGGACGTTGACATATTCCTCGATGACGTCGCGCGTCGTCCCCGGAATATCGGTGACGATCGCCCGATTTTCATGGGCGAGCGCATTCAAAAGCGACGATTTGCCGACGTTCGGCCGCCCGATGATGACCGTTGCCAGCCCTTCGCGCAATATTTTTCCTTGCGCGGCGGTCGACAGCAGCTTTTCAATTTGCCCGCGCACATATTCCGCCTTTTCCCGCAAAAGGCGCGGCGTCATTTCTTCGACATCATCGTATTCCGGATAATCGATATTGACTTCAACATGTGCCAGCGTCTCCAAAATCGTCTGCCGCAACTCGCGAATCAATTTTGACAGGCGCCCTTCCATTTGCTGTAGGGCGACGTTCATCGCTCGGTCGGTTTTGGCGCGGATCAGGTCGATGACTGCCTCAGCTTGAGATAAATCGATGCGCCCATTTAAAAACGCCCGCTTCGTAAACTCCCCCGGCTCGGCGAGCCGCGCCCCGTTTGCCAGCACGAGCTGCAGCACCCGATTGACGGAAACAAACCCGCCATGGCAGTTGATCTCGACCACGTCCTCGCGCGTAAACGTCTTCGGTGCGCGCATAACTGATACCATTACTTCTTCAACGACCCGTCCGCTTTTCGGATCGATGATATGCCCGTAGTGGATCGTGTGTGATGGAACGTCTTTGAGCCGCTTTCCGCTCGGGCTGCGGAAAAGCCGGTCAGCGATCTCAACCGCTTGATCTCCGCTCAACCGAACGATGGCAATCGCCCCTTCGCCCATCGGCGTCGAAATGGCGGCGATCGTATCAAATTCCGTCAAAGCTGTTCACCTCTCTTTGCTCCGCTTTCTCTATATCCACAGCCCGTTTTGGCCGCTTTTTTTCCTTGTGCATATTCACTTAGTTCAATTTTAACTTATCCACATGTGAATAACAATACAGCGCGCTCAACGCGGTTGTTGAAAAATATAAGCGGCGGCCGTCAAAAAAAAAGTTGGTGGAAACTAGTGATTGCTTCACAATCATCTGGACGGATAGGCAAAAAAGACCGTTGCTGCGCTGTTTCCCCATTTGAAGAAGCTCTTGCTGGAGCGTTCCCCCATTTCCATCGCCAATCTTCCAGGCGGCGCCAATACCGTAAAAAAAGAGGCCGCCTCTCTACAGTTTAGCGAGGCGCCTCTTTTTTCGGCGACATTTTGCCTGTTTTCGGAGCGACGACAATCGAACGGTGCGGATCAACGCCAACGGAATAGGTCAAGACGTGCTTGTTGTCAGCCAGCGCTGCATGGATGATCTTCCGTTCATGCGCCGGCAACGGCTCCAACCTTACTTCTTTTCCCGTCTTCACCGCCCGGGCGGCCAGCTTGTGCGCCAGTTCGATCAGCGCCTTTTCCCTTCGTTCGCGGTAATTTTCGACATCGACGGCAATCGACACGTATTCGTCAGCATGGCGGTTGGCGACGAGCTGCGCCAAAAACTGAAGAGCGTTTAACGTTTGCCCGTGCTTGCCGATCAATAGACCGACCGGCCCCCCGTGCACATGAAGCGTCACCTGCTTGCCGCGGCGGACGGCTTCGATGCTTGCCCCTTCCGCCCCCATTTGCGCGATGACTTGCTGCAAAAAGCGAACCGTCTCCTCAACCGGGTCGATTTTCAGCACGGCTTTCACAACCGCCGGCCGGCCGCCAAACAAGCCAAACCAACCTCTTTTCCCTTCATCGAGCACAACAATAACCGCACGCTCTCGAGGCACGCCAAGCTGCGCGAGCGCCAACTGCACCGCCTCTTCGACTGTCCGGGCAGTCGCGGTCACTTCTTTCACTTTTTCGCTCCTCCTGAATGGGCGGCAATCTCCGGCCCTTTAATGAGATACGTTTGCACAATGGAGAAAATATTTCCGACGACCCAGTAAAGCGACAAAGCAGCTGGGAAGTTGATCGCGAAAATGACGATCATAATCGGCATCATCCAAAGCATCATCGCCATTTGTGGATTTTGCTGAGCGGAGCCGGCCATCATGATTTTCTGCTGGATGAACGTCGTCACGCCGGCAATGACCGGCAAAATGTAGTACGGGTCTTTTTCGCCAAGGTCAAACCATAAAAAATTATGTTGGGCAATTTCTCTCGTCCGCATGATGGCATGGTAAAATCCAATTAAAATCGGCATCTGGATCAAAATCGGGAAGCAGCCGGCCATTGGGTTGACGCCGTGCTTTTGGAATAAGAGCATCATCTCTTGCTGGAGCTTTTGTTGAGTTTGCGCGTCTTTTGAGCTGTATTTTTTGCGGAGCGCTTCAATTTCCGGCTGAAGCGCTTGCATCGCCTTCGCGTTGCGCGTCTGTTGAATCATCAGCGGCAAAATCAATAAGCGGATCAAAATGGTGACGACAATGATGGACAACCCAAAGCTTCCGCCGAGCAGCCCGGCGACATATTTGATCAGCCAAGAAAGCGGATAAACGATATACTCGTTCCAAAACCCCTTGCTTTCCGGGGTGATCGGTTTGTGAATTTCCGTGCATCCGGCCAGCACAGCCGCTAACGCACCGAACAAAATGATGAATCTGATTCGCCTTTTCACCTTCTTTTTCCTCCCACATATACAAGTTCACGTATGTATTTTACCATTTTTTTTGCCGCGTGGAGCATTTTTTCAAGCCGAATGCGACGGTTGGCCTCCTTTTTTCAGCCCTCCGGATTTCCGGAGCACATGGATTAAACTTTTTTTTACTTCCGCATAATTCATCTCCGCCACCGGCTGCCTAGCGATAACGACATAGTCTTTGCCAGGGGCAATCTCCTCTTTCAATTCGAGGAAGCATTGGCGGATGTAGCGCTTGATTCGATTTCGGACGACAGCCTTGCCAAGTTTTTTGCTGACAGACAGCCCGATGCGAAAATAAGGCTGCTCCGGGCGGTCAAGCGTGTAGATGACAAACTGGCGGTTGGCCGTTGAAGCGCCCCTCTGAAACACTTCCTGGAACTCTTCGTTTTTCTTGATCCGATACTTTTTTTTCATTCTCCCCAAACACTCCATTTGCCTAATTTCCCGGCGGCAAAATATTGAGAAAAAAGACCACTGAAACTTCAGTGGCCTATTATGCAGACAAAACTTTTCTTCCTTTGCGGCGGCGGCGCGCCAACACTTTTCTGCCGTTTCTCGTGCTCATGCGCGCGCGGAATCCGTGCACTTTGCTTCGTTTCCGTCTATTCGGTTGATACGTCCGTTTCATCTATGACACCTCCCTAGGGAATAACAGTTACGGGCAGTCTTTCTCATTATATTGAACAATCTTAGCAAATGTCAACCGCCTCTTCGTTTTTCCAACTCTGATCAGCGCTGTGGATAAATTTTTTCTCCCTATCAACAATCCACAACATTTATCGACATTTTTTTCACATGTTCAATGGTGTGGATAATGATTTTTTCACACCCTATCCATTTTGTGGATAATCAAAAAAATCCCGTTGCAACAAGCCGCTTTATTTGCTATTATTATTGTGTTTTCACTATGGATAATTATGTGGATAAGAGGAGTCTATCCACATTTTGTGGATAGATTGTGGATAGTTTTTTCACAACGCGTTAATAATGTTACCCACAGATGGTGGATTTTGTCGAAAAGCTTCTTTATTTCCTTAATATGCTTTTTCCACAAACTTATTTTTTTAAACAAACGATCATCCTCTGACTTAAGGGAGGGGCAACGGGTGGAAAATATCCATGACTTATGGGATCGCGTGCTCGCGGAGATTGAACAAAAAATCAGCAAGCCGAGCTTTGAAACTTGGCTCAAGTCAACAAAAGCCCACTCTTTACGAGGTGACACGCTCGTCATCGTAGCCCCGAACGAGTTTGCTAGAGATTGGCTTGATTCTCGCTACTCTCATTTGATTGCGGAAACGATCTACACCATCACGGGCGAAGAATTGGCCGTCAAGTTTATCATTCCGCCAAATCAGGATGATGAAGAACTAGAGTTCCAGTCATCTAAGAAAAAGCAACGGAAACCGTATGAAGAGACAAACGATTTCCCACAAAGCATGTTAAATCCGAAATACACGTTCGATACGTTTGTCATCGGCTCCGGCAACCGGTTCGCCCATGCCGCTTCACTGGCGGTCGCTGAGGCTCCGGCCAAAGCATACAACCCCTTGTTTATCTATGGCGGCGTCGGACTTGGAAAAACACACTTAATGCACGCGATCGGCCATTACGTGATTGAACATAACCCATCGGCGAAAGTGGTCTATTTATCTTCAGAGAAATTTACGAATGAGTTTATTAACGCCATCCGAGACAACCGCCCTGACGACTTTCGCAACAAGTATCGGAACGTTGACGTCCTACTGATCGATGATATTCAGTTTTTGGCCGGAAAAGAACAAACGCAAGAAGAATTTTTCCATACGTTTAATACGCTGCACGAGGAGAGCAAGCAAATCGTCATCTCAAGCGATCGACCGCCGAAAGAAATCCCAACACTCGAAGACCGCTTGCGTTCGCGCTTTGAGTGGGGGCTCATCACCGACATTACGCCGCCTGATTTGGAGACGCGGATCGCTATCCTCCGCAAAAAGGCGAAGGCGGAGGGGTTTGACATTCCAAACGAGGTAATGCTTTATATCGCCAATCAAATTGACTCGAACATCCGCGAGCTTGAGGGCGCTCTCATTCGCGTCGTCGCTTATTCGTCGCTCATCAACAAAGAGATCACCGCTGACTTGGCAGCAGAGGCATTGAAAGACATCATCCCGAGCGCAAAGCCGAAGGTAATCACGATTCAAGACATTCAGCGCGTTGTTGGACAGCATTTCAACATCAAGATGGAAGATTTTAAAGCGAAAAAGCGAACAAAATCGGTCGCGTTCCCTCGGCAAATTGCCATGTATCTCTCCCGCGAACTGACCGACTGTTCGTTGCCGAAAATCGGCGATGAATTTGGGGGACGCGATCATACAACCGTCATCCACGCCCATGAAAAAATATCAAAGCTTTTGCAAACCGATACGCAGCTGCAAAGGCATATACAAGAGATTCAAGAAAAGCTGAAGCAACTGTGAACAACTGTCTCGGTTTTATGCACAGCTTATCCACATGTGGACAGGCTGTGCTTGCTTCGCTTTTTTTGTTTATCCACATACTAACAAGCCATACGACTAGTACTACGGTTTTTATTTTTATATTTTTATAATTTATTTCCGACGATCTAAAGAAACGGGGAGGAACAGCAACGTGAACATTTCCATTGACCGCGAAGCGTTGGCCAAGAGCGTCCAAGACGTGATGAAAGCCGTATCGACAAGAACGACGATTCCGATTTTGACCGGAATCAAACTAACAGCAACCGCCTCGGGAGTAACGCTGACCGGAAGCGATTCCGACATTTCAATTGAATCGTTTATTCCGCTTGAAAAAGAAGGCAAGTTGCTCGTTGACGTGAAAAGACCGGGGAGCATCGTACTGCAGGCGCGCTTTTTCTCTGAAATCGTGAAAAAACTGCCGCAACAAACGGTGGAAATCGAAACGGAAGACAACTTTTTGACGATCATCCGCTCGGGGCACTCAGAATTCCGCCTCAATGGGCTAAACGCCGACGAATATCCGCGCCTGCCGCAAATTGAAGAAGAAAACGTGTTTCAAATCCCGGCTGATTTATTGAAAACCGTGATTCGGCAAACGGTGTTCGCCGTTTCTACATCGGAAACGCGCCCAATCTTGACAGGTGTCAACTGGAAAGTTGAACATGGCGAGCTTGTCTGCACAGCGACCGACAGTCATCGCTTAGCCATGCGCAAAGTGAAAATTGAGTCGGAAAATGAAGTATCATACAACGTCGTCATCCCTGGAAAAAGTCTTAATGAGCTCAGCAAAATTTTGGATGACGGCAACCACCCGGTGGACATCGTCATGACAGCCAATCAAGTGCTATTTAAGGCCGAGCACCTTCTCTTCTTTTCCCGGCTGCTTGACGGCAACTATCCGGAGACGGCCCGCTTGATTCCAACAGAAAGCAAAACGACCATGATCGTCAATACAAAAGAGTTTCTGCAGGCAATCGACCGAGCGTCCTTGCTTGCTCGAGAAGGAAGGAACAACGTTGTGAAACTAACGACGCTTCCTGGAGGAATGCTCGAAATTTCTTCGATTTCTCCGGAGATCGGGAAAGTGACGGAGCAGCTGCAAACGGAGTCTCTTGAAGGGGAAGAGTTGAACATTTCGTTCAGCGCGAAATATATGATGGACGCGTTGCGGGCGCTTGATGGAACAGACATTCAAATCAGCTTCACTGGGGCCATGCGGCCGTTCCTGTTGCGCCCGCTTCATACCGATTCGATGCTTCAGCTCATTTTGCCGGTGAGAACATATTGACCCACCGCCCTCCTATTGGCGAAAACCATTCAGCTTCAAGGGCAAAAGCCGCCCGACAACGCTGCTTTTTCTCAAGTCCGATGAGAAGGCGGGCAACATCTATGCCCATCCTTCCCATCGGCTTTCTTTGCGAGTGGGCGGATTTTTCGGTAAAATAAAAGAATAGGCAGTTTGAAGGAAAGCGAGCGATGACACGGATGGAACAACGGGTGACGATTACAACGGAAACGATTACGCTGGGGCAGCTTTTGAAACTTGTGCGATTGATCGATACTGGCGGTGCGGCCAAATGGTTTTTGCAGGAACATCACGTGCTTGTCAATGGAGAACGGGAAAACCGGCGCGGGCGAAAGCTGAGAGACGGCGACCGGATCGACATTGAACCGTTTGGCACGTTCGTCGTCGTAAAAGCGGAGTAGGTGAAGGTTCGGTGTTTTTGACCAACTTAACGTTGACGAATTACCGGAATTATGAGTATGAAACGCTGAATTTTGGTGAGGGCGTGAACGTCATCTTAGGAGAAAATGCCCAAGGAAAGACTAACATGATGGAGGCCATTTATGTTTTGGCTATGGCGAAGTCGCACCGCACGTCCAACGATAAAGACCTTATCCGTTGGAATGAAGAGTATGCTAAAATAGAAGGAAGAGCGGAAAAACGAAGCGGGTCGTTAACGCTTGAGTTGCTTATTTCAAAAAAAGGAAAAAAAGCAAGATGCAACCATATTGAACAGCAGCGGCTCAGCCAATACGTCGGCCATTTGAATGTCGTCATGTTTGCTCCCGAAGACTTGAATTTAGTCAAGGGAAGTCCGCAAGTGCGGCGCCGATTTGTCGATATGGAAATCGGGCAAGTGTCGCCTGTGTATATACATGATTTGAGCCAATACCAAAAGCTGCTGCAACAACGCAATCATTACTTAAAAATGATGCAGGCGCGCGAGCGGAGCGATGAGGCGGTTCTTGATGTGTTAACTGAGCAGCTTGTATTGCTGGCGGCCAAAATTACGCTGCGGCGCCGCCAGTTTTTGTCGCTGCTTGAGCAATGGGCGATGCCAATCCACTATGAAATCAGCCGCGGCGCCGAACAGCTTTGCATCCGATACGAACCGTCGGTCGACGTATCAGAAAAGGCGGAATTGTCGAGAATAGTAGAAGCATACAGTGAAACGTTCGCCGCCATGAGGGAACGGGAAGTTCAGCGGGGAACAACGCTGGTCGGCCCGCATCGTGATGACATCGCGTTTTTCGTGAATGGAAAAAACGTGCAAACTTTCGGTTCCCAGGGGCAACAACGTACAACCGCGCTAGCGGTCAAGCTGGCAGAACTTGAGCTCATCTTTTCCGAGTTAGGCGATTACCCCATTTTATTGCTGGATGATGTGTTGTCAGAACTTGATGACTTTCGGCAAACCCACCTCCTTGATGCCATCCGGAAAAAAGTGCAAACTTTTGTCACAACAACAAGCATTGACGGCATTAAGCACGATATCATTCAAGAAGCGGCTATTTATCGAGTCCATTCTGGTTCGGTAACCGCTCCTTCTTGACCGCGAGACCGTTGAACGTTTGCAAAGAAAGCGTAGGTGATCAGGCATGACAATGGAACAACGGGTTGAGCAGACGTACGATGCAAGCCAAATCCAAGTGCTTGAAGGCCTTGAAGCGGTCCGCAAGCGCCCGGGGATGTACATCGGCTCGACGGGGCCGAAAGGACTGCACCATCTCGTTTGGGAAATCGTCGACAACAGCATCGACGAGGCGTTGGCGGGCTATTGCACAAACATCGATGTGACGATCGGCAAAGACAACAGCATCACCGTCGCCGACAACGGGCGTGGCATTCCGGTTGACATTCACGAGGCGACCGGGCGTCCCGCCGTCGAAGTCATTATGACCGTCCTTCATGCCGGTGGGAAATTTGGCGGAGGGGGCTATAAAGTGTCCGGCGGCTTGCACGGCGTTGGCGCTTCGGTCGTCAACGCCTTATCGGAATGGCTCGAAGTTTACGTCTATCGGGATGGAAAAATCCATTACCAGCGGTACGAGCGCGGAGAACCGTGCACCGACTTGCAAGTCATCGGCGAGACAGACCGGACCGGAACGACGACCCGTTTTAAGCCGGACCCGGAAATTTTCACTGAGACGACCGAATTTGACTATGAAACGCTGGCCACTCGGTTGCGTGAGCTCGCCTTTCTAAATCGCGGCTTAAAAATCACGCTGACGGACGAACGGGTTGACAGCCGAAAAAACGAATATGTTTACGAAGGCGGCATTCGTTCATACGTCCGTCATTTGAACCGAACACGAGAAGTGCTGCACGAAGAGCCAATTTATATCGCTGGCGAGCGTGACGGCATTGCCGTAGAAATCGCCTTGCAGTACAACGACGGCTATACGAGCAATATTTATTCGTTTGTCAACAACATTCATACGCATGAAGGCGGCACACATGAATCTGGCTTTAAAATGGCGCTGACGCGCATTATCAATGATTACGCTCGCAAGCAGCAAATTTTTAAAGAAAACGACGCGAATTTGACTGGCGAAGATGTGCGCGAAGGGCTGACGGCCATCGTGTCGATCAAGCATCCATCGCCGCAGTTTGAAGGGCAAACGAAAACGAAGCTCGGCAACAGCGATGCGCGCACGGTGACCGACGCTGTCTTTTCCGAACAATTTGAAACGTTTTTGCTTGAAAATCCGACGATTGCCCGAAAAATCGTCGAAAAAGGCATGATGGCGGCGCGGGCGCGGCTGGCGGCGAAAAAAGCGCGCGAACTGACGCGGCGCAAAAGTGCGCTTGAAATTTCCAATTTGCCGGGCAAACTGGCTGACTGTTCGTCAAGAGACCCGTCGATCAGCGAGCTGTATGTCGTCGAGGGCGATTCGGCCGGCGGCTCCGCGAAACAAGGGCGCGACCGCCATTTCCAAGCGATTTTGCCGCTGCGCGGGAAAATCCTTAACGTGGAAAAAGCGCGCTTGGACAAAATTTTGTCGAACAATGAGGTGCGGGCGATTATTACCGCCCTTGGCACGGGCATTGGCGAAGAGTTTGACATCTCAAAGGCGCGTTACCATAAGGTCATCATCATGACCGACGCCGATGTTGACGGGGCCCATATTCGCACGCTTCTTTTAACATTTTTTTACCGTTATATGCGGGAATTGATTGAACACGGCTACATTTATATCGCTCAGCCGCCGCTGTATAAAATCGAGCAGGGAAAACAGGTGCGTTATGCTTACAACGACCGCCAGCTTGAGAAAATCCTTGCTGAGCTGCCGGACCAGCCAAAACCGACGATTCAACGCTATAAAGGACTGGGCGAAATGAATCCGGAGCAACTTTGGGAAACGACGATGAATCCGGAAACGAGAACGTTGCTGCAAGTGAGCTTGCAAGACGCCATTGACGCAGATGAAACGTTTGAAATTTTAATGGGCGATAAAGTTGAGCCGCGCCGCCAGTTCATCGAAGAAAATGCCCGTTATGTGAAAAACTTGGACATTTAGGATAAAAAAAGAGGGAATCAGCCGCCCTCCTCGCTTCACCTTGCCGACGGGGACACCCGGCGCGCGAGCGAAGCGGCGCCCGCCGTCCGTCCGCGTCCGCCTGGCCAGGCGGTCCGGACTGGAGGAGGTTTCAAAGGGAGGTTTGAACGAATGGCAGAACACGAACAACCGCGCATCCGCGAAGTGAACATCAGCCAGGAAATGCGTTCTTCGTTTCTTGACTATGCGATGAGCGTCATCGTTTCGCGCGCCCTGCCGGACGTGCGCGACGGGCTGAAGCCGGTGCATCGCCGCATTTTATATGCCATGCACGACCTCGGCATGACTGCCGATAAACCGTATAAAAAGTCGGCTCGCATCGTCGGCGAAGTGATCGGGAAATATCATCCGCACGGGGATGCCGCCGTGTATGACACGATGGTGCGCATGGCGCAAGATTTCAACTACCGCTACATGCTTGTCGACGGACATGGCAACTTCGGATCGATTGACGGCGACGCGGCAGCAGCGATGCGCTACACGGAAGCGCGCATGTCGAAAATCGCCATGGAGCTTTTGCGTGATATCAACAAAGACACGATTGACTATCAAGACAACTATGACGGTTCGGAAAAAGAACCGGTCGTGCTGCCGTCCCGGTTTCCTAATTTGCTTGTCAACGGTTCATCCGGCATCGCTGTCGGAATGGCGACGAACATTCCGCCGCACCAGCTTGGCGAAGTGATTGATGCCTTGTTGGCATTAAGCCAAAATCCGGAGATGACGGTTGCCGATTTGATGGAATACATCCCAGGACCTGACTTTCCAACCGCTGGACAAATTATCGGCCGCAGCGGCATCCGCAAGGCGTACGAAACGGGTCGCGGCTCCATTACATTGCGCGCCAAGGCCGAAATCGAGCAGCAGCCAAACGGCAAGGAAACGATCATTGTGACCGAGCTCCCTTACCAAGTAAACAAGGCGAAACTGATCGAGCGGATCGCCGAACTTGTGCGCGACAAAAAAATTGACGGCATCACCGACTTGCGCGACGAGTCGGATCGGAGCGGCATGCGCATCGTTATCGAAGTGCGGCGCGATGCCAACGCGAAGGTTGTGTTGAACAATTTGTACAAACATACGGCATTGCAAACGAGTTTTGGCATCAACATGCTTGCTTTGGTAAACGGCGAGCCGAAAGTGCTGAACTTAAAAGAGTGTTTGGAGCATTATTTAAACCATCAAAAAACCGTCATCCGCCGGCGGACGGCGTTTGAGCTGAAAAAAGCCGAGGCGCGTGCTCACATTCTGGAAGGGTTGCGCATCGCCCTTGACCATTTGGATGAAGTGATCGACCTCATCCGCCGCTCACAGACAACGGAGGCGGCGCGCGAAGGGCTGATGGCGCGGTTCTCACTCAGTGAACGGCAAGCGCAGGCGATTTTGGATATGCGCCTGCAACGGTTAACCGGCCTTGAGCGGGAAAAAATCGAACAAGAATACCAAGACCTTGTCCGTCTGATCGCAGAACTGAGAGGCGTATTGGCCGACGAAGAGAAAGTATTGCAAATCATTCGCGATGAACTGAGCGAAATTAAGGAGCGGTTCAACGATGAGCGGCGCACGGAAATCGTTTCAGGAGCCGTTGAGCAGTTCGATGACGAGGATTTAATTCCACAAGAGCATGTCGTCATCACGCTTACTCATAAAGGCTACATCAAGCGCTTGCCTTTATCGACGTACCGGAGCCAAAAACGCGGCGGACGGGGCGTGCAAGGCATGCATACGGCGGAAGACGATTTTGTCGAACATTTGCTCATTACGTCGACTCATGACACCGTGCTGTTTTTCACGAATAAAGGGAAAGTATATCAGGCAAAAGGCTACGAGATTCCGGAATTCGGCCGCACAGCCAAAGGGCTGCCGATCATCAACTTGCTTGAGCTCGATAAAGATGAGTGGATCAACGCCATGATTCCGATTGAAAGCGAGTTTAGCGATGAACGCTACCTCGTGTTTGCGACAAAGCAAGGAATTGCCAAACGTTCCCCGCTTTCAGCGTTCGCCCATATTCGCAACAACGGGCTTATCGCCATCCATTTGCGCGAAGGGGATGAACTGATTTCTGTCCGGCTGACGGATGGCAAAAAGCATTTGATCATCGGTACGAAAAACGGCATGCTCATCCGTTTTCCGGAAACCGACGTGCGGGCGATGGGCCGCAGCGCGACTGGAGTCAAAGCGATCACGCTTGATGACGGGGATGAAGTAGTTGGCATGGAAATTTTAGAAGACCATCATGATGTGCTTGTCGTCACGAAAAAAGGGTTCGGCAAGCGCACTCCGGCCTCGGAATACCGCGTGCAAAGCCGCGGGGGCAAAGGATTGAAAACGTGCAACGTCACGGATAAAAACGGTCCTGTCGTTGCGGTGACAACCGTCGTCGGCAATGAAGACGTCATGGTGATCACGACCGGCGGCGTGCTCATTCGCATTGCCGTCAGCGATATTTCTCGGACGGGAAGAATCGCCCAAGGCGTTAAGCTCATTCGCCTCTCTGGCGAAGATGGGCATGAGTGCGTCGCTACGGTGGCGAAAGTGCCTGAGGAAGAAAGGGACGAGGAATAAAGAAGAAGATCATTCAGCCTAACGGAAACGGCGCTTCGCCTATAGGCGCGGGGCGTCGTTTTTCTGTTTCAAAAGCCTGCCATCGCGGCCAAAATCATGTTACGATAGAAATACAGAGAAAAAAAGACAAAGGGGGCACTAATCGATGGTCCGTGTGAAACGCTCCCAGCTTCGCGAAGGATGCGTGCTCGCTGAAGATGTGCTCGGCAAGACGAAACGTCCAATTATACCGAAAAACACCGTGATCACGAAACCGTTGCTACTCGTACTTGAAAAATTCCTCGTTGAGGAAGTGGACGTTGAACCATTGCTTGCTAACGGTGAACCATTTCCCAACGTCGATTCCGCATCAACGGCGGTTGCCAAACAGCCGATGGCCTTCTACTTAGAGGCGGTCCAACGATACAAAACATGGTTTCAATCGTGGCAAGCCGGTTTGCCGGTTGATATCGGCGAAATCAGAGGGGTCATCATTTCGCTTTTTGAACGAATGGCGGGCCAAAAACGGGAGTTGCTTATGTTGCATCATTACGCAACAAAGGACGAATATTTGCACCATCATGCCGTCAGCGTCGGGCTGCTCGCGGGCTTTTTGGCCATGCAGCTTGGATACAGCGAAGGGGAATGCCACCAAATCGCCC
Organism: Geobacillus sp. G4; assembly: GCF_040327975.1. Classification (NCBI taxonomy): domain Bacteria; kingdom Bacillati; phylum Bacillota; class Bacilli; order Caryophanales; family Anoxybacillaceae; genus Geobacillus; species Geobacillus sp. G4. Next base: position 162,512 of record NZ_JBEPJY010000008.1, read on the forward strand.
TTGCCGGTGTGCTAGCAGACTGTGGCATGGCGAAAGTAAGTAAGAGAATTTTGACAAATCCGTCAGCGCTCACTGAAGCCGAGTTCAATGAAGTAAAGCAGCACCCTGTCTTCAGCTACCGCATGGTGCAAAAAATCCCTGCGCTAAACCATGGGGCAAAACTTGCTGTGTTGCAACATCATGAACGAAATGACGGCAGCGGCTACCCGCTCGGAGTAAAAGCAGAAAGAATTCACCCTTACAGCCAGATCGTTGCCGTCGCTGATGTCTACCATGCCATGACTTCAGAACGGTTATACCGTCGCAAACAGTCGCCGTTTCGGGCCATTGAAACGATGCAAAGGGAGCAGTTCGGCAAACTGAGTACAGAAGCTGTCGCCGCGCTGGTGAACAATCTCATCGGCCTACAAACAGGAGCCGTCGTCAAACTCTCCAACGGCGAAATGGCTGAAGTTATGTTTATTCCTTCGGACGAGCCAGCCCGGCCAATCGTCAAGATCATCGAAACCGGACAGTTGCTGTCACTAAGCGTTCAGCGGGACATATATATCGAGGAAATGGTGCAAGGTTGATCAGTGTCAGTTCCAAAAAATACTATTGCCTAAACAACATCCACATGATACAATCAACATTGCTTGTGACGGTAAAGAAATAAAAAAGTTGTTGACTTTTCGTTGTCCATGGGTTATTATTTAATAGCTGTCATCATTAAGGGACAGCGAAAAAGCTCCTTGAAAACTAAACAAAACGCAAGCGTCATAAGAAAAGCTGAGGCTCGCGGGTCGCCGCGATGGGCAAATGTTCTTCGCCTGCAGGGATTTACAATCCCGAAGGCGAAGGTTATTTGACCCCG
>NZ_JBEPJY010000009.1:0-139280 GCF_040327975.1 Geobacillus sp. G4
TTGTTCGGTCTTCCGTCACGCCTTAGCGTGACGGAGGCAAGCCTATGGCTTGCCTTCGACAGTCAAAAATGGATGAGCCACTTTTCCGTCAAGGATATGTGAAACGATTTCGTTGCATCTATATAGTTTCGCTCCAGCCAGATCAAAATCCTGCCCAGCCAATAGAAAAAGGAAAAAATCATCGATCTTTTTTGCACAGCGCCCACACACCCTAGGCCGGCCACAACAGACGCAAACTTGAACATCATATTCATCGCCTACGCATCGATCCGCTTTCTCGTCCGCATCCAGACATTCTGTTTGCTGGCTGTCCGAACATGGATGGCCTGCTGCCAGTTATTTTATGTTCCACCCGGCGTACACCCCAGCTAAAAAAACGGTAGTCATGGCAATCGCATGGACGATCATCCATCCCCACCGGCCGTAGCGGAAAGAGGAAGCCGCAAGCGGAGAGCGCGCTTTTTGGGGGACGATTTTTCCGCCCATCCACTCAAAGAAAAGCAAATACAGCCACCAGGCGGTGTATGAATCCCACACATCCCACTGTTCCTTATAATCAATCAGAGGGTGCGGCGATACAAGAGCAACCAACTCGAACAACATAATCAACTGCACCATCGCAAAGTAAAACGGCAACTTCCATGCCCAGCTTTCCGGACTGTACTTGACTCCAAACAAAACGAAAAACGGAATGACGGTTGCCATTTCAACGAGCGGAATCGGTGTATAAGGAACGAGCTTAACAGGGAAGGAGTAAAAGCCTGCATAGACAAACGCAAGGCAAAGAACGATGCCTGTCACCGCACTGAATGCATACAAAACCGCATATCTCCGTATATGCCGTTTGGCGATCCAAAAACTTCCCGCTATACTCAACATGACCGCTGCCAGTTCCACCATCCAAACAACAGGAAGAGAAACCGTCATCATCGATCCTCCCTAACCCATTTCCCACTCCCTAAACGCAGTCTCAGACAGCACTGTTAGTATAATTCAAAGTGTGGAATTTATTCCGGCGCCCCCACCGGCTTTCCACCCCATCAAGCTGTCTAGCATGGCTTAACAAACGTGCTTCGTGCAAATTTATTATTATTGATGAAAAAAGGGGGTGTCCCAAAAGGACTGGGACACCCTCTCTCATCGCTATATATAAGCACCATCCGCTTCTCTGTCACACTATATATTGTGTCTTTCTTGAGGAGAGATCGCCTTTTGGGTCAGCCCCTTTCATGGATCGGACTGCATCAAACTTTCAAGAATCTCCGAAAAAAGAAATCATTGCGCAACAAACGCTAAAATTTTCCCGAACGAAAAATCGAGTAAAGCAGCCAACCGAACAGAAAAGCGGACGCGCCTAATCCGATTTCAACAGCGGGAATCTTCCACAGCAGCGTCGACGGCCGCCCGAGCGAGGAAGCGATCATCAGCCCGGCAAGGACGATGCTCAGCGAAAGAAGAACGATGCTAAACGACAGCCGGTTCGTAATCTGATCGAGCTTCTTTAGCAGCGTTTCCAAATCAGGCGCCGTGATTTCCAGCCGAAGCTTGCCGTGCCGCATCATTTTCGTCCATTCCTTTACGCTGTCCGGCAAGCGAAGCAGCCATTCACCGTAGTCGAAAATCCGTTTCCACGCCGTTTCCGCTACACGGTCAGGCCGAAGACGCTCTTTCATCAGCTTTCTCCCAAACGGTTCGGCCACATCCATGATGCGAAACTGCGGATCAAGCGTCTCCACGACCCCTTCGACCGTCAACAGCGCTTTCCCTAACAGCGTCAAATCGCTTGGGATGCGAATGCCATGGCGAAACGCCACCGAAAGCAAATCCTCGACGGCTTCCCCAAGACTGATCTCACCGAGCGGGACGCGGTAGTATTTCTCCCGCAACTCGTCAATATCATCGCGCAATTTTCCTTCATCGACTCCGTCAGGAACAATTCCTAAACCGTAAATCGCACCCAACACCCCATCCGTGTTTTGCCGCATTAAGGCGATGATGAGTGAAGAAAGATGATGTTTGACATGAGGTCGAAGGCGGCCCATCAAGCCAAAGTCAATGAAGGAAAGCGTTCCATCGTCAAGAACAAATACATTGCCAGGATGAGGGTCGCCATGAAAAAATCCATGCTCAAACATTTGTTGAAAGGTTGCTTCAGCCAAACGCTCGGCGATCGTTTTTAAGGAGTGGCCGTTCGCTTTCAACCGCTCGATCTCCCCGAGTTTGATCCCTTCGACATATTCCATCGTGAGCACTGTTTTCGTCGTATAATCCCAAAACACCTTCGGGACATACACCGACGAATCGCCGGCAAACTGCCGTGCAAACCGTTCCGCATGGCGCGCCTCGACTGTATAATCCAGCTCCTGCCGTAATGAACGCGCCAGTTCATCGACAATCTCAGACAATTGGTAGGTTGCCGCCCAATCGAGACGGCGTTCCGCCAGCACGGCCAAATCTTGCAAAATTTCCAGATCCGTCTCCACCCGCGCAGCGATGTGCGGGCGCTGCACTTTCACCGCCACGGCCTGTCCGGAAGGAAGAACCGCCCGGTGCACTTGTCCAAGCGAAGCGGCAGCGAGCGGCATTTCCTCAAATGAACGAAAGAGTGTTTCCAGCGAACTTCCAAACTCCGCTTCGACAATCCGGCGGACATCGGCAAACGGAAACGGCGGAACTTGGTCTTGCAGCTTTTCGAGCTCACTGATGATCGGAGCGGGAATCAAATCCGGCCGTGTGCTGGCAATTTGCCCGAGCTTCACGAACGTCGGGCCGAGCTCCTCAAGCACAAGGCGGAGCCGCTCCCCAACCGTTTTTCCTTCCTTTTTCCCTTGCTCCGCTTTCCATCGCGGCGGCAACGAAAGAAACGACGAAAAGCCGAGTTCATCGACGATCATCCCGAATCCGTGCCGAAGCAAGGAGGCGGCGATTTCGTGATACCTTCCTATATGGCGCATCCGTTTTCCGATCATCGAGACATCTCTCCTAAGGCGGCAAAAAGCGAGCGGACAGGCCGCATCGGTTTACTGCCCGCTTTGTTCCTTTTCTTCAAGACGGCGGATTCGCTCCTCGAGTTGCCGCACGTCTTCTTTCGTCGCCAAGTCGAGTTTATCGATCACCTGCTTGATTTGCTCGCGTACAAGCCGCTGCACTTCCGTTTTCCGCGCTTCGGTCTGCTGTTTCCATTGATCGATCACTTCCTTCGATTCGTCAAGCGACAATTCCCCTTTTTTGACTAACTCGTCAATGATTTTTTCCACTTGTTCTTTGCTTGCAATCGCCAATCCCAGCCCGAATGCCAATCCTTTCTTCAAAATGCTCATTCGTTTGTAGCCTCCTTGTGCCATTGTGTTTTCCTTATTGTACCATTCTTTGGCGATCCATGTCGAGCTAGACGGCAGCTCTTTTGTATAGGAGACAGGTCGATGCGGCATGCTATCGTTGGACAACGATTCAAAGGAGGGGTTTGATGGCCGACGAACCATTGCATTACGGAGAAGACTATCATTTTATTCACGCGACGTCTGTGGCAAGCGGTGTCGGCGTCAGCGTGCTGCCCGATTTGTACTGCCATACGATCCAAATCGTGAACATTTGTCTTGTCGGCCGCCCGGACGACCACGCGTTTGTATTGGTCGACGCTGGCATGCCGGGATCGGCTGATGACATTATTTCCGTTGTGGAACAACGGTTTGGAGAGGGCAGCCGCCCGCAAGCCATTGTTTTAACCCACGGCCATTTTGACCACGTTGGAGCGATTGTTGAGCTTGTCAAGCATTGGAATGTCCCGGTGTATGCCCATCCGGCTGAACTGCCGTATTTGACTGGAAAGGCGAGCTATCCTGAACCTGACGCTTCCGTCGAGGGCGGCTTCATCGCCAAAATCTCGCCGTTTTTTCCGAACGAGCCGATTCAATTAGGCAACCGCGTCCAGCCGCTCCCTGCGGACGGCACCGTTCCGCACTTGCCGGAATTTCGCTGGATCCACACACCGGGGCACACGCCAGGCCACATTTCGTTATTTCGGCCGCGCGACGCCGCTTTAATCGCCGGCGACGCGTTCGTCACCGTCCGCCAAGATTCACTGTATAAAGTGTTGACCCAACAAATCGAAATCAGCGGCCCGCCGCGCTATTATACCATCGATTGGCGCGCCGCCCGCGAGTCGGTGCGCAAGTTAGCCGCACTCTTTCCGTCAGTCGCCATCACCGGACACGGTGCTCCTGTCGCCGGCAAAGAGCTGCGTGAAGGGTTGACAAAACTCGCCCGTGATTTTGACCGTATCGCTACCCCTGATTATGGGAAGTACGTCCATTAGGCAAACGGACTATCGTTCCGTGAACGGCTTCTAGTTTTGTTTGAAGCGGAAGTTTCTCTGCTAAAACCACTTTCAAGTAAAAACCAAGGGAGGGTGTCTGAACGGGGGCACCCTTTCGTTGACATGTAAAAGTCAGAGGATTCTCCATGGAGATGGTAGAGCACATTATGCCTTTAGCGACAACGCAAAAAAGACGACAAGAATCATTCTTGTCGTCCAACATAAGAGATGGGCCTAAGTGGACTTGAACCACCGACCTCACGCTTATCAGGCGTGCGCTCTAACCAGCTGAGCTATAGGCCCGCTTATAAGAAATAAAAATGGAGGGGGACGGATTCGAACCGCCGAACCCAAAGGGAGCGGATTTACAGTCCGCCGCGTTTAGCCACTTCGCTACCCCTCCGTAATCGTGATGCCGACTGCAGGACTCGAACCCGCAACCTACTGATTACGATTCAGTTGCTCTACCAATTGAGCTAAGTCGGCATAAAATAAATGCAAGAAGGTGGCTCATTGTTGTGCTCTGTGCCTCTTCCTCTACAAGCTGTTTCGAGGAAGCAGGATGCGTCGAGGCAACTCGAAGCCGACTCGACGAAGCAGGTGCTCGTCTCTACCAATTGAGCTAAGTCAATATTTATGGCGGAGGAGGAGGGATTCGAACCCCCGCGGGCTGTGACACCCCTATCGGTTTTCGAAACCGACCCCTTCAGCCAGACTTGGGTACTCCTCCATAGCTGTTTGGAGCGATGCGGTCGAGAGGACTTGAACCTCCACGGGGTTGCCCCCACTAGGCCCTCAACCTAGCGCGTCTGCCATTCCGCCACGACCGCATACAATGGAGCGTAGGGGATTTGAACCCCTGACCTCTTCGCTGCCAGCGAAGCGTTCTCCCCCTGAACTAACGCCCCATGATGGTGGAGTATACTGGGATCGAACCAGTGACCCCCACGCTGTCAACGTGGTGCTCTCCCGCTGAGCTAATACTCCACGTTGTTTGCCTAGCAGCGACCTACTCTTGCAGGGGCGCTGGCCCCAACTACCATCGGCGCTGGAGGGCTTAACTTCCGTGTTCGGGATGGGAACGGGTGTTTCCCCTCCGCTATCACCTCTAGGCAATGGCGACGATTTCTATTATAAAGCAATCCAAAAGTTTGTCAAGTTTTTTTGTATCTTTATATTTCAGTTCCTTCAGAATCGGAACGACAATGTAAAATTTACTATAAAAAAATGAAAGAGTCAACCCTCTTTTTCATTTTTTTCGATCTTCACTGTCCCTTTCTCTAAAGTTCTTGTCATCCCCTTCTTTATACGCGTATAATAAAGAAGAAGGAACGTACAATAAAGCAGGGCATTGGCGGCCACCAATGCCCTGTCCATACACAGCCGCTGCAAGAAGCGCAGTGGCCCAAGCCTCGGGCATCGTAACCTACCCTCGCCTCGGCCTAGCAGGGTGGGTTACTTTTTGTCTTTGGATACGGCGATCACCGCGACGATGAGTGACGCAAACGCAATCATGAGCGTCAGCGCGTCGGCAATCGACATCATCAGCACCACCCCCTTTCGTTCAGGGAGTGGCCACTGCCCACCCTGCATATGGCTGTGCATGTTTCATTATACCATCAAATCAAACAAATGCGAATATACATTCGCGTCCTCGTTGAAAATTAGGAATGTTTCCCTACCCGAGGTATCCCCCCCCCACCTTGCCTGTTACTTCGCGCCGCATCTTCACGGCCCCTTCCTCTCTGGTTCTTATAGCCCGCTGAAACTCCGACGTTTTCATCAAGCGCATAAAATCCGCGTTTTTCCGAATAATGATCATAGACGAATCTCGCTGTTCCAAGGAGGAAAAAAGGTGGAACAAGCAAGGCAAACCCGCATTCATGGGCTGTTGTTGCTGATCGTCGCTGCTGTGTTCGTTTGGTCGGCCATTCGTCCAACCAGCTATGCGGTGTGGGCGCTTGAGGTCGCCCCAGCGCTTGTGGGGCTTGTGATCGTGATGGCCCTGTATCAACGCTTCCGGCTGACAACGATGTCGTATGTCATCATCGCCATGCTGGCGGTCCTCATGTTGATCGGCGGCCATTATATTTACTCCAAAGTTCCTTTTTTTAACTGGATCAAAGATGCGTTCCATTTCGAACGCAACCATTACGACCGGTTTGGCCATTTCCTCAAAGGGACGTTCGCCATCGTCCTAAGGGAGATTGTACTGCGGAAAACGCCGCTGTCGCGCGGCCCTTGGCTTTTCACGATCGTCACAAGCATGTCGCTCGCCATCGCCGCCCTGTATGAAATCATCGAATGGCTCGTCTCCATCATCTCCAAAGGAGGAAAGGCATCGAAAGACTTTTTGGGCACACAAGGCGATATTTGGGACACCCAATGGGATATGGTATGCACATTGATTGGGACACTGATTGCCCTATGGCTGCTCTCAAGGTGGCACGACCGGCAACTTGCGCGGTTGGATCAGCCCCGTAGCTAGGCTCGTAAAACAGCGGCTTCTCTTTTCAAGAGAAGCCGCTGTTTTCAATTCACCTTATACAAATAAATCGTCCACGCCGACTCATCGGACGTGAATACACGGTCCAACACGAGTCCATTTTCCGCCGCATTGTCAATCGGAACCGCCGAGAAAATATAGCGGCCGCCCATTTTTTTCAACTGTTCTGTATTCAGCTGCAAGTTCTTCAGCCGTTTTTTCGACTGTTTTGTAAACATATACCGTTTTCCAAGTTCTGCTGTAAAAATATAGCAGCGCCCGCCCCATTCGTCAAAATATGTGCGGATCGTTTTGCTTTTTTCCAGTTCACGTTCAATGATTTTGCGGAACTCGTATTTGTATGACAGCGGATAAAAGTTGTTGTACGTATCGAGCGTGTAAAACCCGTTGTATTGGGCGATGGCGGGGTGAATGCCGATGCTGACGACGCGGTAGTCGGACACCGGGAGCCCGATGTATTGCTTGATTTCTTGGAACTGTTTTTCCGCGTAAAATTGCTTCACCGTCGGCTCGTAGCGGAAGACGATTTCTTCGTTAATCAAAAACACCAAGATCACTTGGGCCGCTAGCAGCCGCTTCGCCCACTTTTCTCCTTTTTCGCTGTATTGCCATACGATTTTCAGCGCCAGCGCAAACTGCACATAAATGACAAGCGGGCGCAAAAAATGAAAGCGGGCAAAGTTAAACGTGTCCAAAAAATGAAACCGCTCGGTAAGCGGCAGCCACCCTTTATAAAACCAAAAGGCGTACCACGCCGACAGGGCGAAATTCAGTCCGAATAGGAAAAGAAATAACCGTTCTTGCTTCCATCGTTTTTTCATGAAAACGAGATACAAGGCCATCAACCAGGCCGGCAAAATAAAAAAGGTATGCTCGGTCATGACGTGATGGTGGCCGAGGATAAAGTTTTTCCACGTCAAGCGGACGCAATGCCAAAACGACAACCGGGCATGGAAGTACTCATCCCGGCTTGTCGGCTCGTCTTCCCATAAAAACGAGTACACAAGCCGGTACTCGACAAGCAAATACAACAGCGTCATGTAAGCGATGGAAGTCAAAAAGCGGATGTTCCACCCCTTCCCGCGCAGCACATCCAAAAGCCAAAGAGTGCCCATGGCGGCAAGAAAGAAAAAGAACCCGAGCACAAAGCTGGAATAAAACGGGAGAAGCGTGAGCGCGACGTAATGTTTCCACTCCCCCTCGCCTTTCCGGATGCTCAAAAACGCCCAGAGCGCAAGCGGCATGCCGAGCGTGCTTAACATCCCCGACGGCCAAAACAGCGTCAGCGCAAATGCGAGCGCCACGCCGATGCGAACAGCCATCCAACGCGGCTCGGGCAGGAAATGCGTTTTCAACAACAAATACATGCCCAAAAATGCCACCACCCTTGTGATCGTTTGGCTGAGCGCATAAGCAGTCATCGTGGGAAATAACGCGTGCAGCCAGACGATGCCGGTCAACTCCGAACCGAGGGCATTTCTTGACAACTTGCCGTTGGCGATTTGCGGAATCTTCGCGTCAAGCGGCCCGGTGATTTTTCCGCTTTCGGAGAGCACCTTATACCAAGCGATATTGGAATCCAAATTATCGTGGACGCGAATATGGGCGTTCTCGCCAAGGAGAAAGAGCGGGGACACGTAAAGGGCGATGAGGCAAAGTGCCAAAAGGAAGAGCCATCGTTCTCTTTGTTCGGCCATCGGCATCACGCTCCCGCCATAGCTGTTCTTGGCCATGAAATCCCTATTGAATACGATGTGCAATAAGAAGAAAATTATTCCATTCTTACATGACTGTCCTCAATATTGTGATGCATTAAAACCATAGCCAAGTTGCACACGCTTTATTTTCCCCTTATCATGGTATACATAAACGAATACATAGAAAGGGGAGCACACCATGCCGAAACAACTCCCTCCCGGCCAATTTGAAACCGAAAAATGGCCGATTTTGCATGAAGGGGACGTGTACGAATTTGATGAGGCGACATGGGAATTTCGATTGTTCGGCGAGGTCAAAAAGGAGGTCTCCTTCTCCTATCAAGAAGTGATGGCGCTGCCGAAAACGATTTCCACCGTCGATATGCATTGCGTCACGACATGGTCGAAATTTGATACGACGTTTGAAGGCATCGCCTTCCGCGAGTTTTTGCGCTTTGTGGAGCTAGATCCTGATGTGAAATACGTGAAAATTTACGGATATTTAAACGGCGACCGGTTCGGCTATTCGGCGAACTTGCCGCTTGAAGCGCTGATGGGCGATGATGCCTTGTTTGTCTATCGATGGAAAGACAAGCATCACGACTGGCAGGACATCTCGCCGAAGCACGGCTATCCGCTCCGTTTCATTCCGCCGGCGACGTTTTACTTATGGAAAGGGGCGAAATGGGCGTCCGGCATCCGCTTTATGAAGGAAGATGAGCCGGGCTACTGGGAAGAGCGCGGTTATTCGATGACCGCCAATCCGTTTAAAGAGGAGCGGTTTGCCGAATCGGCGGCGCGATTCCGCTTTTGGTAACCACTCGGCATCGCCTTACTGCTTTTCTGAACGGACTAACAAAAACGAGGGCTCTTTGATCAAGAACCCTCGTTTTTCAGTGCCATATTTCCGTTATCGTCCGCTCCTTAGCAGCTCATCCCCCGGCTCGAGCACCGGCGGATGGACGTCCACTGTATCGGCGTATTTCAGCCCGGTTCCGGTATTTAATACGACGACCTTCTCCCCATCACGAATCCAACCGCTCTCGCGCAACGTTCGTGCCGCCGCAAACGCCGCCGCTCCTTCCGGGCAAATGAACGCCCCTTCCAGTTTCGCCACCATCTGCTGTTGGGCCAAAATCGCCTCATCGCTGATCGCAATGGCGCAGCCGTTCGTCTCATACACCGCCTCAAGAACAAGAAAGTCGCCAAGCGCTTTCGGCACATTGATGCCAAACGCCACTGTATGGGCGTTCGGCCAAAACTCCGATTCACGTTTTTTCTCCTTCCACGCCTTGACGATCGGCGCGCAATGCTCGGCCTGCACAGCGACCAGCCGCGGCATGCGGCCGTCCACCCAGCCGAGCGCCTGCAGTTCTTTGATCGCCTTGTAAATGCCGATCAACCCGACGCCGCCGCCGGTCGGATACAAAATGACATCCGGGAGCTGCCACGAGAATTGTTCGGCGATCTCCAGCCCCATCGTTTTCTTCCCTTCAATCCGGTACGGTTCTTTCAACGTCGACGCATCGTACCAGCCGTATTCGCGGATCGCTTTGGCGACGATTTGCCCGGCATCGCTAATGAGGCCGTTGACGAAATACAATTCCGCCCCAGCGATGGCGCATTCCTTTCGCGTCAGTTCCGGCGCCTCAACCGGCATGACGACTGTCGCCTGAATGCCCGCCCGCGCCGCGTATAGCGACCACGCCGCTCCCGCGTTGCCGTTTGTCGGCATCGCGAGCTGTTTGACGCCCAATTCCTTTGCTTTAGAAATCCCAACCGCCGCGCCGCGGGCTTTAAACGTCCCTGTTGGAATAACCCCTTCGTCTTTCATGTAGAGCGCTTCAATGCCGATTTCCCGTCCTAAGCGCGGCATCGGCACAAGCGGCGTCATCCCTTCGCCGAGCGACACGATATGTTCAGGATGCTTTACCGGCAGCAACTCATGATAACGCCATAAATTCGCTTCACGTTCCCTCAGCACATCCCTCTTGACTTTTTGGCGCATCGCCTCCAAGTCGTAAGCGACAAGAAGCGGCGAACCGCATTCGCAAAGTTGATGGATTTGGTCGACATCGTATGTACGTTCACACTTCGGACAATACAGATGAGACACGTAGCTGAATGACATGGTTTGGCTTCTCCTTTCCATTTGTTTCATCCGCACGAGGCAGGAAGCACCTACTTTCGCGTTTCTGACGAGACACTGGCCTTTTCATTATACCATAACCGTCCTCTGCCGCCGGCGCCTGTAATGGCAGCGTCCGTACGCCAACTTTGGGGCATCATAGCGCCAAGTAGGAAATGGTCCCCTCTTTTTTACCGTTTGAAGCCGCATATGGTAAAATAAAACGGAAACCGCCTCTTTTTTCTCACTGCATCGGCGGAATGATTCGCTGATCCAGAAAAACTTATACATAAGGAGATGAACCAATGAAACAGGAACTCATCGAACGCTTCATCCGCTACGCGAAAGTCAACACTCAATCCGATCCAAACAGCCATACGTGCCCATCGACTTCGGGACAGTGGGAGCTGGCGAGAATGCTCGTCGAAGAGCTGAAGGCGATCGGGATGGAAGATGTGACGATCGATGACAACGGCTACGTGATGGCGACGTTGCCGGCCAATACGGACAAAAACGTGCCAGTGATCGGCTTTTTGGCTCATATGGACACCGCGCCGGAATTTACCGGAGCCAACGTCAACCCGCAATTGATTGACTCGTACGACGGCGGGGACATCGTGTTAAACAAAGAACAAGGCATCATCTTGTCGCCAAACGATTTCCCGGAGCTCGCTCACTACAAAGGGCATACGCTCATCACGACCGATGGGACGACGCTGCTTGGTGCTGACGATAAAGCCGGAATCGCCGAAATTATGACCGCGATGAACTATCTCATTCAACACCCGGAAATCAAGCACGGCAAAGTGCGCGTCGCCTTTACGCCGGATGAGGAAATTGGCCGCGGGCCGCATAAATTTGACGTTGCCAAATTCGGCGCCCAATTTGCCTACACGGTCGACGGCGGGCCGCTTGGCGAATTGGAGTATGAAAGCTTTAACGCTGCCGAAGCGAAAATCACGATCAAAGGCAAAAACGTCCATCCGGGCACAGCGAAAGGAAAAATGATCAACTCGATCAAAATCGCCATGGAGTTCGAGCAGCAGTTGCCAGCCCATGAGGCGCCTGAGCATACGGAAGGATATGAAGGGTTTTACCATTTGCTTTCGTTCCAAGGCAGTGTAGAGGAAACGAAGCTTCATTACATCATCCGCGACTTTGACCGCGAACAGTTTGAGGCTCGCAAAGCGAAAATGAAAGAGATCGCGGCTTCGCTTGCGCAAAAATATGGAAACGACCGAATCACTCTCGAAATCAACGACCAATATTACAACATGCGCGAAAAAATCGAGCCGGTGCGCCACATTGTTGACATCGCCCACGAAGCGATGACGAACTTGGGCATTGAACCAAAGGTGAAACCGATCCGCGGCGGTACAGACGGGTCGCAGCTCTCCTACATGGGGCTGCCGACGCCGAACCTTTTCGCCGGCGGCGAAAACTTCCACGGCCGCTACGAATACATTTCCGCCGACAATATGGTGAAAGCGGCCGAAGTGATCGTGGAGATCATCAAGCTGTTCGAGCAAAAAGCATCTTGATCTGCGGAAAAACTCTCTTGAACGATCTTTTTTCGATCGTCCAAGCACAAGCGGCTGCAAGCCCGCCCATTAGGAGTAAAGAAAAGGTGTCCCGAGTCTTTTGGGGACACCTTCTTCATTAGATAAGCGACCGTTCGCCCTTCCATCCTTTTTCCTCGGTCAACACCTGTTACGGAAGCCGGTTGATCCGCCCCTCGATCCGTGCTGAGAACGGTTGCTCAAGACCGCGAATATACGAGACAAGGGCATCCAAATCGACCGAGCCGACCTCGCGGTTTGTCCCATGCGTCAACACCGTGAACCCATCGCCGCCGTCGGCGAGGAAGCTGTTGACTGTCACCGTGTACTCGGCGTCCGGTTTTAGCGGTGTGCCGTCAGGAAGCTGAATGTCAATGACTTTTTCTCCGACCGGCTTGCTGGCGCTCCATGTATAGCGGAGGCCGGAGATTTGCAGCATGCGCGTTTGGGTTGGCTGCCATTGTTGATTCAAAAGCTGGCGGATTTGCGCGCCGGTGAGCGTCATTTTCACGAGCTGGTTGTTGAACGGCTGAACGTTGTACAATTCGCCCCACGTCACTTCGCCTTGTTCAATATCGGCGCGAATGCCGCCCGGGTTCATAAAGGCAAAATCGGTTTTCATCGCCGCCCGCTGGGCATCGGCGATCAAATTGCCCAAGGCGGACTCGCCGCTTTCGTTTTGTTCATCGGTGATCGTTTCGGTCGCTGTGCCGACGACTTGATTGACAAGCGGCGCCACTTTCGCTTCATATTTTTCGACGAGGGCACGGATTTCCGGGTCCGGAGTGATGCCGTCATGATAGGTCGTCACGATCTCCGCTTTTTTGGCGACGACGTCTTTCGTACGCGGGTCGATTTTCAAATCGACATCAGAAAACGCCGTGCCGTACGAATACGACTGAACGAGCAGCTTGCCGTCCACAACCGCATTTAAATAGGCATGGTTATGACCGGCGAAAATCACATCGACTTCATCATCGACATTTTTGGCGATATCGACAATTTCCCCGCTTGCGTTTGTCCCATCCGGATTGGATACGCCTGGGTTATGGGCGAGAACGACGATCGTTTGCACCCCTTTTTTCTTCAGTTCCCGGACCGCTTTGTTAATCGCTGTTGCTTCATCGATGAACTTGACTCCCGCGACGCCGCTTGGCGTCACAATCGTTGGTGTTTCCGTGAGCGTGACGCCGATCAATCCGATCGGCATGCCGTTGACCCGCTTAATCACATATGGCGGGAGAATCGGCTTTCCCGTTTGCGCATCAACGACGTTGGCGCTCACGTACGGAAAATCTGCTCCGGCGAAATCGCCGGTCGCCGGGTGATATCCGCCATGGATCAAGCGGAGCATTTCCGCTACTCCTTCATCAAACTCATGGTTGCCAAGGGTGCCGACGTCAAAGCCGAGCTTATTGAGCACTTCGATCGTCGGCTCGTCCTCTAGCAGCGCCGATACCGGCGGGCTGGCGCCAACCGCATCGCCGGCATGGACGAGCAGCGTATTTTTGTTTTCCGCCTCCCGCTGTTTCAAATAAGCGGCTAAATAATCAGCCCGTCCAACTTCCCGCCCGCCGACTTTTCTCGTCACATTCAACTGGCCGTGGAAGTCGTTAATGCCTAACAGCTGCACCTCAATATAACGGTGCGAAGAAGCAGGCGGCTTCCCCTTGCTTTTCCCGTTCCCTGCCGCCCCAACTGGAGCCGCGGCCAGCACCGCTGCAGCAGCCAATGCGGATAGCACCCGTCTTCCCCATCGTTTGGAATTCTTCATTCCCGGTTCCCCTTTCTCTCGCCTTCTCGTTCACTCCCATTATATCCTTGCGAGTCAGTACAATGATAGAGCAGAAAGGATGATTTCTCGTAAATATTTTGTAAATTCACAACTGACTGTTGAGAACAACAGAAACAAAAAAGACCGCCCGATAGAGTCTGTTGATCGGACAGCCTTTCCCTTTTAGCTCGGTGGACAGCCTGCCGTGGGGCGGGTGTTCCCAAGAATCTCCCACCTCGAAGCACAAGCGTAGGTGGGAGAGCGTTCAACCGACCGCGTTTTTCTTGTTTAACGGAGCAACGCGAATGCCGGTCGTCTCCTCAAAATCGTACAACCCGCCCGGGAGATCGGCAAACCGCTCGAGTTCATTGTAAGCCGGAATGCCGTGGTACGCCATATCGAGACCTTCTTCTTCCTCACGCTCTGTCGCCCGGAGCCCGACCGTGCTGTCGCACACATTCGCGATGAGCGCACCGCTGACGAAGCCCCAAACGATGACTGTCAACGCGCCAAGCAGTTGGGTGATGAACAACGACGCATGACCGGTCGTTTTCCGGCCGGATGATCGCTTCAATTTTTTTCATGTTTCCCGCCGCCCCCCTCAACCGTTTCTTGTGTAATAAAACATAACGTATTTATGTTAAAAATTATAACAACTAAAAGAGATGTGTCAAGTATGAGGACAAAGTTTTTTTGCGCGCCGCCTATCGGGCATAACTCGAAGGAAAGCGGATCGGCAGGGTGTCCATCCAAACGACTGATCGCCGTTATCCGTTCTAACACAAAAAAGGTGTTCCGCAAACGATCGGAACACCTTTTTCATCGTATTGTCATTCGACGCTATGCCACGCGAAACGGCCATGAACGTCAAGCCCTTCTCCTTGTTAGATCGTCTCCTTCCCGCGCACGCCGTTGATCGAATAGCTCGCTGTAATGGCGGCATTTAACGAATGGGAAACGGAACAATATTTTTCTTTTGACAACCGAATGGCGCGGACGACCTTGTCTTCCGGCAAATCGCCTTCGAGCGCGTAATGAATATGAATCTCTGTAAACCGCTTTGGGTGGTCATCGGCGCGCGTTCCTTCGACTTCCATCGAAAACGCGCGGACATCAAGCCGCATTTTCCGCAAGATCAAAACGATGTCAATGCCGGTGCAGCCGGCTAAGGCGTGAAGCAAAAGCTCCATCGGCCGAGCGCCTGAATCGTTGCCGCCGACGTCTTTCGCGGCGTCGATCGGAATCACCACACCGGAAGCGCTTTGGCCGCTGAATGACATGTTTCCGTTCCATACAACCGTCGTTTTCATCATGGTCGCTCCTTTCTCATCTGTCCGGGGTCGGACGGACTTTCCGACAGCCCGTTTCTTCTTTTCAGTTTAGCGGCTATGTCCTTGAAATGCAAAATTCCTGTCTACCGTTTTCGCTCATGCATGTTAAAATAGAAACATGCACAAACTTGTTGAGTAAAGGGTGTTTGATTCGATGACCGCACTCATTTTGCTTCTTGCTTATCTTCTCGGCTCGATTCCGTTTGGCCTTCTTGTCGGGAAAATCGGCTACGGGATCGACATCCGCGAACACGGGAGCGGCAATCTTGGGGGAACAAACACGTTCCGCGTGCTTGGGGCGAAAGCGGGAACGATCGTCATTGTCGGCGATATGCTAAAAGGGACGCTGGCGGCGAGCTTGCCGATGCTTTTTTCCGTCCCCGTGCATCCGCTTTTGGCCGGGGCGATCGCCGTGGTCGGCCATATGTATCCGGTGTTCGCCAAATTCCGCGGCGGCAAGGCGGTGGCGACATCAGGCGGGGTGATGCTGTTTTATTCGCCGTTGTTCTTTTTGTCGCTCATCGCCGTGTTTCTTGTCGTCTTGGCTGTTTCACGCTACGTCTCCCTGTCATCGATGGCCGCGGCGCTGTATGCGGTCGTGTACACCGTCTTTTTCACGGACGACATTCCATTGACGGTGGCGGTATTGTTGCTCGCTTCGTTTATCTTTTATCGTCATCGCGCCAACATTCAACGCATCTTGAACAAAACGGAGCCAAAAGTGAAATGGCCAGGCAAACGCTCATGACGACGGACGGAGAAAGGAGTTTGCTGCGTTGAGATTGCCGGAAGCATTTGTCGCGAAAATGAAGAAGCTGCTTGATGAAGAAGCAGACGAGTTTTTCGCTGTTTATGAAAATGAAAAAATCAACGGCTTGCGCGTCAATCCGTTGAAAACCGACCCGGGCGCATGGGCAAAAACGGCGCCCTTTTCCCTTTCCCCGGTGCCGTTTTGCCCGACCGGGTTTTATTATGAGCCGGACGAACAGCCGGGAAAGCATCCGTACCATGCGGCCGGCCTGTATTACATTCAAGAACCGAGCGCGATGGCGGTCGCCGAAGCGCTGCGTCCCGCCCCTGGGGAGAGGGTCCTTGACTTGTGCGCCGCCCCTGGCGGGAAAACGACCCAGCTTGGAGCGATGATGGAAAACAAAGGGCTGCTTGTCGCCAACGAAATCCACCCGAAACGGGTCAAAGCGCTCGCAGAGAACGTCGAACGGTTCGGCTTGACGAACACCGTTGTCGTCAATGAAACTCCCGAGGCGCTTGCCGAGCAGTTTCCGGGCTTTTTTGACAAAATTTTAGTCGACGCCCCCTGTTCCGGCGAAGGAATGTTTCGCAAGGATGAAGAGGCCGCTTCGTTTTGGAGCCCGGCTTATGTGGAAGAATGTGCGGCCAGACAGCGGCGCATTTTGGAAAGCGCCTATGCGATGCTGAAAGAAGGCGGCATTCTCGTCTATTCCACGTGCACGTTCTCTCCGGAGGAAAACGAACAAACGATTGAATGGCTGCTTGAGACGTACGAGGATTTGCAGTTGTTGCCCATTGCGAAAATCGGCGGCATCGAGCCAGGGCGGCCGGAATGGACGAAAACCAATCGATCCGATCTCGTACACACCGCCCGCCTTTGGCCGCACCGTCTGAAAGGGGAAGGGCATTTTGTCGCCAAACTGCAAAAACAGCGGCCCACCTCACCTTGGCGAGGGCGGTGGGCGAAATCGAGCGCGCCAAAAGCCGCTATCCGCCTGTATCGCCAGTTTGAACAAGAGGCATTGCGGACAGAGCGAGACGGCACGTTCGTGTCATTTGGCGCCCATTTGACTGTGTTGCCCGAGCGTTGCCCGGATTTGTCCGGTTTGAAAATCGTCCGCGCCGGGTTGCACTTAGGGGATGTGAAAAAAGAGCGGTTTGAGCCGAACCATGCCCTTGCCTTGGCGTTGCGGACAGAGGAAGCGAAACATGTGCTTGACCTATCGAGCGCGAGCCGCGAAATCGTCCAATATTGGCGCGGCGAGACGCTTTCCACCGGCGGCGACCGCGGTTGGCTGCTTGTGGCCGTGGATGGATTTCCGTTCGCCTGGGGGAAAGAAGTGAAAGGAACGGTGAAAAACTTTTATCCAAAAGGGCTCCGTCTCATCTGAAGCATCGGAAAAGCGGGTGACAAAGAAGCTCCTAACCGCAAAAAAGACTGTCCTGCACACGCGGACAGTCTTTTTTACTGGTGCTGCTTCGTCGGAATTGTTAAGGTAAACACGATCTCATCGGCGGCCAAATCGATTTTTTTTGCCGCCACCTGATAACCGTTGCCAAAGCGAATGTCCGTGAGCGCGACGTAGACGCGGGTGTGCTCCGGGTCAATCGCCACTTCATCCGGCAGCGGGGCGTGCTTTTGTAAGTAGCGAAGCACATACGTCACTGGCAGCTTCCAGTCGCCGAGCGAAATCGTCGGCTCCGTGAGCTCGACATTCCCTCCTTTGATTACTTTGGGCACAAACGAGACGACAAGTTCGACCGAGCGGCCTAAAATGGGGATTTCGCTTGAAACATAGACGCGATCGGCGAGCCAAACGCGGTATTGCAGCGGATGGCCTTTCGTTTTTTCTGCCAAATAGTCGTTCATGATGGCGTTCAAATGCGCTTTCTTCGAGTAAACAGTAAATGAGGCTCCTTCGACATCCGGATGCGCCGGCCGTTTCACCGGCGGAGACGGCTTAAGCAGCCAGGCGGCGGCTAAAACAATGACCGCCGCGTTGACAGCCGCCAACATCCAAAACGCTCGTTTCCAATTCATTGCAGCAATCTCCCTATCCACCATTCTTTTCGTTCCTTTAACGCTTCATACACCCGTATGGCCATCTGTTCGTATCCTGCGGCATTCGGATGAAACTCATCGCGGTAGAGCAAATCATCGCGGTCAGCAAAAATGTCTTGGATATCGACAAAAATCGTTCGCTCATACCGTGAAAGCACTGCCAGGCTGGCGCTGTTCCACTCAGCGATGACATCATCGATTTCCGGAATGTTCGGCAACGTGCTCGAAAACGGGTTGTATAAGCCGACGAGCACAACGACGGCATCGGGGTTCACCGTGCGCAATGATAGAATGAGATGGTCCAATCGAGAGGCAAATGCCTTTGCCTCTTTCACAAACCGTTCGTGCGACAAATCAAAAAAATGTGAACGGACGACATTCATCACATCATTGCCGCCGATCGTGACAAGGACGAGATCCGCTTGGCTGATTTCCCTTTCATGCGCCTTGATGACTGGCTTGAGCTCCACAATGCGCCGGCCGCGTTTTCCTAAATTCGTCACGGTGACCGTCCGCACTCCGTCTTCTGCCGAAAGGAGCGGGACAAGGCGGCCAACATAGCCCCCTTTCCCTTCGCCATCCCCGACTCCTTCCGTCAACGAATCGCCCAAAGCGACCAAATGTATATCTTTCGGAAGCGGCTTTGCTTCCGTCTGCTTGACGGCGGCTTCATGCGGGCGCTCCGGCTTTCCGCCCGCCGAAAGCGACACGCATCCGGCGAGCAGCCAGCAGCACAACAACCATCCCCACCGTCTCATTGTTTGACACCTGCCTTTTGCCGCAACAAGGGGAAAGACGAAAAGAAGGCAAAAAGGCGGTAGCCGTTTTTGCCTCATTGCGACGACTGCACGATTTTGATATGCTCTAAAATCGTTTCGTACGGCACATCTTGCACGCCGCTGTACGTCTGAACCACTTTTCCGTCCGGCCCGACCAAATAAAAGCTGGTGCCATGCACGACTTGATCGCCATTGGCCGGCTTTTGCACGATCGTTTTAAAGCTTTTTTGCGCCAGCTCGCTGATTTCAGACGGGCTGTATCCGGTCAGCAAATGCCAGTTTGATAGGTCGTCTGTAAATTGTTTCGCATACGCCGCCAGTTTTTCGGGCGTATCGACTTCCGGATCAACGCTGAAGGAGACAAACTCGACATCCAGTCCTTCTTTCTTTGCCATTTGTTTTAATTTCGCCATATGGGCCGTCATCGGCGGACAAACGGTCTCGCAGTTTGTAAAAATAAAATCGGCGACCCACACTTTTCCTTTTAAGTCGCGAAGCCCAAACGGCTTGCCCGTCTGATCGACAAACGTAAAGTCCTCCACCGGCCAGTTTTTGGCGTCCGGAATCGTTTTTCCGCACGCCGCCAGCAAAAGAACAACGAGAAAAAGCGCGATTCGTTTCCACATCGATGGATCCTTCCTTTTCGACAAAAATATGTTGATGCCGCACAACAACGGCGTTTATTCATCAAGCGCCGCTTCCTCCGTGTAGTACATGAGCGCCAACGCCCCAGGATCGGTGTGAATGGAAATGACCGTCGTTGTTTCAACGATGTCAATCGGTGAATAGCCGATGATGTCTGTCACCGCTTCCTTGAGCCGCTCCGCCCACCGAGGAGCATCGGCATGGTCGATGGCGATTTTCTCTACCCGTTTGGCCCCTTGTTCCTCGACAAGACGGCCCGCCAAATGGGACACCGCTTGCGAAAAGCTGCGAACCTGGGCAACCGGCGTATACAGCCCGTCAACCAGAGCGGCGATCGGCTTATGTCAAATGAAGCGGAACGACTTCAACGCCGTGCTCGGCAAGCACCGAAAACAGCACATCGACCGTTGAGTCGGTTACAATTTTGATTGGTTTCATTCGCTCACTCCTAATACTGATGATCTCGTTTCCATTATATAATGAAACCGGCAAAAATCCTACCTAAAAACGTCCATGAGCAAGCTTGGCTCATCCCCAAGCAGGAACATCGCCCATTATGAACGATACCGGCAGAAAAAAAGTTGTTTTGCCGCCAAGGGCAAAACAACAACAGTCATGCATTATGCTTTAACGCCGTTTCTTTAAAGATCTGTTCATATACCGGCCATTTCAGCACTTTCTTCAAATGTTCGCGGAACGAGTAAACGGAACGGTTTGTTCTCGACCGATACACTTTTGCAATAAACGCCTCCAAGCGCAGTTGGACCATGAATCGGTACGTATTCTCTTCCTCCAATACTGGAATTTCGATAATCTTGACCTTCTGCCCATACGCGTTTTGAAACTCGAGGCTTTTGAATAGCAAAATATCAATCCTCTTTTTCACCGATTTACTTTTATTATACACCAATCCGGTGAAAAAGTATGTCGGAATGCGGCGAATTTGTTCCGACTTTTTTCGTCTTTTTTCGTTAGATCAATAAATGGAACAAGTTCGGGTCTTTGTTCACTTCTTGGAACGGGAAGCCTTTTTTCTTCATCCGCTCGATGAGCGGCGCGTAGTCTTCGCGCCGTTTCAGTTCGATGCCGACGAGCGCCGGTCCGCTTTCTTTGTTGTTTTTCTTCGTGTATTCAAACCGGGTGATGTCATCGGTCGGCCCAAGCACTTCATCCAAAAACTCACGCAACGCCCCAGCCCGCTGCGGGAAGTTGACGATGAAATAGTGCTGCAGTCCTTCGTAAATCATCGAACGCTCTTTGATTTCCTGCATCCGGTCGATGTCGTTGTTGCCGCCGCTTATGACGCAGACGACTGTTTTGCCTCGGATTTGTTCCTTGTAAAAATCAAGCGCGGCGATCGGCAGCGCCCCTGCCGGTTCAGCGACAATGGCGTTTTCGTTGTACAGCTCCAAAATCGTCGTGCATACTTTTCCTTCCGGAACGACGACGATGTCATCAAGCACCCCGCGGCATAAGGCGAATGTCTTTTCCCCGACCGTCTTGACGGCAGCGCCGTCAACGAACTTGTCGATTTCATCGAGCGTCACCACATGTCCGCGCTCGAGCGCCGCTTTCATCGATGGGGCGCCAGCCGGCTCGACCCCGATGACTTTGGTGGACGGAGAAATGCTTTTCACATACGTCCCTAGTCCGGCCATCAATCCCCCGCCGCCGATGCTGGCGAACAAAAAGTCGATCGGTTCATCACAGTCGTTTAACACCTCGACGCCAATCGTCCCCTGTCCGGCAATGACGTATTCATCATCAAACGGATGGATGAACGTCCGCCCTTCCGCCTCGGCGCACTTCACCGCTTCGTTGTATGAATCGTCAAACGTGTCGCCGACAAGCACGATCTCGACCATGTCTTTGCCAAACAGCTGCACTTGCGACACTTTTTGCCGAGGCGTCGTCGCCGGCATATAAATTTTCCCGTGCACGCCAAGCGCCCGGCATGAATAGGCCACCCCTTGGGCATGGTTGCCGGCGCTGGCGCATACCACCCCGTTTCTCCGCTCCTCATCGGTTAAATGCTTCATCCGGTTGTACGCCCCGCGCAACTTAAACGAACGCACGACTTGCAAATCCTCGCGCTTTAAGTAGACATTGCACTCGTAGCGCTCGGATAACAGCGGATTTTTTTGCAGCGGCGTATGGAAAACAACATCCTTCAGCGTATGATACGCGATCAAAATGTCCTCGACGTATACCGCCCCTTGCTTCCGTTTCAGCTGTTGTTCCATGCTCTCGTTCCCTTTCTTTTCTAAGTTGTCTTTGATTTGTAGATTATATCACAAATCCGCAAAAAGAAAAGGGAATTTTCGAAAAGTTTTTGAGTGAAGATGGGCTGGCTCGCGATCATCGCGATTATCCCGCTTTACCGGACGCTTCCGCCGACCGGATTCACGCTTTTGGACTGACGCCATCCGATGAGCGCCGTCCTTCCTGCTCGAAACCTCTCTCTAGCCGTCCTGCCAGACGGCAACGCGGCGAATTGTGCAGCATATGTACGGCGAACTACTTCTTCATGCGCAAGCGGACAGAAAAAACGACCGGCGCTATGCCCGGTCGTCCTCTTTTTTGAACTCTTCTTCCTCGGCAAATTCCGTCGCCCATCTTCCTTCATCATACCAGCGGTGCGCTTCTTCCCGTCTTGCTTCTTCGTGCACATGGTTTTCCATATACAAATGGAAAAACGCTTCAACCGCCCCGATCGCCAAGGCGCTGAAAAACGCGCCGTATGCCATGTTGACGGACGGGGCAATGAGGGCAAAGCTGACCGGCCAAATAAGCAAAAAGGAAAGCGGCACGTCAAGAGCGGCAGCGACAAAATGGCCGACGCGCGGCAACACGAACAGATCGCCGATCATATAAGAAACAAGCGCCGTCACGATCGTCATGAGTGAAATCAAGGAAAGCGGGGCATCGAAGATCGTAAACATCGAAAACAAGACGACGCTCCAAGCAGCGAGCTTGACGACAAACGGAACGATATGTTTCATCGTCTTCCTCCATTTCCATTGTGGTTCTATTGATTATCGTTCCTTTTTCGCCCCGCTTCTATGCAGAAACACGTTTTCAAAATGTTCGGATCTCAAACAAAAAGACGCCCCGTTTTGGGGTCGTCTTCGCAAACGTTTCGTACGCCAACGACAAACGCATATCCATGCCCGTGTCCCATCTATTTCGCCTTTTTCCGCTCATAAATGATAAAGGCGTGTTCATACGGATTCTTTTCATCTTTCCCTCCTGGCGTATAGGAAACGATTTCCCATTCATCGTCAGAAATGGGCGGATAAAACGTATCGCCGGGGAAGGAAGCAAAAATTTTTGTCACATACAGCCGGTCGACAATCGGCATCGTCGCCCGAAACAGTTCGGCCCCGCCGATGATAAACACTTCATCAGCGCGCGATGCGATCCATTGCTTGACTGCCTCGAGCGAATGAAGCACAAGGCAGCCTTCCGGGCGAAACGAGCGGTTGCGCGTGACAACGACGTTATCGCGGCCGGGAAGCGGCCGACCGATCGCTTCAAACGTCTTGCGCCCCATCACGATGGCATGGCCCATTGTCACCCGTTTAAAATACGCCAAATCGGCCGGCAAATGCCAAGGCAAGCGGTTGTCTTTGCCGATCACCCGGTTTTCATCCATTGCCACAATGTGCGAAATCATCGCGTCCTCTCCTTTACACAGCCACCGGTGCTTTAATCGTCGGATGCGGGTTGTAGCCGACAATTTCAAAATCGTCGTATTCGTAATCGAAAATGGACGGCGGCTTCCGTTTGATCACGAGCTTCGGCAGCGGGCGCGGCTCGCGCGTCAGCTGCAGTTTCGCCTGTTCGAGATGGTTTTTGTACAAATGGACATCACCGCCGGTGAAAATGAGTTCGCCGACATCGAGATCGCATTGCTGGGCGATCATATGCGTCAACAGCGCGTAGCTGGCAATGTTAAACGGCAGCCCTAAAAACGTATCAACGGAGCGCTGCTGCCACATGCACGACAACCGACCGTTCGCGACATAAAACTGAAAGGCATAATGGCACGGCGGCAGCTTCATCTCGTCTAATTCCGCCACGTTCCAAGCGCTCACAAGCAGCCGGCGTGAATTCGGATTTCGTTTGATCTCCTCGACGACCCACGCGATCTGGTCGATTGTTTTCCCGTCCGCCCCTTTCCATGAGCGCCATTGCGCGCCGTAAATCGGGCCGAGATCGCCGTTTTCGTCCGCCCACTCGTCCCAAATCGTCACGCCATTCTCCTGCAAATAGCGGACGTTCGTATCGCCTTTTAAAAACCAAAGCAGTTCATAAATGATGGAGCGGATATGCAATTTTTTCGTTGTCACGAGCGGAAATCCATCTTGCAAGTTGAAGCGGAGCTGGCGGCCGAACACCGACAGCGTGCCGACGCCCGTGCGGTCTTCTTTTTCGACGCCGTTTTCCAAAATATCCTCCAAAAGCTGCAAATATTGCCGCAATGTTCTCACCTCACGCTCTATCATACCATAAAGCAACGCATGGTGAACCACTTGTCCATAAAAAAACGAGCCTTTTACGAGGCCCGTTCCGCCAATCCGCGGATCAACGCATATGTTCTCGGCGCTGCCGCCCGCAACGTTTGCCGCGTCTTGTCGCTTGCATAATAATAGGCAAACGACTCGGCAAAATACTCTTCCGGATAAGTCAAAAAATAATATTCGCCAGGAAAGAGCCGCGGCGCCTCCTCCCGCCAAATCGCTTGAAATTCGTCCGTTTCATGAATGCGGTCAAATACGATGTAATCGAGCGAATGAGCAAACTCATGCAGCTCCAAATTGACCGAGCCATGCCCTTTTCCTTTTTCGCTATGGCCGAGGCGGACAAGCACTAAATGCGACCCACCGATGCCCGGCACGTCATCCCATGTTTTCGAACCCGGCATATAACCGCGCGGCGTTTTTCCGCGCAAATGGCGGGCCGTCGGCTCATCGGTGATCGGGCCGGTCAACAGTTGGATGTAAATATGGTGGTCCGCCGCCTGCTCTAAAATCGTGCGATCAATGCGGGCGAGCGTCCGGATCATTTCATTCGCTTCAGAGGCGGAAAACTCCGTCTCCGGCACGATGATGATGCGGCCAAGCACATCATGAGACGGAACACCCCTAAGACCAAGGCTGCTTTCTTCAAGCAGCACGCCATGGGCAGCCGGATACGGTGAGAACGATAGAAGCGGAACGGCGAACAGCGCCGCCAACAAACTAGTGAACAGCCGTTTCATCGTGGTTCCCCCGCTTCTTTCAATCTATGAAAATCATATCATAGAACGAAGCGGGAAAAAACGCGCAAAATAAGGAAAGAACCGCGGCCTGCTACGTCCGCCAGTTCGGCGGCGTATTTTTTGACCAGTAGATTTTCCCGAGTTCATGATGGGCTTGAAACCCATCATCGCATGTATGATAGTGAAACTGAAACCAATATCCGTCTTGCGGCGGATGCTCGCGGCGGACGTGAAAGCGGATCAAATCCTCTCCCGTATCCGCCCGATACAAATGAAAAATGCGTTCTCCTTGCCCGCCAGACGGATTTTCCGAAACAGCCAAATAGCGGAGCTCCTCTTCCGGATAACGATCAGCAAGCTCGGCGATCACTTCTTCCATGCGCGGCAAAATGACGGCGCGAAACTCATCTTCAATGACCGGAGCGATTTTGCGGCCGAATTTTTCATGGGACTGGGCAACGGCCTTTTCCATCGTCCGCTCAATGAATTGAGCTCGCGTCAACGAAACCGCTTCCTCGGCACGACTTGTTGGACTGTGCTGCCAGTCGGAAGACGATGCATCATCTGACGGCGGATCTTTGGCCGCGAGCAGCGAAGCGGGCGGTGTGACGAGTCCAAACGTGCAGACGGTAATGGCGGCAACAAGCGTTTTTCGAAGCCAAGACGGCAGCTTCATCGCCTTCACCTCCCGCTACCGCCGATCAGCGGCCGGAGACGCGAACAAGCCGGTCGCTTTTAATTTTGCGACCGCCCGGCGCAACACTTCTTCCGGCTGGACAAGGGCGATGCGCACATACCCTTCGCCGCTCGGCCCAAACGCGTGCCCAGGCGTCACAACGACGCCGGCTTGGTCGATGAGCGCCTTCGCAAACGAAAGCGACGTCCATCCGTCCGGAATTTTCGCCCACACGAACATGCCGGCTTGCGGACGGTCAACCGTCCAACCGATGTCAGCGAGTCCATCCACGAGCACATCGCGGCGCGCTTGATACATCATGCGGCTCTGGGCGCAAAAGCCGGCGCCATGGCGGAGCACTTCCGCGGCCGCTTTTTGCAGCGGCCAAAAAATGCCGTAATCCAAATTGGACTTGAACTCGGCAAACGCACGAATCACCTCGGCATTTCCGCATAAGTAGCCGACCCGGCAGCCGGCCATGTTGTAGCTTTTTGACAACGAATTGATCTCCACGCCAACGTCCTTTGCGCCTGGAACAGAAAGAAAACTCACCGGTTTGTTTCCGTCATAATACAGCTCGCCGTAAGCAAAATCGGAAACAACGAGGATATCGTACCGCTTCGCAAACTCAACCACTTCGCGATAAAATGATTCTGTCGCTACGGCGGGCACCGGATTCCCTGGAAAGTTAAGAAACATGATCGCCGCCCGTTTGGCGATGTCCTCCGGGATCGCACGCAAATCCGGCAAAAAGCTGTTTTCCTCCCTCAGCGGCAGAAAATACGGCATCGCTTCCGCCATCGCCACCCCCGCCGCATACGCCGGGTACCCGGGATCCGGCAATAGAATGACATCCCCCGGGTCAGCGAACACCATCGGCAAATGAACGAGCCCGTCTTGTGACCCGATCACGTACGTCACTTCCGTCTCTGGATCGAGCACAACGCCATGCGCCGTCCGATAATAATCGGCGACCGCTTCATGAAACTCGCGAATGCCCTTTAATGTGTAGCCGTACGCATTCGGCTCGTTGGCGTAGCGGGCGATCGCCTCACGCACAAACGGCGCCGGGGGCAAATCCGGGCTGCCAACGCTCAAGTCGATCCACTCGTCATGAAGGTGGCGCTGCTTTTGACGATACGCCGTCAACTCGGCGAAAATCGATGCCGAAAACGCGTTCATTCGTTTCGCCCTTTTCATCGTCTTTCCTCTCCCTTGCCAAAACAAAAACCGCTTTTCCTTTTCACTTTTGTTGGTATATACTATGATTACATGAATAGTGTATCATATGTTCAAGGGGAAAACATAGACAGAAAGGCGGGAAAACAGCGATGACAACCATCTTTTTTGCGGCCAGCCTCATTACATTGCTTTACTTTATTTATAGTTGTATCGCCAACGCCTAAACGCTCTTGGCGATCCATCCAGCTCCCTTGGCATTCTGTTGGATGCGAAGGGAGTTTGCGCATGAAAACGACAAAAGGAGCCCCGCATCGGGAGCTCCTTTTTAATCGATTTTTGTTTTTTTGCGGGCAGAGTCAAGCTCGAACGCGCCTGTCTCCGTCTCCGTCGTGCCTTGCCCTCGAACATCTGGGGCGCTGACGCCCGTTTTCGAACGATCTTTTTTCCGCTTCGGCACGCCCGATCACCTCCGCCCTTATCGTTCCCGCCAACGCGCCGTTGTATGCGGAACGAAAGCGAATCAACGCAAGCGGTTCGCTCCTCGCTCGCACCGCATCAGCCGCAATATTTGTCAAACGCAGCCAAAATATTTTCCATCACGTCCTCCATCGAGTGAAACTCGATGTCTTCGCGCGGAATGAAGTGAACGACTTCTTTCCCCTTTAAGAGCGCCATCGACGGCGAAGACGGCGGATAACCGACAAAGTACTCGCGCATTTTCGCTGTCGCTTCCTTATCCTGGCCAGCGAACACCGTCACCAAATGGTCCGGCTTTTTCTCGCTCCGCAACACCGCCTGCGTCGCCGCGGGGCGCGCCAATCCAGCGGCGCAGCCGCACACTGAGTTGACAAAAACAAACGTCGTTCCTTCCACTTGTTTCATAAACTGCTCGACTTCTTCGCTTGTGCGCAATTCGCGGAAACCGGCGCGGACAAGTTCATCGCGCATCGGCTGCACGAGTTGGCGCATATAGTCTTCGTAAGCCATTGACATTGCCCTCATCCCTCCACATTCATCATCGCTGCGCTATCAGCATACTATATTTTCGTTTGAAAAATCAATGAAGAGAACCGTCCACGGCCGCATGTCTCTAAACGGCATCATTCAGAACAAACGGGGCTAAACGCACCCGTTTGGCCGCCATCAAACGAGCGATTTCGTTTCGCTTTCTATCAACCGCCGCGGCCATTGTCAGCGACCAAACATATACTATGCCATCGATGGCCATGAAAGGAGCGTGCACATGGGATACATTGAAGAACTGCGAAAAATCATTGGAACCCGGCCGATCATCTTGGCGGGAGCCGGGGTCGCTGTCACCGATGAATGCGGGCGGATTTTATTGCAGAAACGCCGCGACGGCTTATGGGGACTGCCCGGCGGTTTGTTGGAGTTGGGGGAGTCCGCAGAAGAAGCAGCCCGGCGGGAAGTGTGGGAAGAAACAGGGCTGGAAATCGGCAAACTGGAACTAGTCGATGTGTTTTCTGGAAAAAAATATTTTGTTCGGCTGCCTAATGGAGATCAATATTACCCAGTCACTGTTGTTTATCTCACCCGTGATATCCGCGGTGGAGAACTGAAAGAAGACGGGGAAGAATCGCTGGAAGTGAAATTCTTCCCTTTTCATGAATTGCCAAACGAACTCTCTCCTCTTGTTAAAGATTTTATCGAACAATATTTCAGGGGATGACGAGCCAAGCCTTGGAGCTCTCTCCAAGGCTTCACCATTGTTGAAAACACTCTTTTCTAAGAACCAAATCCGCAGCTGGAGGGGCAAAAAAATTTAGAAGCCCATTTTAATGGTAATAAATTGAAGAATAATCGGCGCACCTTTTGGCGGCGGCTCGGCTGTTTTCAACGTCAGTTTCCCCTTTTCCACCTCATACAGTTTTTCCGGTTGCAGCACCCCATTAATAAACAAGTTGATCCATGATACATGTTTCGGATCTAAAATACCGCGGTCGCCGTACTCTCTCAGTTCATCGCCGTCTGTATAGACGGTTTTCACTCCGTCTGATATGGTGTTATACTGGTACGTTTCCGCCTGCAAGACACGCGGAGGGAAGTGGAGCGCCACACGGAGGGGAATGGTCAGTACAGCATGGGTCCAATCGTATACTTTGGAAGCAGCAATCACATGTTTTGCTGTTGAAGATGTCCGTTTCATTCGTTTGCTCACCCAAACACACCATATTGTTTCGTGATCATTTCACTCCGCAAGATATTTTGCATTAGTATATTCACCTCCCATCTTCAAAGTGAATAGCAAACAAAATGGCAGGTTAATGAACGGTAGTAAAAAATCACTATATTCCACTTAATTCCGTCTATTATAACAGGATCATAAAACGACCAAATTCGTTTAAAATGTTTGTTTCATAATTCAAATTCACTGGTAAAACAGGCTGGTATAGCAGGGCAAAAACATCATTTTTCTCCCATTACGGCAATCGCCGAGCCATCCTCTGTAATTAATCCATACAATAAAATGAACCTATGGCACCGGCTGATTGCCAACAGAGTTCCAGATACTAAAAAGAACGGATGATAATTGGCTCAGCTTCGGGGCCACAGCATGTTAAACACAAAATGGAGAAGGGGAGATTGTATGGCTTTGCAATTAATTAAATTGTTTGTCGCCGCTACTACCACGACAGAGGTTGCACCAGACGTCGCAAGATTTTTTTACATCACAACAGCTGAAACAGCAGAAGGAGCAACCTTAACGATCGACGCAGCCAGCTTTTTGCAAGACGACGGCAGCCAAGCGACACAGCTGCCAGCATTGGCAACTAACAATAGCTACTTTAACGTGTACATTAACGGCGTTTTGCAAATGGAAGGGATATCGACGTACACCCCAGGAGCTACCGGCGTCGGGTCACTGTCCATTACCGTCCCGACCGGAAGCGGCTCGATTCCAGCTAATACCCCGGTTGTGCTCGAAATTGTCCAATTCGCTCCAAGCTCCAACACTACTGTGACGACGTAACAGCCGTACTCTTTTCGATCATAAAACCAGGCGCACCGATGGGCGCGCCTGGTTTACTGTTCTGTTTCGTTTTCTTTCTTCCGGCTCTCCGTCATTTGCTTCCACACAGACCCTTTCGCTTCTTCGCCGCCTTCGATCCGTTCAATGGCCATTTTCACTTGCAAGCTCACTTCAAACTCCGGATCGTTTTCCGCCGCTTTCAACGCTGGCAGCGCCGATTCGTCGCCGACTTCGTACAAAAACATGGCCGCGCGCCAACGGACGAGCTTGCTTTCGTCCTTTAGCGCTTCGATCATGGCCGGAATGGCCTCCGGATCGCCGATGTCGGACAAACAGTCGCCGGCGGTGCGGCGGACAGCGACAGCAGGATCTTTTAACGCTTCATACAAATACGGAAGCACCTTTTTGCCGCCGATCATGCCGAGATACGCCGTCGCCAGGCGGCGAATCGCCATTTTTTCATCCTTGAGCGCCTTGGCCAACACCGGGATATCGTCCTCGGTCGGCTCGGCCATCTGTTCGAGCGCGGCATACCGTTTGCGCCAATCCGGGTCATCGAGCATCTCGCTCGTCACTTTGAGGCTTGGACGCTTTTGCACCGTTTTTTCCTGCTCGCCGCGGCGGAACATGTTGACGATCCGCTCCAGCCGCTCGGGCGGATAGGCTGCCGACAGCTCATCGACTATTTCGCGGCCGATTTCCTCAAACGTGCCGTAGCGCACTCCTTTTTCGACCCATTTGCGCTCAAGCACAACATTTCCTGCGTATTTTTGCGCCTCAATGACCGCGTCCATAAACGGTTTCGGCAGCCCGACGCGGTGTTCGCGCTCCCCATCGACAAGCTTCACTTGCATCGGCAGACCGTACAGCATTTGCACGAACACTTTCACTTCGCCGAAATGTTCGTTTCCTTTCGGCTTTGTCTCGGCGCCGTCATCCACTTTCTCGCCGAACACTTCGCGCACTTTCGCCAAAATGTCGCGCCAGTCGTATTTCGGATGGCGTTCAATAGCCAAAAAATCAGCGACATGGTAAATGCCTTTCACTCCGTCAATGCGCATCAATGCTTGAATAAGCGGCGGCGCTTCGCTGATGTTGTCCGGTTTGTAGTTATGGCGCGTGCCGGAAGGCAATTCTTCATCAAGCAATATTTTCATCGTGTTCGGGCTTGGCGTCGGCTCAATCGCTTGAATGCGCAAGCGTTACCCCTCCTTGCCTTACAGCAGCTTTTCAATTTCCTTTCTCAGCTCGCTTGGCTTTGTTTGCGGTGCGAAACGAGCTACAACCTTGCCGTTGCGGTCGACCAAAAACTTCGTGAAATTCCATTTGATCGCCTTTGTTCCCAATGCCCCCGGCGCCTCTTCTTTCAAATATTGAAACAGCGGATGGGCGTGATCGCCATTCACATCCACTTTCGCAAACAGCGGGAACGTCACACCATAATTCAACTGGCAAAATTGCTCGATTTCCTCTTCCGTCCCCGGCTCTTGGCCGCCGAACTGGTTGCACGGAAAGCCGAGCACAACAAACCCGCGATCGCGATATTCGTCATACAGCTCCTGCAGTTCTTTATACTGCGGGGTGAAGCCGCAACGGCTCGCCGTGTTGACAATCAACAGCACGTTGCCTCGATAGACGGAAAGCGGTTGTTCCTCTCCGCGAATGGTTTTGGCGCTGAATTCATATACACTCATGATTTTTCACCTCATCTCCATCATAGCGGATTTCATGGTTTGTTTCTACTTTTTGCATCGTTACTGCCCGGCGAACAGCTGCAATTGTTCAAGTGATGAAACCATATACGGCACCATCTCCGGCAAATCGGCGGCGTTTTCCTCATAAATGAGGCGTGCAAATTCGACCACGGCTTCATTTTCATACGGGCCGCGTTCATGTGGAAATGGAAAGCGGAGCGTTTGCCGGATGATTCGCTCCTCCCCCCAAATCGTCCGCAGCGTTCCTTCAATGAGCGCACAAACGGACGAGCGGCGAACCGGAAGGGTAAACAGAAGAGCGAGCCGACAGCCGGCCCGGCCGTGATAGAGCCGCTCATTGACCAGCTCAGCAAAATCAAGCGAAAGCCGCGCGGTGCAGACGACGAGCGGATCGGGCGCATCATTCAGCCGAAATGAAATGGCGTACTCCCGAAACAAACGGGCCAAATCGACAAGGTCGCGGCGCTCGACCACGGCAATGCGCCCTTGCAAATCCGCGTCATATACCGCCCCTTCCAACACCGTTTTTAAATTGTCAAAGGCTGTCGGATCCAATCGGAATTCCCCCTTTTTGTTCACCAGCTGTTTAAGGTCAAAAAAATCAATTGAAGAATGTTGACAAAGTTTTTATAATTAAGGTATTTAGTAACGAGACAGAAACGGAGGGGACACCATTGCCAATCAACATTCCAAAAGACTTGCCGGCGAAAGAAATACTCGAACAGGAAAACATTTTCGTGATGGACGAAGAACGGGCTTACTCCCAAGACATCCGGCCGCTCAACATCATCATTTTAAACTTGATGCCCGAAAAAGAAAAAGCAGAGACACAGTTGCTGCGGCTGCTTGGCAACTCGCCGCTGCAAGTGAACGTCACCTTTTTGCGCCCGGCGACCCATGAGCCGAAAACGACAAGCAAACATCATTTAGAACAATTTTACACGATTTTCCCGCACATCCGCCATCGCAAGTTCGACGGAATGATCATCACCGGAGCCCCGGTCGAGCAATTGCCGTTCGAAGAAGTTACGTATTGGGATGAGCTGACCGATATCATGGAATGGACGAAAACGAACGTCACGTCAACGTTGCACATTTGTTGGGGAGCACAAGCTGGCTTATACTATCACTACGGCATTCCGAAATACCCATTGCCGGAAAAATGCTTCGGTGTGTTCAACCATACGGTGGAAGCGAAAAACGTGAAACTATTGCGCGGTTTTGACGATGTGTTCCGCATGCCGCACTCCCGCCATACCGACGTCAAGCGCGAAGACATCGAAAAAGTGCCAGATCTCACAATTTTGTCCATGTCCGACAAAGCCGGCGTTTGCCTCGTTGCATCGAACGACGGGCGCCGCATTTTCTTAACGGGTCATCCAGAATATGATGCGACAACGCTCAAAGAAGAATATGAACGCGACTTGGCGAAAGGGCTGCCGATTCACATCCCAGAATCATACTTTCCCAATGATGACCCAAGCCAGCCGCCGCTGAACACATGGCGCTCGCATGCCAATTTACTGTTTGTCAACTGGCTGAACTATTACGTGTATCAAGAAACGCCTTATGAATGGGAATGAAATCAATATATGCAATCATTTCACTTGAACCATCCCGAAAAAACGCCTTGCTGAAACATATGCAAGGCGTTTTTCTCATTTTGGCCGATTGTTTTCGTGTTTCGACAATCGCCCTGTTCTTTTAGTTTTTTTTGACATACAATACGATAGATTCCACCAGGAGGTGAACATGATGGGCGCTTGGCATGGAAACAGCTTTGCGTTGATTGTCGTTCTGTTTATTTTGTTGATTATTGTTGGATGTGCCTGCTTGGGCGGATATGCCTACTAACCGAAATCACTGATTGCCTTCATCCGGCCGCCGTGTTTGCCAGCATCCGGCCGGCTTGCAGCGGGAAAGCGGGAACACGAACGCTTCCCGCTTTTTTTATGCTGGGCTGTAGACAACCATGCATAGGAATGAAGGCATCGTCCATGCTAAACGTATGACAACGGCAGCCAAAGGAGGTGGAGCTCATGACGAAACGCCCAAACAACGGCAGCCGCAATCAAAACGCGCCAACGCAAGATCCGATGGCCTTGCTTCGCGGCCCGGTTTCCGGCGATAACAGCAAAGGACGTCGGCAAAACAAAATCCAAAATGACAAAACCGATGAAAATGCCTAACCTGCAAAAAAGCGGCCGTTTTTTAGCCGCTTTTTTGCTTCTAAAATTCAATCCCTTTCATCGCGGTCCTTCCTTGTTCATAGTCATGCTTGATGAGCTTCATTTCCGTAACGATATCGGCAGCCGCCATCAGCTCAGGGCGCGCCGCGCGCCCCGTGATGACAAGATGGAGCGACGGCGGGCGCGTGCGGATCAGCTCGAGCACCTCGCTGACTGATACGATATCTTCAACGGGAAAGCGGTCAATGACCAACACATTGTTCAGTTCATCGAGCACAATCATATCATACCGTCCGGAATACACATATTCTTTGGCCACCGCCCAGGCACGCTTCAATGCTTCCCGGTGGATGTCCGGCGTTTTCGTCCATGTGAAGCCGGCGCCGAGCTGACGGACGTCGACGCCAAGGCGCTCTAGGGCCAACTGCTCGCCGTATGTTCGTTCCGGCGATTTCAAAAACTGCAAAACCGCGACGTTCATTCCCCGGCCGACGGCACGCAGGGCAAGCCCCAATGCGGCCGTCGTTTTTCCTTTTCCGTCGCCCGTATAAACGATGACACGCCCGCTACGACGAGGCGTCGGCATCGACCACGCCCCCTTGCCGCTCCGGAAACCATTGGAGCGTCTCACGCAGACGAACGACATCGCCGATGATGATGATGGCCGGATGGGAAATGCCCGCCTGTTCCGCCTCGTCTGACAGCGTCGAAAGCGTCGCCGCCACCGTGCGCTGCCGCTCGGTCGTCCCCCATTCAATGATGGCCGCCGGCGTATCCGACGGCTTTCCGGCCGCCATCAAACGGCCGCAAATATCCGACAAGTTGGCCGCTCCCATGTAGACAATGATCGTATCGCATCCTCGAGTCAGCGCCTCCCAATCGATCCGCTCACTCCGATGCCCGCTGACCATCGCCACCGAGGCGGCGTAATCACGGTGGGTGACCGGAATGCCGGCGTACGCCGGCACAGCGATGCCGGATGTCACCCCTGGAACGATTTCAAACGGAATTCCGGCTTTCACCAACACTTCCGCCTCTTCACCAACGCGGCCAAAAATGCACGGATCGCCGCCTTTTAAGCGGACGACCGTTTTTCCTTGTTGCGCATGCCAAACGAGCAGCTCATGAATTTGTTCTTGAACCGTGTCATGTTTTCCCGGCTCTTTGCCGCAGTAAAGAAGCTCAGCGTCCGGCTTCGCGTAGCGCAGCAGCTTACGGTTGATGAGCCGGTCGTAAATAATGACATCCGCCCGTTCTAGGCATTCGCGGCCGTAAACCGTGATGAGCTTTTCATCACCCGGCCCAGCGCCGACTAAATACACTTTGCCGACGGTCATCGCCCCTTCTCCCCTTTCGCATTGGCCGTGGAAATGCCCGCCGAGGCGAACGTCGCCATTTCGTTCACCATCGCCATTGCTGAAATCAAGAGCGGAAACGCTACCGCCGCGCCGCTTCCTTCGCCAAGGCGCATGCCGAGATCCAAAAGCGGATCCTTCTCTAGCAAACGAAGGGCTATACTGTGCCCCGGCTCTTGCGAACGATGGCCGGCAATCATATAGTCTGTGACGTTCACGGCAAACTGGCGGGCCACAAGGGCAGCCACCGTGCAAATAAAACCGTCAAGCAAAATCGGGATGCGCCGTTCGGCGGCTGCCAGCATCGCCCCGGCCATAGCAGCGATCTCCAACCCGCCGATTTTCGAAAGCCATTCAAGCGGCTTCGCCGGATCCGGCCGATGAAGCAAGAGCGCCCGTCGGATCACGTCCTGTTTATGGGCAAGCATTTCCTCCTTAATGCCGCTTCCTTTGCCAACGATGCGCTCAAGCGGCTCATCGGTCAACGTGGCCAATAAGGCGCTCGCGGCGGTCGTATTGCCGATGCCCATTTCGCCGACAATGAGCGTGCGGACGCCTTGTTCAATGATGGACGCCGCCTGTTCGTAACCGACATGAAGCGCCTGTTCGGCCTCGGACGGCGTCATCGCTTCCGTTTCCGCGAAATTGTTCGTTCCCGGGCGCACCTTTTTCTGAATGACGCGCTCATCAGCAATCGGCACGGCGACACCGACATCAATCACCTGAAGCAACGCGCCGATTTGACGGCTGAAGGCGTTGATCGCCGCTCCGCCGTTGGCAAAGTTGTACACCATTTGCGCCGTCACTTCGGCCGGATAGGCAGACACCCCTTCTTCCGTGACGCCATGATCGGCCGCAAACACGAGCACTCCGGGCGGAGTGACGCGTGGAAGCAGCTCCCCGGTCATGCCGGCAAGCGTTGTCGCCACTTCTTCAAGACGGCCGAGGCTGCCGGGCGGTTTGGTCAATTGATCGATATAGGCACGCGCTTGTTCAACCATTTCACGGTGGATCGGTGGGATGGAAACATTCATCATGGGCGCACAATATCCCCCATCAAGCGGGAATATGCGCTTCCTCCTTTCTCGTCTATGATTGAGGGAACGCGTCAACTTTTCCATCCGAATCATGCCAACACCGTTGGCGAGGGCAAAACGGACGATTTGACGGCTGATTTTATGGTTTATATCCTTCATCCAGCAGGACTCTTTACGGCCGATTGTGCGAATCATATGGAGCTTCTTCGCTTTGCCCAACGTTCGCCGCAAAGCCGCATATCGTCGGCGAATGAAAGCGCATTGGCTGTCCTTGAAAAACAACGATTTCGTTCCAATGCTGGCAACGGCGATATAACGAAGTCCCAAATCAACGCCCATTGCCTTGGTGTCTTCCCGTTGTTGGACTTCAACTGTGATCGCGACAGCCAAATTGACGCATCATCTGTTCGATCCGCTCGACCGCCACGTGCTGGCGGACATGAGCGGCAAGCCGGTCGAACGCCTTTTCTTTGAGCGAGCGAAAGAGTCGGACGCCAGAAGGAGCGATTCCTTTTTGGCGGCGAATGTTGTTGAAAAACGCGGTGCGGAACGCATCGTTATGAAACAAATCGTGCATGTACGTGCCCAGCACCCGCTCATCACTGTGCTTCGCCCCTTCATGGCGGCCGTCCGCCTCAATAAGCGGCGCATAGCCAGGAAGCGGCGCCGAGCGGCCCATATGAATCTCGTATCCTTGCACCGAAAACCGCTCGCCCGCCCACGTAAGCATCCCTTCCGTACGGATCGTGATTTTCGTCCGCTCAAGCGTCGTTTCAATCGGCAGCAAACCAAGTCCTTTTACTTCGGGGAGCGGCGTCTCGACTCCATACGGATCGCGGATGACGGCGCCAAGCATTTGGTAGCCGCCGCATAAGCCGACGACTCTCGCTTTTCCTTCATTGACAAGCGACACAATGCGGGAAGCGAGTCCTCTTTTCTTCATATAAATCAAGTCTTCGATCGTGTTTTTGCTGCCGGGAAGCACGATCACATCCGGCGCTCCAAGCTCGTCGACGTGCGTCACCAACCGGACGCGGCAGTCCGGTTCTGCCAGCAGCGGGTCGATGTCGGTGAAATTGGCGATTTTCGGACAGCGGATGACAGCGACATCAATCGCTTCCTCTCCCCCGACAGATGAAGCAAACCGCTCAAGCGACAGCGAATCTTCAGCATCGATCGCCAAATCAGGCAAATATGGAACGACGCCAAGCACCGGCACGCCGGTGTGCTGCTCAAACCAATCGAGCCCCGGCTTAAGCAGCGCCACATCGCCGCGAAACTTGTTAATGATGACCCCAATGACCCGCTTTCGGTCCTCAGGCTCAAGCAGCGACAGCGTTCCAACGAGGCTCGCGAACACCCCGCCCCGCTCAATATCGCCGATCAACACGACCGGGGCGTTAGCGAGACGGGCGATGCGCATGTTGACCAACTCGCGGTCGTTTAAGTTTACTTCCGCCGGGCTTCCCGCTCCTTCAATGACAATACGGTCATACTCGTTCATCAACGTTTCGAGCGACTGACGGATGACGGCCAGCCCTTGGTGGAAAAACTCGTTCCGGTAAGCGAACGCCTGCATATTGCCGTACGGTTTGCCAAGCACAACGATTTGCGATTCATGCTCGCGGCTTGGCTTAATCAAAATCGGATTCATCTCAGCGCGCGCCGCCACTCCGGCCGCTTCGGCCTGAATTCCTTGCGCCCGTCCGATTTCGTTTCCGTCCGGCGTCACGTAGGAGTTTAACGACATGTTTTGCGACTTGAACGGCGCCGTCTTCCAGCCGTCTTGGGCGAACATGCGGCAAAACGCGGTGGCGATGACGCTTTTGCCGGCATCAGAATGGGTGCCTTGAAACATAATCGGCAGCGCCTTAGCCATTGATGGTCACCTTCTCGCATTCGGCGAGCCACCGCTCAACCATCGCCGGGGCGGACGCGAAATGAAAATGGACATAGCCAGCGACAAGCCGGTGCGCCAAATAACCGTCAGGCTTCGTTCCTTTCCGGCCGCTCGTTTCGTAGGCAAACGGCGTCTCGCCGCGCGGCTCATAAACGGAGTAGTGAAACTCATGGCCGCGCGCTGTTTCTCCTTCCGGCAATAGAAAATTTCCATTTCGACCGCGCACTTCGCGGTAGCCAAGCGCCGCGAGCTTCGTCTTCATCACGACCTTCCCCGGGATGACGCCCGCCATCTCATAGGCCGAACCGTCCGTCGCAACAAGCTGTTCGGTGAGAAACATAAACCCGCCGCACTCGGCCAACGTCGGCAACCCATGTTCGATGGCGGCGCGGATCGACTGTTTGACAGCGGCTTGCCTGGCGAGCTCGGCGGCAAACTCTTCCGGAAACCCGCCGCCGATATACAATCCGTTCACCCCATCCGGAAGCGGCTCGCCGGCGAGCGGAGAAAAGTAGACAAGCTCCGCGCCGCAGGCAGAAAGCATCTCCAGATTCTCCGGATAGTAAAAATGAAAGGCGGCATCTTTGGCAACCGCCACGCGCACGCGATACGGCCGCGAAGGGCGAATGAGCGGCGCCGGAGAACAAAGGGCTGGCGCTTCTGCAATCGAAAGGAGCGTCTCCCAATCGATCGTGCGCGCCACCTTTCTCCCCAGATCGGCAAAAAACGAATCCAGTTCGCCGCGCTCCACCGACGGCACGAGCCCTAAATGGCGCTCTGGCAGCGCCAACGCTTCGTCTTGCGTGAGAAACCCGACGACCGGCACCCCGCACGTTTGCTCGACTGCCGCTTTGACGAGCCGAAAATGCCCTTCGCTGCCGACGCGGTTGGCAAATACGCCGGCGAGGCGCACATCGGGGCGAAACGTTTGAAACCCATGGACGATGGCGGCGGCGCTGCGGGCCATGCCGGAACAATCGACGACAAGCAGCACCGGGCTTTCGGTCAACACGGCGATTTCAGCCGTCGCCCCCTCGTCAGAAAGCGGCTGTTTCCCGTCAAACAGCCCCATCACCCCCTCGATGATGGCGATATCAGCCCCTTGACAACCGTTGGCGAGCACCGTTTTGACCGCTTCGCTTCCCATCATCCAACTGTCCAAGTTGCGCGCCGGCCGGCCGGTCACAGCCGTATGGTAAGTCGGGTCGATGTAGTCCGGGCCGCATTTAAACCCTTGCACCGTATATCCTTGCTGCCTCATGGCCGCCATCAATCCAAGCGTCACGGTCGTTTTGCCGGCGCCGCTTCCCGGTGCGGCGATGACAAGCCGTCGCATGCCTCTTTCCCCTTTCCCTGCATGGTCGCTTTCTTTTGATGATCGATGAGCGCCACGGAAATCGTCACATTGCCGGACTTCTTTTTCACCAGCGCCAGCCGATCGGCCCCGCTGTACAATTTCGCCGCCGGCTCGCTCACCCCATACGCGCCGGTGTAGCGGTACACCGTTTCCGACGGCGCTTCGATCGGCACCGTGTTCAGCTCTTCTGGCGTATATGCAACCAATTCCCATCTATATTTGTTGACTACCTCCAAAAGTCCTTGTTCATCCTTTTTCAAATCAATGGTGCACACCGCTTTGACGCTTTTCATCGAAAAGCGCAGCTCATTGAGCGTCTCATGGATGACCGCTTCGATTTCGTCAGCCGATGTGCCGCGGTTGCAGCCGATGCCAAGCGCGATTACTTTCGGGCGATACAAAACGCCGTTTTGCAAAATGGCCTCTTCTTCCGGCGCAAGCAGGCGATGAGTGACCACAAGCGCGGCCGCCGGGCGGGCAGCGAGCGCTTCCGCGATCGAGCCGTACACGGCAATGTTTTTGGGCAATGGCCGCCCTTCCGGCCACCAGCCGGTTTCCCCCGACTCTTGCACGATCGCGACAGGCTCTTCATTCACGACCGCGGCGCTCACCGGCGTCAGCTTGTCAGCTGATTCCCATTCCCAGCCGAACTGGCGACCGAACAGATCGACGGCGATTGTCTGCTGCACGTCAGAAGCGGTCGTAATAACCGGGCGGGCGCTTAAAATGGCAGCAACGCGCCGCGTCAGTTCGTTCGCTCCGCCCAAATGGCCGGAAAGAACACTGATCACATGTTCAGCCTTATCATCGATCACCACGACCGCAGGATCGGTCTTTTTGTCTTTTAACAGCGGAGCGATCATCCGTACGACAGCGCCGAGCGAAATGATGCAAATGAGTCCGTCATAGCAGGCGAACAACTCCGGCAACAAGGCCCTGACGTTGCCGGAAAACAAGCGGATCCCGTGCTTGGCTTCATCGCCGCGGGCGAATTTATCCGTATAATAAACGTCCGCTCCCGCAAGAGCGCCTCCAAGGCGTCGGGCGATCTCGACCCCGTGTTTCGTAATGGCCACGACAGCATAGGCGCCGTGTCTTTTGTTGTTCGCGGCAGCAACTCCCACCTTACTTCTCCCCCTTTCGATATCCGTGCGTAAACGTGCGGTCGTACAGCTTCGAACGGTAGCCGCGCTCATGAATATGGGGATCGAGCGCCCAACCGGCCAACATGATCGCGTGTTTCGTCACACCATGGCGCCGCATATCGTCAGCCATTGTGGCAACGGTGGAACGAATCACGACTTCATCCGGCCATGTCGCCTTATAGACGATCGCGACAGGCGTATCACCGCTCCAGCCCGCTTCAAGGAGCGCCGCGCTTACTTTTTTGGCAAGCGTCGCGCTTAAAAAAAGAACGAGCGTACAATGATGCTGCGCCAGCTCCTGCAATTTCTCACGCGGCGGCATCGGCGTCCGCCCCTCGGCGCGGGTGAAAATGACCGTCTGCGTCAATTCCGGAACGGTGAGCTCCGCCTGCACGGCGGCCGCGGCGGCAAACGCCGAACTGACGCCGGGGACGATTTCCACTTCAATTCCTTCTTCTTTCAACAAGGCGATTTGCTCAAGCGTCGCCCCGTAAATCGATGGATCACCGGTATGGACGCGCACGACAAGCCGTCCTTGTTTCACTTGCTCCGCCATTGCCGCGACCATTTCTTCTAAATGCATGCCGGCGGTATGGAAAACGTCAGCATCCGGCTTCCGGTAGCGCTCGATCAATTCCGCGCTCACTAGCGAGTCGGTGTAAAAAATGGCGTCGGCAGCAGCGAGAAGCTCGGCACCGCGAACCGTGATCAAATCCGGCGCTCCCGGCCCCGCCCCTACGATATACAGCTTCACTTTCTCACCACCATCAATGTCAAATATTCGAGTTCCGCTCCGTCGAGCTCCTCGACCTTCCACACGACTTCCTCGCCGGACGTCACTTTCGTCACAACAGCGGCGCGATGAAGCAAATCGAGTTCCCGCAACAGACGAACCAGCAAATCGATCACTTTCGCCACTTTAAAAAAGACAACGCAATCGTGCTCAAGAAGCACTGCTTTCATCGCCTCAACATCGTCGCGGGCGGGCACGATCGCCACGGTTTCATCACCATCCGCCAGCGGCAGACGAAGCCTAGCGGCAGCAGCGTTGGCCGAACTGACGCCGGGGACGACTTCAATCGGCGCTTCCGGATAGCGGCGCTCCATTACGTGCATCAAATGGATGAACGTGCTGTACAACAGCGGATCGCCTTCGGTCACAAACGCGACATCGCGCCCGGCCGACAGCTCCGCCCAAATGGCGTCCGCCGCCTCGTTCCACTTCGGCTCAAGCAAGGCTCGGTCTTTTGTCATCGGAAAATGCAGGCCGAGCCGCCGTTTTTCCTCTGGCGCAAAATACGCATCAATAATTTGTTCCGCATAGCTTTTGCTTTGCCGCCCTTTTTTTGGATAGGCGATGACATCCGCTTCTTTTAGGCGGCGGTATGCTTTCACCGTCATGAGCTCTGGATCGCCCGGGCCAACACCGATGCCGTACAACGTGCCGGTCATTCGTCTCCCTCCCGCTTGGCTGTCATGATATACACCGGATTGAGCGCCTCAAAGCGCGTCAACTCTAAAATGGGCTTGCTTCGCGACACTTGCGCGAGCGTGATGTCAACATGAAATCCACGGCTGCGCAGCTCGCGGCCCGCTTCAGCAAGCGTCTCAACCGTTGCCGCGTTGATCACGATGCGTCCATTTTTCTTCAGCCGTTTCGCACAGACGTCCAACAACGGCGACATCGCGCCTGACGTGCCGCCGATAAAGATGGCATCCGGGTCGGCAAACTCATCGAGCCGATCGGGCGCCCTGCCGTGCACAAGCGTGATGTCAACGCGGAATTTGCGCAAGTTTTGCCGGCAAATCTCGAGGTCGTATTCATTTTTTTCAATCGCAAACACCGCCCCGTCGCGGGCGATTTTCGCCGCTTCAATCGCGACCGAACCGGTGCACGTCCCAATGTCCCAGACGACGCTGTCCGGGCGCAAGCG
Organism: Geobacillus sp. G4; assembly: GCF_040327975.1. NCBI lineage: Bacteria > Bacillati > Bacillota > Bacilli > Caryophanales > Anoxybacillaceae > Geobacillus > Geobacillus sp. G4. The sequence continues at coordinate 42,292 of NZ_JBEPJY010000009.1, forward strand.
CAAGGCGCTTACACTTAAGACGCGAATTTCTTTCTTTGTAATCAGCCCTTTGTCCGGCTTGCGTTGGAAAAATTCATCATCGTCAATGCCGAGCGGCCAAATCGGACCAGGAGCGGTTTGCCGCAAAATGACTATATTTAATGGAAGAAACTCGGTTTCTGCCATTTCTTCTAGCTTGAAAAACCGGCATCGCTCATTCGGCCCGCCGAGCTCCTCGCCGACAAACGCCTCATATTCCGTCATGCCGTACTCGAGCAAATAGCGGGCGATGGCGGCCGGCGAGTTCGTCTCATCGGTTAAGATGGCGACTTTGCGCCGCCCGTCGACCCGCTGAGCCAAACCGGTGAGCGGCCGGCCATGGACGCTGACAAACGCCGCGTCTTGCCAAGACTCGCCCATTTTCGCAAACGCCCATTGCACTGAGCTGACGGCCGGATACACGTCGATCGGCAATTTGCCGGCCAAATAGCTGCCGATGCCGTAAAAGAGCGGATCGCCGGAAGCAAGCACGACCGTGTTGCGCGTCTCATGGCGGAGCCGCTCCACCAGCTCCGCCAGTCCGCGGCGGATGATGATCGTTTCTCCTTTGTATTCAGGAAACATCGCCAGCTGCCGTTCGCCGCCGACAAGCAGCTCGCTTTCATCAATCCAGCGTCGATACAGCTCAGGAAGACTTGCTTGCCCATCAGCACCCACACCGATCAACTTCATCGTCCCCATCGGTCTGCACCGCCTTTCCTAATTGTTGTCCGTTCATTGTGTAAATGGACGTCGCCACCGTCAGACCGCCTCCCACTTCGTGAAGCGCCGCCTGGCAGCACGCTTCGCACAAAAGCTCGAAAAACTTCATGCAACCGGCCTCTTGCATCATGTCGCCGACTTGCGCCGCCGTATTCGCGCCGCGCACCGCAGCCACCAGTTCTGGGCCAGCACCTGCCTGCTCGGCGATGGCAGCCAAAAAGCCAAAGTCGACCGGGGCGCTTTTCGAGTGCACCATCATCACTCCTTGAGCGACTTTCGAAAATTTCCCCATCATCCCGACCATCGACACCATCTTGATGCCAAGCCGTTTGCATTGTTTCAGCGTAAAGCCGACAAAATCGCCCATTTCGATAAACGCTTCTTCCGGCAAATGTGGATATTCTTGCATGGCGTATTTCTCACTCCGCCCCCCGGTCGTGATGACAACATGGCGGCAGCCGTTCGCTTTCGCCACTTGAAGCGCCTGCACGATGCTCGCCCGGTAGGCGGCGGTGGAGAACGGAACGACGATGCCGCGCGTCCCCAAAATCGAAATGCCGCCAATGATGCCTAGTCTCGGGTTCAACGTTTTTTTGGCGATTTCCTCGCCGCCGGGCACAGAAATGACGACCTTCACCCCGCGATGTAGACCGTATTGCGCCAGCACTTCATTGACGGCTTCGCGGATCATTTGCCGCGGCACTGGATTGATCGCCGCTTCCCCGACCGGCACCGGCAAGCCGGGTTTGGTGACGCGTCCGACCCCTTCACCGCCGTCGATATGAACGCCCGGCGACGAGGCCCACGAGACAGTGGAAACGATGAGCGCGCCGTGCGTCGCATCTGGGTCATCGCCGCCATCCTTCACGACCGAGGCCGTCGCCGTTTCGCCATCGAACGAACAAGAGGCGAGCGAAAAGGTCACCACCCGCCCGATCGGAATCCGAATCGTCGCCTCCGCCTGCACTTGGCCAGTGATGAGCGCCGTGAGCGCGGCTTTCGTTGCCGCTGTCGCGCACGATCCGGTCGTATACCCTTCACGCAGCGTTTTTTTCGTTTCCATCGTTCGTCACGCTCGCTCGGCGAGCAGCGATAAAGCATTCAAGGCAGCGACGGTCACGGTGCTTCCTCCTTTGCGGCCGCGGTTGGTGATGAACGGCACATCGAGCTTCGCCAATTCTTCTTTCGATTCCGCCGCCGAGACGAATCCGACCGGCAAGCCGATCACCAATCCCGGCCGCGCCTCTCCTTCTTTGATGAGGCGAATGAGCTCCAATAACGCTGTCGGAGCGTTGCCGATGGCAAAAATGCCGCCTTCCGCTTCTTTCACCGCTTTGCGCATAGCCACAATCGCCCTCGTCGTATTCAACCGTTTCGCTTCAGCGATCACGTCTTCATCAGAAATATAGACGCGCACCGCGCTGCCGAACTTCGCAAGCCGCGCTTGATTGACGCCGGCTTGCACCATTTGCACATCGGCGACGACGAGCTTGCCGCTGCGAATGGCATCAATGCCTGAGCGGATCGCATCCGGGTGGAAAATGAGGCTTTTGCCCAGCTCAAAATCAGCCGATGCATGGATGACGCGCTGAACGATTCGGTATTGTTCTTCTGTAAATGAATGCTCGCCGATCTCTTCATCAATGATTTGAAAGCTGCGCGCTTCAATTTGTTCCGGCTGCACCGTCGCCGGACGAAATGTTGTATGGAAGTCCATGACAATTCTCTCCTTTCTTCATGATCGCTTGCATGAGCGGCCGCTAGAATCCCATTCTTTACACGGCCGGAAGCGGCGCATGCTGCTTCAACGCCTCGAGCACGCCGGCAAAATCGTGATGCACGATGCCGTATGACAACCGTGGGCGGCGGATGACGATGACATCAATGCCGAGCTCCTCGGCGGCAGCGATTTTCTCATCGACAAACCCGACTTTGCCGCTTTCTTTCGTGACGACGACCGTGACGCCAAAATGGCGGTATAGCGCCCGATCGAGCTCTTTCGTAAACGGCCCTTGCATCATGACGATCTGCTCTTGGGAAAACCCGAGCCGCTCGCATTTGTCGAGATTGTCTTTCCGCGGCAGCATCCGCGCAATCACCTTGACGTCCGGGCGACCGATGAGCCTCGCGGCGAAAATGTCGAGCGTTTTGCTGCCGGTCGTCAGCATCACGACGCCGCCTTTTTCCGCCGCCAAGTCAGCCGCTTCTTCATAGCTGTCGACAAATGTCACCTTCTCGGATGAAAACGAAGACGCCTGCCGCTCGTAGCGAATGTAGGGCAACCCGGCGTCTGCTGCCGCTTGCATGGCGTTTTTTGACGCCTCTTCAGCAAATGGATGGCTCGCGTCCACAATCGCTTTGGCCCCCTCGGCTTTGGCCAGATCGGCAAGCTGGGACGCATCCAAGCGGCCGACATAGGCGCGAATGCCGGCCGATCGGAGCTGTTCGGCCGCGTGATCGGTGACGACCGTCGCGGTTACGTTATAGCCGGCTTGTTGGATCATCACCGCCAATTCGCGGGCATCGCTTGTTCCAGCTAACAATAAAATCATCGGACGCTTCCTCCTTCAATGATGGTGATGATGATGGTGATGATGGGCGGCGTGCAGCCGATATTGACAGATGTCGCAATTCATCGCCACCGTTTGGCCGAGCACCTCGTTGAGGCGGTCAAGCACGATCTCCTCAAGCTTCGGATGAAATCCAAAATAGCCGGCAAGCGCAAACGAGATATGCGAGTGCTCAGCTTGGTATTGCGCCATTTGCTGCTCAAGCCGCTTAATCAGGATGCCGGTGAATAAAAAATACGGAAGAACAACGATCCGCCTAGCTCCGAGCATGAGACAGCGGCGGACAGCATCATCAAGCGACGGCGTCGTCACGCCCATAAACGCCGGCTCGATGAGCGCATAGCCGGTCTGTTCCCAAAAGAGGCGGGCGATTTTATACAAGTCGCTGTTCGCATCCGGATCGCTCCCGCCGCGGCCAAGCAAAATGACCGCTGTTCCGTCATCCGGCTGCTCCGGCCGCTCGCCGATTTCTTGCAATCGTTCGCGCAAAATAGCAAATGTCTGCTCATGGACGCCGATGGGGCGGCCGTAGCGGAACACCATATGCGGATAGCGCGCTTTGGCCTCATCGATTTCCGCCGGGATATGCAGCTTCGAATGCCCGGCCGGCAATAAAATGAGCGGAATGACCGCCACTTCCATTGCCCCGGCTTCGGCGCAGCGTTCGATTCCTTCGCCGATCGACGGACGGCCAAATTCTAAAAAACTTGTTTCAATATGAAACGAATCGCGCAAACGCGGCCGCAGGCGGTCGACAAACTGCCGCACTTGCTCGTTCCCTTCCGGGTCGCGGCTGCCATGGCCGACAAATAAAATGGCTCTCATCCTTGTTTTCCCCCTTTTGTTAGCGGACGTCTTCCGCCGTTCCCTATAAGCGCAATGACTCGATGGGCGCTTCATCCAAATGCGAGGCGCCCATCTATGCTCTTTTATGGAACCAGCCGGTTATTCGATCGACTGTCGGAAAAAGATGCGTCGCTTCGACACCAACGACATCTGCAGACGTTCAAGCTGCACTTATATAACGCATGCTTCCGTCACTCACCGCAAGCCGGCATTTCGATGGACGCGGCCGGTTTTGCCTCTTCGTGTGAAAAACGTCCGACTTGCTTCACGCGGCGGAAAAACTTATGAAACCGTTCATTTGGATGTGCTTGTTCTTGATACTGTTCGATGATTTCTGCCATAACCGCCACAATTTCTTCCGGCGGAATGCCTTCCGCGACGAGCTGGCCGGGATGGGCGTTGCGGCCGACCGTTTTCCCGCCCAAAAACAAATCAAATTTCCCTTTCCGGTACACAAGCCCGATGTCTTCGTGCACCGCGCCGTAGCACGCCATCCCGCAGCCGTTGATGCCAAGCTTCAACTCTTTCGGCAGCGCCATGCCGCCAAACCGGCGCGCCAATTCCTCCGCGTATGGAATGGCGTCTTTTTTCTCTCCATCGCAAAAATCACATGCCTTCACCGTCAGCACATCACCGACCGGCATCACGATCAGTCCGGCGTCAACGAGACGGGCCACAAGCCCATCTGGGTCCTCTGTCAACCGTTCGATTTTCATATAATGATCCGGTGTGTAGGTCATTTTTCCATCCATCCCTACCACTTCCGCAAGCACGATGAGCTGTTCCGGGGTGAACTGTTTATTGGCCACGCCCGGGCTCACCGCCGCTTCCAACAACACGGCCGCCGTCTTTCTTGTTTTCCGTCTCTCTAAAGCGGCGAGCGCGTCTTCGGCTGTTTCTTTCACCCGTTTTGGCGCGGCGGTCGGCTGCCGTTTGGCTGTTTTTGCCAGCGGTGCAGCAAGCGGCAGCAAAACGGCAGCCAGCGGCGTTGGCTCGGCCTCCTTCGTGGCCGCGGCAACAGACGGCGGTCGAACCGCGGTGGCCAAGGCGGTGAAAGCACGATCCTTCTGGTTGTCCCCGGCGAGGACAGCCGCTTCGGACGGTCCTGATGCCCCCGTGCTTCCTTCGTCCTCATCTTCCAGCGGTTTCGTCTGGTCAAGCGCCCACGGCTCCGCTTCTTTGCGCAGCCGTTCATGCGGTTTGAGCGGCTGGACGGCGGCTGCTAGTTGATACTTGCGCTGGTAGCCGCGCGGCGTGATCATCACGCCGTCATGGACGAATGTCGTTGAGTTGCCGATAATCACCGTCGTCAACATGCCGATCTCATGGTCAAGCATATGCGCCAAGTCGGTGAGGACGATATGCTGCCGCTCGCGGTACGCGCTTTTCACCAGACCGACCGGGGTTTCCGGAGACCGATGGCGGAGCAGGATGCGCTGTGCTTCCACAATCTGTCTAGTGCGCCGTCCGCTTTTCGGGTTGTAAAGCGCGATGACAAAATCGGCCGCGGCGGCGGCGTCAATCCGCTTTTCAATCAGCTCCCACGGCGTCAAATGGTCGCTCAAGCTGATCGTGCACGCATCGTGCATAATCGGTGCGCCAAGCAGCGCGGCGCACGAATGGATCGCGGAAATGCCGGGGATGACTTCGACTTCAATCGAGCTGTCTTTCGTCCACCCTTTTTCGATCAGCACTTCATACACGAGCCCGGCCATGCCGTACAACCCGGCGTCACCGCTTGAAATGACGGCGACCGTTTTGCCGCGCTCCGCCCATTTCACCGCCGCTTGGGCGCGGCTCACCTCTTCCGTCATGCCCGTGCTGATGATCTCTTTTCCAGTAATGAGATCGCGCACAAGTTCGATGTACGTTTTGTAGCCAATGATGACATCGCTTTCTTCAATCGCTTCCCGAGCCCGTTTCGTCATATGGTCGACGCTTCCCGGGCCAAAGCCGACAATGAGCAATTTGCCGCCCACTTTACAGCCCCCCTCTCCATATCTCGATTATCATCGACATCCCTAACCATATGCTGTAAATCCCTGTGACCGCACCAAGGACATAAAACAGTCGTTCCCGCTGCTTTGCTTTCCAAAATCCCCACGATAATCCAGCCGCTGTAGCAATCGTCGCAATGAGCAAGCCGGCGACAAACAGCACAAGCTGAAGGACAGCGGCGCTCACACGCACTTTTCCGACCGCGTGGGTGATAATGGCTAGCTGGGTCGGGCTTTCGACGCCAATGCCATGAATGATGCCGATGATCAAGGCGCCAGCCCAACCAACATGCGAAAAAGAACGGCAACTGTCCATTTCCCGCCTTCCCCGCAGCCATCGAGTAACCGTATGGCCGAACTCATAAAGGAGCTGAAACCGGCTTTTCACCTCACCCCGCCGAAAAAGAGAAAAAAGCATCATCCCGCCAAGAAGCACAAGCGTAACGCCAACTAAGAGCTCAATGGCGGCGGCTGACGACTCGGGAAGCCGGGCGCCGACCATGAGCGCCGCCACCCCCATGACAAACACGATTGCTCCGTGTCCAATAGCGTACATGATTCCGAGCGCCAACTGCTGTCTTCGCCGCGACTCGCTTCCGACCATATCCGCAATGGCCGCGACATGGTCGCTGTCCATCCCATGACGCATGCCGAGAAATATCGCTAACATTACATAACTGGCCCATTCCATCATTACGTCCTCCTCTTTCGAACGCCAATAACCGACTCCGTCCCACCAAGACGGGTCAACCCGTCTTCACGGTATTCATACGTCGCCCACGCGCGAAGCGGCTCGCCGTTTTGCAAATGGCGATGGACGACCTCTTTTGCCTTCTCCGGTGTCATCAACCGGTACCAGACGCCATCCGGGTAGACGATCATCACACACGCATCTTGACAGCGTCCGTTGCAGCGCGTCCTTGTTGTATGGACAGCGTCGTCAAGCCCAAGGCGGGCGATTTCCTCGCGCACCGCGGTTGTCACGTCATCTCCGCCATGGCGGAGGCACGTCCCTCCGTTGCAAATGAGCACATGATGCTTCATTCCCCGCAAATCCCACGTCGCCACCAAATCCCCCCTTTTGCTAGAATGGTAGAATGAAATGCGGCAGACGGACGGTTTTTCGACAAAAAAGAAAAAGCACCTCTACAGCAGAGGTGCAGAAAAATGTATACGAAAGCCGTAAACGGCCCAAACAGGGCCCCTAAAGCCGTCATTCTCCCGCACGTCTGCCTATAGTCCCGTAGGCATCCGTCCGATCCAAACAAGGCAGGTCTCCTGACTTAGGATCATCGCTTGGCGGCGTCTTCCCGAAGCATCCTTCAGTGACTTGTTGCCGCAAAGCTCTCCATCACAGTGGCGGGCACCGTGCCGGATTTTCACCGAGCTTCCCTTTTCACCCAAGCCCTAAGCGGGCTAGGCACCTTGTTTGTCTTACCGCCATATATGCGCTGTCATGGAACAAGCATCCGTTTTCATCGTAGTACAACCAATGCGTTGCCGTCAACCGTTTTTTGCCGACAAATCTTTGTTGGCGACGACAACGCCGTCCGCATCAGCGTACACGTACGCCCCTGGCTCCCAGCGGACGCCGCCAAACTCGAGCGCAACGTCGCGGGCGCCTTTTCCTTCTTTTTGGCATTTCGAGCGGGCGTTCCATTTCAACCAGAACGATACATCTCCAACTTGTCCAGGTCTAAGACAAATCCAGCGCCCAGCAATATATCCAATCCTAACAAACCGTTAATCCCCTCATAGTCCATCCCGCTAAAATCAATTTCATACTCTCTTAGCTGGAAAGAATCTAGCTGAATACAGTCTAATTTTTTTGTAAACGCGTACTCTTTCCCACCGATTCCGTAATAAGCCACAATACGATCGCCCGGCTCTACCCGCAAATGAATATCTTCTACTGCATTTTGAGAAATCACTGTTTTCGCCGCACCAGTATCAATCACCATATTATGAATCAACTTAGACCTTCCTTGATAAACGATTTCGATCGATGCAAACAGCAAGCCTTCACGATATTCAATCTGCATAATGAAATTTCCCTCTCAGGCCAATCGCTCCCCGAACTTTTAAAACAATCTCCTTGTGGCTAGTATGATAAACAAGCTGATTCCCTTTCGATTGCAGCAACTCACGAGTTGCATCCTTGTCCGAAACCGTTCCGATAACAGCCACCTCTTCAATGATTTCTTGATCTCCCTCTAAATGGGACTTTAATACTTGTAATTTCACAAATTGATTTGGATACAATGAACGCACTTCCTGCCATTCCATCTCCATCGCCTCAACCTGTTCGTTGTATTGAACGAGACTCGACCGCAGCCGTCAACCATTTTTCGCCAACAAATCTTTGTTGGCGACGACAACGCCGTCCGCATCAGCGTACACGTACGCCCCTGGCTCCCAGCGGACGCCGCCAAACTCGAGCGCAACGTCGCGTGAGCCTTTTCCCTCTTTTTTGCTTTTCACCGGGCATGTGCCGATCGCCATCACGCCAATCGGCATGGCGCCAATTTCCGCTGAATCGCGGATGCAGCCGTGGATGATGACGCCAGCAAGCCCCCTCTCGCAAGCGATTTGCGCCAGCCGGTCGCCTAATAGCGCGACGCGGCGCGAGCCTTTTCCATCGACCACGAGCACCGTCCCCGGCGGCACCGTCTCCAGCGCTTCTCGGACAAGGACGTTGTCTTCAAACACATCGACCGTCGCAATCGGCCCGGAAAACGCCCGCTTTCCGCCGTACGATTGGAACGGCAACTCGCATACTTGCAACTCGTCTAAAAATTGATCGCATAAATCGGCTGTTTTCATTGTCGCTCTCCCCTTTCATGTTTTGCATTCGCCGTCATTCGCCAAAATCCTTCTGCCTCAGCAGTTTTTTGTCGACGATCTTTCATTCGAACGACTGACACGAACGCGGCGATGTGAACCAAACCATTGTGTGGCCGTCAATCGCTTCGATGTATTCCACCGATCGCATTGAAACCATAAAAAACGGCCCCGCGCCGATATATAGCGGAGACCGTTTTCACCTGCTCAAAGCCCCTCCGGTTTGACCAGACGTTCAGCTGGGCTAGCTGGATTCGAACCAGCGCATCACGGAGTCAAAGTCCGTTGCCTTACCGCTTGGCTATAGCCCAACGTTTTGTTGTCGTTTACAGTATGCGGCATGATAACGCACTTTATGCATCAAACTGAATATCCCTTTGCTTGATGTGCGAAACTATCGGTACAAGCATCCTTTCCCCACTATATCACCTCGTTTTTCCCTCGCACTTGTTTTCCCGATATGATAACTGGAAGGGGAGAGATGTATATGCGCCGGATCACGGTTTTTCGCTTCTATCTTTGCACATTGTTTTTGTTATCGTTGCCGATCGTCTTAGCGGCCGCGGCTGCCTGGCAGCCATCCAGCCAGCCGAAAACCGCCGTCATCGCCCACCGCGGCGCGTCCGGATACGCGCCGGAGCATACGCTCTCATCCTACCGCCTTGCCGCCCGCATGCAGGCGGACTATATCGAAGTCGATGTGCGCGCAGCCAAAGACGGGAAGCTCGTTGCTCTGCATGATGCGACGCTCGCCCGGACGACAAATGCCGAAACGGTCTACCCGCGCCGTGCTCCGTGGCGGGTAAATGATTTTTCGTTCGCTGAACTGAGGCGGCTGGATGCCGGGTCGTGGTTTCATCCACGCTTTGCCGGCGAGCGCATCCCGACGCTTGATGAGGTGATTCAGATGCTGAAAGCGGAGCGTGTGGAAGCCCCGTTGTACATCGAAACGAAACAGCCCGGCATCGAAGAGGCGGTCGTCCATCTATTGAAAAAACACGGTTTCCTGCAACAGCGCCGCGTCATGTTTCAATCGTTCCACCCGGAAAGCTTGCAAGCGCTCCGGCCGCTCATCCCGCACGGCATTCGGCTCATTCAATTGGTCGGCGAGAAGGAAGCGCACAGCGGCCGCGACGAGCTGCTGCAACAAATCGCCGTCTATGCCGATGGCATCGGCTTGCCGCTTTCGGCCGTCACCGAAGAGTGGGTGCGCGCCGCCCATGGCCGCGGGCTCATTGTTCACGTCTATACCGTCAATGAACCACACGATCTCGCTCGCCTATGCGCCATGGGCGTTGACGGCCTGTTCACCGATTATCCAGACCGCCCTGGCCGCATTGCCGCCTGCCGTCGTCTGCCCCGCCATTGACCGGCCTTCAGGGAGCCAGGGGGAGCTTATTGTTTACATAATGTTATTATGGTTAATAAAAACGAAAATCGTTCCCATTTGACCCGATTCGGTGTATCATTTGAGAAAAAGGAGGCCAGATCATGTGGACGATCATCGATTACGAAAACGGCCCATTTACCGTGACGACGGACCGCCGCCGCGTCCAGCTTGAGCGCGTGTTTGACTTCCTTGCCCGCTCGTATTGGGCGAATGAGCGCAGCCGCGAAACGATCCTCAAATCGCTTGACCATTCGCTCTGCTTTTCCCTTTTTCACGGCGACAGGCAAATTGGCATGGCGCGCGTCATCACCGACCGGGCGACGTTCGCCTATCTGTGCGACGTGTTCATCGATGAAGCATACCGTGGGCAAGGTCTCGGGAAATGGCTGTTATCATGCGTGCTCGCCCATCCTGATGTCGCCGCTGTCCGCAAGGTGATGCTCGCGACCAAAGACGCGCACGGGCTGTACAGGCAGTTCGGCTTTGCCGCGCCGAGCGAGCCGGAGCGGTTGATGGAGCGGATTCAAGAGCCGCGAACGGAGTAAAGGGCAAAAAAAGGCGGTCCGCCATCGGTCCGCTTTTTCGACAAACCTCCCGTCCCCCACTCGTGTTGCTTTCGTCATCGCTTCGGAAACTGAAACGATAATTTCTTCTCGTTTTCATCCCAAACGAGTATGGCGTCAAACGTTTTCTCGCCTTTTTTGAATCCTTTGATGACATTCGTTTTTCCTTGAGAAAGCAGTTTTTTCACATTGGCCGCCGAAATCGATTTGCCGAGAATGCGTTTGGAAATCGTAAACGAGCATTTTGTTTTCGCGTACTGGTCGCAACCGTACAACGTTCCTTTGTCGATGACGGTCCCGCCGCAAAGCGGGCACGGCCCAAGCTTCTCGCCCATCGTTTTTTTCTTCCTTGTCCGCTGGATTGAGGCGGTGTCAACCCCTCTGAAATTCCAATTCGGCGCGGCGGCGATGGCGTCAGCGACCACTTTTTGCGCCAACTTTTTCACCTGTTCCATAAAGGCGGCGGGCGAGGCGCTCCCTTCGCCGATTTCGCTTAAGCGCTGCTCCCATTTCGCCGTCATTTCCGGCGAGGCGAGGATCGTGCCGCCAAGCGCCTCGATCAACACTTTCGCCTTGTCGGTCGCGTACACGAGGTTCTTTTTCACTTCAATATACTTCCGCTCTTTCAGCATGGTAATGATCGCCGCCCTTGTTGCTTCCGTGCCAAGCCCTTCCGTTTTGGCGAGCACTTTTTCCAGTTCCTCATCGTCCAAAAATTTTCCCGCCGTTTTCATCAAGGTGATGAGTTCGCCTTCTGTATACCGTTTCGGCGGCTCGGTCTTCCCTTCTTTCACCTTTACAGCGGCCGCTTTCCCCGCCTCCCCTCGCTCAAGGGGAGGCAGCGCAGCATCTTTCTCCTCCTCATGCGGGCGGATGACCGCGCGCCATCCTTCCTCGACGACCTGCCTTCCTTTCGAAACGAAGCGAGCCCGACCGTCAACGAGCGTCGTGACGGTCGTATAATCGATGACCGCCGCCCGGTGGTGGGCGGCAATCAAGCGGCGGACGACTAAATCGTACACCTTCCGCTCGTCGTCCGACAGCTTCTCCGGGGCAACAACTTGTTCAGTCGGGATGATCGCGTAGTGGTCGGTGACTTTTTTCTCGTTTACATAACGCTTATTCTGTAAAATCGACGGCTGCGGCAGCGGAAAATACGGCGCGTACGCTGGAAACGATGACAACTTTTGCAAAATGGCAGGGAACGTTTCCGCTTCCCCTTTCGTCACATGCATCGAATCGGAACGCGGGTACGAAACGATCCCTTTTTGGTAGAGCGATTGCAGCACATCAAGCGTCTTTTTCGGCGAGAAGCGGTACAACTTGTTCGCTGTCGCCTGCAGCGTCGATAAGTTGAACAACAACGGCGGCTGATACGTTTTCCGCTCCGTGCGGACGTCGGCGACTTCCGCTCGTTTTCCTTGGCAAAAGGCAGCGATCTTTTTCGCCATCTCCTCGTCCTTGAGGCGCGTTTGGCCGTTTTTATCCGTCCATTTTCCTTCATAACGCTTGTCGCCAATGACAAACGAGGCGACGACTTCCCAAAACGGTTCAGGGCGGAACTGCTCAATTTCCCGTTCACGCCGGACGATCAGCGCCAATGTCGGCGTCTGCACGCGCCCGACGGAAAACACATCGTTCATCCCGCGCTCCTTCAGCAAGAGGCTGTACACGCGCGAGGCGTTCATGCCGACGAGCCAATCCGCGCAGGCGCGAGCGTACGCTTCCTCATAGAGCGGGCGCGTCGTCCGTTCATCAAGCAGGCGGCGGAACCCTTCCTCGATCGCCTTCGGGGTCAAGGACGACAGCCAAAGCCGCTTCATCGGCTTGTTCACGCCGCTTAGGCGGATGAGGTTGCGCACAATGAGCTCCCCTTCGCGCCCCGCGTCGCCGGCATGGATGATTTCCGTCACTTCCGGCTTTCGCAGCAATTCTTTCACAACCTTGAACTGTTTCGCCTTCGCTTTTTCGATCTCATACTCAAACCGTTCCGGGATGATCGGCAACGTGCCGAGCGTCCACCGCTTCCACTCCGGCCGATACCGCTCCGGCGGGGCGAGCTGGAACAAATGCCCGATCGCCCATGTCATATACGCCCCGTCGGGAAACAAGTCATTCGGCAAAATTTCGATATAGCCTTGCCGTTTTTTCGTCCGAAAAATCGAGGCGAGCGTCGCCCCTTGGTCCGGCTTTTCCGCAATAATGACTTTCATCGTCCTTTCCCCTTACGGCACATCATGCCCCATGGAGCTTTGCAAAATGGCGAACCATTGCTCGCGGGAAAGCGACAAAGACAGCGCCCGCACCGCCCGCTCGATGCGTTCTTGTTTCCCCGAGCCGACAATCGGCATCATCCGCGCTGGATGAACGAGGAGCCACGCGTACAGCACTTCGTCGATCGTCTCAGCGCCCACTTCGCCTCGCACTTGTTCAAGCGTCCCGCGCAACCGCACCGCCCGGTCATCGTCAGCGGAAAAAATCGCTCCACCGGCGAGCGGCGACCATACCATTGGCGGAACGCGCTTCTCAAGGCAAAGGTCAACGGTGCCGTCTTCAAGATTTTCCAACCGATACGCCGATACTTCGATTTGGTTGGTCACGAGCGGAAACGGCAAATACGACTGAAGCATTTCCCACTGCGAACGTTTAAAGTTGGAAACGCCAAAATAGCGCACTTTTCCATCCTGCTTGAGTTGGAGAAACGCCTCGGCCACCTCTTCCGGGTTCATAAACGGATCCGGGCGGTGGATAAGCAATACATCAATATAATCGGTATGGAAGTGTCGAAGGGATTGCTCAACCGAAGCGATGATATGATTTTTGCTTGTATCGTATAATTTCATCCCGTACTTCGATGGCAGCTTGATGCCGCATTTCGTCACGATCTCGATCTGACCGCGCAAGCTTGGCTTTAACGCCAGTGCTTCGCCAAAGCGCGATTCACACGTATAGTCGCCGTAAATATCAGCATGGTCAAACGTCGTAATGCCGCGCTCAAGACAAAATTCAATGAGCCCGAGCAGCTGCTCGCGCGAATAGCCCCAGTCCGCAAGCCGCCAACAGCCGTAAATGAGGCGGGAAAACGTCAAATCGTCCGCCAACCGAATTCGTTCCATTGATTGTCTCCCTTTCTTTATTTTTGGCTAAAATCGTTCCGCTTGCGCATACTACCAACAAGAGGAAAAAACGGAAAGGACGTGATGATATGAAGCGCTGGCTTCTTGGGCTCGCCGCTGTGCTTCTTTTCGCCTCCCCATGGCCGGCATCAGCCGCCGAAACCGCATACGAATGGAACCTAGCCGACATTTATCCATCCGAAGCCGAGTGGATGCACGACTACAAGGCGGTGCAAAACGCCTTGCCGAAACTGGCGGCGTTTGAAGGAAAACTCGATGATGCAAAGACGATCGCCAAACTGTTCGCCCTAAACGAACAAACGGCCCGCAAGCTCGAAAAACTGTCGCTTTACGCCCATTTAAAACGCGATATCAACATTGAAGATGAAACGGCGGCCCGGCTCGGGGCAAAAGTGGAAGCGCTCGCCGCCCAATATGCGGCGAAAACAGCGTTTATCGAGCCGGAACTGCTCGCCCTCCCAGAGCGGACGCTCAGGAAGCTCCAAAAAAGCAAACCGCTGAAAGCGTACCGCTATTACTTCCATGAGTTGCGTGAGCAAAAGCCGCATACGCTCACGAAACGCGAAGAACAGCTGCTCGCGAAACTATCGCCGGCGCTCGGCGAAGCGGAGAACATTTATGACCACGCCGCCCGCGGCGATTACGAGCCGCCATCTGTCAAGATGCCGAACGGAAAGACAGTGACATTGACCGACGACCAATACGCCGCCATGCTCGAGCACCCGGACCGCCGCTATCGAAAGGCGGCGTTTGAAGCGAAAGCCAAAAGTTATGAAGCCATGGAACAAACCGCAGCCGCGACGCTGTATGCCTCGGTCAAAGCGGATGAATTGTATGCGAACGTGCGCCGCTATCCATCCGGCCTTGCCGCCGCGCTGGCCGCCGATGACGTACCAAAGGAAGTGTTCGATCACTTGATCGCCGCCACTCGCCGCCACTTGCCGGCGCTTCACCGCTATGTCGAACTGCGGCGGCGCGCGCTCGGGCTTGACCGCGTCCATAGCTATGACTTGTACGTGCCGCTCGTCGGCGAAACAATGAAACCGATTCCGGTCGAAACGGCGAAGACGCTCATAGTGGAAGGACTCAAGCCGCTCGGCGCCGACTATATCAAACAGGTGCACCGAGCGTTTCAAGAACGATGGCTTGATGTCTTCCCGCGCCCGAAAAAATATACCGGCGGCTACAACACGGGAGCGTATGACACCCATCCGTTCATCTTGCTCAATTACAACGGTTCGCTCGACAGCGTATTGACGATGGCCCACGAGCTTGGGCACGCCATGCATTCCGTATACACGAACCGCGCGCAGCCGTACCATTATTCCGGTCATTCGATTTTCACCGCCGAAGTCGCCTCGACCGCGAACGAATGGCTCATGCTCGATTATTTGTACAAACAGGCGAAAACAAAAGAAGAAAAACTCCGCCTGCTCATCGAACAAATCGAGCAAATCCGCGGCACGTTGTACACGCAAGTGATGTATTCCGAATTTGAACGGATGATTCATGACAAAGTGCGCCAAGGCGGCAGTCTGACAGCGGACGAACTGAACCATCTTTGGCTTGGCCTGCTCAAAACGTATTACGGCCCGGCGTACGCCGCCGATCCCGGCGCCGCGCGCGGCTGGCTGCGCATCCCGCATTTTTATGACGCCTTTTATGTATACAAATATGCCACTTCGCTCGCGGCGTCGTACACCATTGTGAGCGACATCCAAACCGATACAAGCGGCAAGGCGGTGAAGCGGTACAAACAATTTTTGCGCTCCGGCGCATCCGATGACCCGATCCGTCTGCTCAAGCGAGCCGGAGTGGATATGACAAGCCCCGAACCGATCGAGCGGGTCTTAGGTCATTTCGCCGAACTCGTTGACGAACTCGATCGACAGCTGCCAAGCCAAAACCGTCAGCGGTCTACATGAAAGAGGTGTCCCGCGCCGTTCGGGACACCTTTGTTATTGCGGCGGAAAAAAGAATATCGCTTTGCGCTGCAACGCGCCGGACCGGTTAAGGCGGTCGATCGCGCGCAAAGCGACACCATGCGCTTGCCCCGCAGCCAAGGCGGTTTATTCACTTAAAGATGCACCTGCAATTTTTTCTTTCACCTTGCGGATGTTTTCCATCTTATTGTCCCAGCACGCTTGGCTCAAATCGACGGGATATTGCTCGGGATTGAGCGTCCGTTTGTACTCCTCCCAAAACAAGCGCAAGCTTTCTTTCGCATACGCTTGAATGTCCGGAAGCGGGGGCGACGTATACACGAGCCGGCCGTTGTCGAAGATCGTCACATGCAAATCACGCGCTTCGAAATTGGTGACGAATTTGCTGATGAACGTGTACACCGGATGGAACATTTTCAGCCGCTCTTCTTGCTGCGGGTTTTCGCTCTCTAAGGCGATGTAGTCGCCTTCCGCTTTATGGTTGATTTTGTTGACGATGCGGTACACCCGCTTCAGCCCCGGCGTCGTCACTTTCTCTGGATTGCCGCTGATTTTGATTGTATCGACCATCTCACCGCGTTCGTTTTCAATCGCCACCATTTTGTACACGGCGCCGAGCGCTGGCTGATCGTACGCCGTAATGAGCTTTGTGCCGATCCCCCACACATCGATTTTCGCCCCTTGCGACTTCAAGTTTAAAATCGTATCTTCATCCAAATCGTTCGAGGCGAAAATTTTCGCGTTCGGAAATCCGGCTTCATCGAGCATTTTCCGCGCTTCCTTCGACAAATAGGCGAGATCGCCGCTGTCGATGCGGATGCCGATAAAGTTGATTTGGTCGCCCAGCTCCTTCGCGACGCGAATGGCGTTTGGCACCCCGGACTTCAACGTATCGTACGTATCGACGAGAAATACGCAGTCTTTATGACGGCGTGCATACTTCAAAAAGGCGGTGTATTCATCCTGATACGCTTGAATCATCGAATGGGCGTGCGTTCCGGCGACCGGAATGCCAAACAGCTTCCCGGCACGCACGTTCGATGTCGCCTCAATCCCGCCGATATACGCTGCGCGCGCGCCCCAAAGCGCCGCATCCATCTCCTGCGCCCGCCGGCTGCCGAACTCCAAAGCCGGTTCGTTCCCGAGAATATGCTTAATGCGCGACGCTTTCGTGGCGATGAGCGTCTGAAAATTGATGATGTTTAAAATGGCGGTTTCAATGAGCTGCGCCTCCGCAAGCGGCGCCTCGATGCGCATAATCGGTTCATTGGCAAACACCACTTCCCCTTCGCGCATCGAACGGACCGTGCCGGTGAAGCGAAGCGTCCGCAAATAGTCTAAAAAGTCATCACGGTAGCCAAGTTCTTGGCGCAAATAGTCGATGTCGCTGTCAGAAAATCGGAACTGTTGCAAAAACTGAATGACGCGCTCCAACCCAGCGAACACCGCATAGCCGTTGCCAAACGGCAGCTTGCGGAAAAACACTTCAAACACAGCGCGGCGCTCATGCATACGATCTTCCCAATACGTCTCGACCATATTGATTTGATATAAGTCCGTATGAAGCATCAAACTGTCATCAGCATATGTCTTCATGAATTGCTACCTCCAACACACGAATGACGGCGCCGCCGAATAAAACAATGTTCATCGTCTATTCTATCACGTTTTCTCCATTATTCCACTATTTCCGCGCCTAGCGTATGGCGAAAATGGCGGAGCGCCCATTCGTGTCCCGCCGCGTCGAAGCTCGCCACCGCCCGCCGGTGGACGACGATGCGAAATCCTTTGTTGTACGCATCGACCGCCGTATGAAGAACGCAAATATCGGTGCAGCAGCCGACCAAATGCACTTCCGTGATGCCTCTTTCGCGCAATTTCAGCTCCAAATCCGTTCCGGCGAACGCGCTGTAGCGCGTTTTGTCCATCCAATACACATTGTTTTTATGCTTGTTCCCCTGATACACCGCCTCGAGCTCCCCGTACAGCTTTCGCCCCTCCGTCCCTTCAATGTTATGCGGCGGAAACAACTTCGTTTCCGGATGATAGTCGTCTCCCGCCACATGCTTGTCAATGGCAAAGACGACAAAATCACCGTTGTCAATAAACTGTTTCGTCACCCGCACGAGCTCTTTTTCAATCGCCTGCCCCGGTTTCCCGCATGTAAGCGCGCCATGATCGGCGATGAAATCGACGGTGTAGTCGATGTTAATGAGTGCTCTCTTCATGAAAATCCCTCCTGCGTGTTTGTCTAACAAACGGGTCTTGCTGTACATTGCCGCTGCTATACTTTTACTCTACTCCAGCATGCAAAATCTGGGCAAGCAGAAGATTGCATAAGAAAGCGAGCCGATGATGCAAAACTCGCCTTCCATCGCTCAGCGGAAAAGTGATTCCTTTCTGACGAATGGTTTTTACGAATATTTACAAAAACAGAAAGTAGGATATGCCGATATGATCCCCCTTTTTTTCAATATCGTTTTTTTGCTCGTGCTTCTTGCCGTCGGTTTATCCGTCGTCTTCCTGAATAAATTTGCGTCAAACCGGATTCGCATGATCAGCTACACTGAGCCTCTCCGTTGGGTGCCGTTCAACAATTATCAGCTGAATCAAATCAACAAAGCGGCGCAACCATAAGCGCAAAGCGAAAATCCCGCGCCTGCTTGAAGCAGGCGCGGGATTTTCACTGATCCGTCAGCTATTTTCCGCCGTTTTCGCCGCTTTCAGCTGACTGCGCAAAATGAGCGACTGGATGATCGAGAAGCAGCCGCCAACCACCCAGTAAAGCGACAGCGCCGATGGGACGGAGCTGGCGCCGATAAAGATCATGACCGGCATGATGTACAACATCATCGCCATTTGCGGCATTTGTTCTTCGGCCATCGACGGCGAGAGGCGGAGCGAGATGAACGTCGTCAACGCCGCCAAAACGGGCAAAATGAAATACGGATCGCGGTGGCCAAGCTCGACCCATAGGAACGAGTGGGTTTTAATTTCTTGCGTCCGCGAAATCGCGTAATAAAGCGCCATAAAAATCGGCATTTGAATTAACACCGGCAGGCAGCCGCTCGCCGGATTGACGCCGTGCTTTTGGTACAGCTGCATCATTTCTTGCTGGAGCTTGCGCTGCGTTTCCGGGTCTTTGCTTTTATATTTTTCTTGCAGCTTCAACAATTCCGGACGCAGCTTTTGCATGGCGAGTGATGCGCGGAACTGCTTCAAAATGAGCGGCAGCAAGCAAAAACGAACGATGAGCGTCAGCACGATAATGGCGATGCCGTAGTTGTCGCCAAACCAGTGCCCAAGCGTCAAAAGGAGCTTCGACATCGGGTAGACAAAATAATGGTTCCAAATGCCTTGGCTATGTTCATTGATCGGTTCGTTGCGGTTGCAGCCGGAAAGAAGCAAGACTGCACCAAGCAGCACCAATACCCATTTTTTCATGAAAAGCCCTCCTTACTATCATGTTGCAAAATCATGCCGTTTCATCATAAAGGAAAGGGCCTTCCATCCTCATCCGTTCGGCTTGTCCGTTCCCGAACGGGAATTTTCCGCCGCTGCGGCAAAAACAGCGGGCGCCATGGAAGCGCCGCTCGTTCGGCGCCTCCTCCCGCCTCCCGCTCGCGAACCGAGGCCAACGCCGGCTCGTAAAACAATGATTTCGCTGTCCGATGTGCGCCCATATACCCTTTCATGATGATCCATAACGCGCCGACAAGCGACATATACACAAGCAAATCAATAGGCGCTTCCATGCGTCCCGTCCACCCCCTTTTGCCCCGTCCATCTTCTCTTCTCATACAATAGCAAACTTTCCATCAAAAGAAAAGCAACAATTGATCACATCCGCTCCAAGCGGTGAAATGCCGGCTCGTCAGCCGCCAACATGGCGAGCTCTCCGCTTTCATCAGCCGAAAATGCCGCCTCAAGCTCTTGCTTCGCCTCATCGAAGCGTCCAAGCAACGCGAGACAGCGGGCTCGTTCGTAGCGAAGTCGAGCATCTTTGGCCATATGGACGCACCGTTCAATGGCAGCCAAAGCCCGCTCAATGTGCCCTGCCGCTTCATAAGCAGCCGCGAGCTGCATATTCAGCTCTTCATCCTCAGGATACCAATCGGCGTAGCGCTCCCAAAGCGCCGCCGCTTCCTGATAGCGGCCCGTTTCCATATACTGTTCGCCAAGCAACATGAGCGCCTCACGGGCGAGCGGTTCTTCCGCCACGATCGCCTCCAGCTGCCGCTCGGCTTTCTCGTGCTGCCCTTCTTGAAGCCAAACGACCGCCTGCAACACGCGCAGTTCGACATCGTCCGGGTCATCAGCCACTAGCCGTTCAAGCCACCGCTTGGCTTCTTGGCGCTTCTTCTCATCGTCGGCCTTCAACAAGTGTTCGACGAATTCACGCGCCAATGAAGGATCCCAAACGCGGGCGAGCGCTCGGCGCCACGTTTTGATGGCATCGTCCTCCAGCTCGATCGCCGCATAGAGGCGGGCGAGCTGCCCATAGGCTTCCGCATCGCTGCGATTGAGGCGAATCGCCTCCTCATACAAATCAATGACGATCGAAAACAAGGAAAACCTGCCCATCCATTCTTTCGCTTTTGTCCACCACCGCACCGGCTCGTCGCTTTCGTTCTGTTCCTCTTCCAAATACGGAAGGAGAGCGGCGGCCGCATTCCGATAAACAACGCTTTTCGCCTCACGGCCGATCTTCAGCCGCTCCAGCCGGTGGCGCAGCTTCCCTAAGCCGCGCATCGTTTTCGGAAAGAGAGCCACATACAACGGGTACAACGATTCATCGTCCGGATGGCGCACCATCAACCGCTCGAGCAGCTTGATTGCCTCTTTCGTGCGTCCTTCCCGGCTAAGCACATTCGCGTAATGACGAAGCACTTCACTGTGATCCGGGTCAAGAGCAAGCGCCCTCTCGACCGCCGCCTTTTCTTGATCGCGGCGTCCGAGCGCTCCATATACATACCCAAGGCTGTCATAGTACCACACATCTCCTCCACGCGGACGGGCATCGGCCAACGTCTCAAGCAGCGCCGGAGGCTCTATGATCGCTGCAAGCTGTTCGCTATCCACTCGCAGCGGAGCAAGGCGAACCGCCTGAAGCAAATGCGCGTGCTGCCGCTCTTCGTTTCCTTCTGCCTCATAGAGCGCAGCTAAGCGAAAATGGCAGAGGACAAACGACGGATCGGCTTTGAGACAAGCCTCATACTGTTGTTTCGCCTCTTCGTGGCGTCCAAGCGAGGCGCACAGCTCCGCGAGCCGGAAGAGGGAAAGCGCATGGCCCATGGCGGCAGCTTCTCGGTAAAACGCCATGGCCTTCGACGGCCGGCCTTGCCGTTCATAAAGGGCGCCGAGAGCGGAATGGGCCGAAGCGAGTGTCGGGCGAGCCGAGACAAGCTGCTCTAAAAACGCCCGGCCGCGTTCCTCTAAAGACGGCGTTGCCAGCTGATCAAGGTAAAACTCGTACGCTTCTTCCGCCTCAAACTCAGCCAGACGCAACCCTTCTTCCAACCACGACAGCGCCGTCTCGCGTCCTTCCTCCTCGTCGGCGAACCCATGGGCGACAAGCCATCTTCCCGCGTTCAGCCAATATTCGCTGTTGGCGGCAAAACGGGCGCGCTGCTCGATCACATACCGGCGCGCCTCATCCATATCCCCGCGCTCCGCAAGGGCAGACGCCAAGCCGAGATGGGCGAACACGTCATCGCGGTCATGACGGACCGCCTCTTTGTAGCACGAAACCGCTTGTTCCGCCTCCCCTTCCTCCATATAGAGATCGCCAAGACGGACGTAAAGCGGCGCCAAGCGTCTAGCAGCGGCCAGCCCCTCTTCCAGCACCGCTTTCGCTTTTTCCCGATCACCGGCATCATCATACAAGTCAGCCAACATCAAATACGGATGCGGTTCCTGCGGGTCGAGCGCTTTGGCGACGCCAAAGCCGCGTTCCGCCTTGCGCCTTCGGCCGAGCTCCATGTCGCAGCGGGCCCGCTCATACCAAAGCTGGGCATCCCGCCGCTCGCGGCGCACAAGACGATCAAACCAGTCGCGCGCTTCGGCGAACCGCTTCGCATGGAACAACAGCACACCGTGATTCGTTTCGATAAACAAATCGCCCGGATACAGGCTGACTGCCACGCGCGAAGAGATGAGCCCTTTTTCGATATGACCGGCGTACGCCGAGGTGAGCCCGAAATAGCTCCACACTTCCGGCTGGTCTGGGTCCAACTGGAGCGAGGTGCGAAAATAGCGGGCCGCCTCTTCATAGCGGCTGGCAAAAAAGGCAATGCGCCCGCGCAAATAATGGTAGAGCGGGCTTTGCGCCTTTCCTTTCACCCGTTTGAGCACGTCTTCAGCCTTCTCCATTTCTTGCGTGTAGACGTACGCTTTCGCCGCCATCAGCAGCAAGTCGTTATGTTCCGGATACTCGTTCAAGACTCGTTCCGTATACTCCAATACAAGCGGCTTCGCCTCGTCGCTGCCGAAATGCTTCATGACATACAGCCATGTGTACGGGATGTGCTCATGCTGGCGCAAAAAGGCGACAAAGGCGGCGAAATGCGCCTGTTCGTCCTCGTCCATCTTTTCAGCCAACGCGTGCAGCTCACGGAAATAGCGGTCCTCCTCCTCCGGAAGCTCGGCGGCGAGCGCCGCTTTTTCCCGGGGAAGCGCCACAATCGACAAATAATGCGTCCCTGCATACCACTTGGCAAGCTCGTCCTCGGAAACGACAAACGGATCAAACAGATTCGGGTCTTGCACATAAAACGCCTCGAGCCGTTCGTCATAGCCAAACAGCACTTGGACGTGTGATGACTGTTCGTAATCGACGCTCAACAGCACCGGAACGCCCTCATCAATGAGCCGCTTCCAGCGCGGCAGCGTGCCGATGAAAAAGCGGCAAACAAATCCAAGATCTTCCAAATAATGTACGGTCGTGGACAGCTTCGATCCGCGCACATCAAAAATATGTTCGGCCACTTCATCCTGCGTGCGGGGGGAACCAAGCAATCGAAGCATCATTTCCAGACTCGCCGGCACGCAATAGTTGTGCTTTTGCACGACCGGCACAAGCGGCAGCGCCACCGACCGTTTCCCTTGCCGCCCAAGCGCGCGGGCGTACGGCGTTTTTTTTCAAGCTGCGGCTCCGCTTTCACAAGCGATTCAAGCTTCTCCCATTCGTCAAGCTGGTAATACAATTCGGCGCGCAAATGGGCAAAATAACGGCGATGCATATGAAGCGGATTCAAACGGTCAAGCTCCTCCATCGCCGCGAGCGCCTCGCGGTAGGCGCGCACATCGCGCAGGCGGCGCACGCGCTCAGCGTAAAACGCCAACACTTGCGGAAAACGCTGCTTTCCTTCTTCCAAAACGGCAAGCGCCTCGCGGTGGCGGCCATCGAGCGCATACAAATCGGCAAGAAGCAAATAGCACATATCGCCGCGCTCCGAGTCGTCGAGACCGGCGCGAATCGCCTGTTCCGCGTTTTTCCGGTCGCCGGTCTCGATATAAAAGTAGCCCCATTTGTCATGCATCGGCGCTGTCTCATAGCGGGCAACCACATCCATCCATTCCCGCGCCTCCTCGACCCGCTGCATATCCAATAAAGCGCGCACCAACGCAAACGCCGCCCGGGCGATCGATTCCCTCGGCTCCTCCACCCGGCCTTCGAGCGCTTCTGTAAGACGCGGGGTGAGCGCCTCTTCCACATCGAGCGGCCGGCGGTTCTCGAGCCACTCATCACACACCCAAGCGAGCGTCTGCAACGTGTTGAACTTCCGGTGGGCGTACCGCGCGACAAGCCCGCTATGCCGGTACATGAGCGCATAATCAAACAGCCGGATGAGCGCCCGAAACGGCTCGATGCTGTCCCATGACGCCATGAGCGGCCGCCATTGAAACAATCCCATGTTTTCTAAATGCGGCCGCACCTGGGCAAGGGCATCCACGATTCGTTTTTCTTCAACGAGCAATGCGATCGGTTTGATATGATTCATACAAAGAAAACTCCCTTATTCTTTTTCCAGCTATTTATAAGTGTAGAACAAGCCCGGCAAAACAGCCACATATTTTTTCACAAAAATACCGACAAACAAAAAATGGCCTCTCCTTTGAACAGGATCAGCCATATACCGATTCGTTTTATCCGGCGTGCTTGGCGAAAAATTCGAGAGACCGTTCAATAATCATCGGTTGGTCGTAATCGAGCGTCGCCACATGGTAGCTGTTTCGGAGGCGGACGATCTCTTTCTCCGTCGATGAAATGCCTTGAAAGATGATGTCGGCGTTTCCCGGCGGCACGACGTGATCTTCGTCGGAGACAAAAATCAACGCCGGACAGACGATGCGATCGAGTTTCGCTTTTGTCTGTGCCATCAGCCTAGCCAGCTGAAGAAGCGAAGCGGTCGGCGTTTTCTCGTATGCCAGCTCTTTCACATCCGGATTTTTCAAGTCCGAACCGATCGAATCCAGATACCTCGGCAGCTCGCCCCCGCCCGTCATCCCGGCGGCGATGGCCGGGATGTCGACAGCGGCGTTAATCGGCACGATGCCGCAGATGTCTGGGTGATGTTCCGCCAAATAAAGCGTGAGCGTCCCGCCCATCGACAGCCCGGTGACAAAAATGGTTTGGCATCGTTGTTTCAGCCATCCATATCCTTCTTCGACCGAGGCGACCCAATCGTGGAACGTCGTCCGTTCCATGTCTTCGTAATGCGTTCCGTGCCCTTTTAAGCGCGGCAGGCAAACGGTATAGCCGGCTTTCGCATACGCTTCAGCGAGCGGGCGCATGCTGTGGGGCGTGCCGGTGAATCCGTGCACGAGCAGCACCCCGACCGGCCCGTTTTCGGCGTAAAACGGCTCGGCGCCCGAGAGCACCGGATATTGTTCGCTCATCTTCCTCTCCCCCTTATCTAGTCAAATCCGTTCCTCTCACTATATTCGCCGCCGCACCTCTTTTTTCCTTTTTTGATCGGACGCCGTTACCACATCGACAACCATGACCGCCACCATTCGTGAAACAAGCCGTTGACGCCAAAATAGACGAATGCGATCCAAGCGATGCCAACCAATGCTTTCTCCATCCCTTTTCCCGTCCGATAGAGCGGCACTTTCCACCGCTTGGACGAAAACGGCCAAAACAGCGGCACCCCTTGAACAGAAAAAAAGTCTTCCACAATATGAAACAAGTAGCCGAGCACGAGCCCAGCGGTAAACGGCGACGCCGAGTCGCGCCAGACGAGGGCGGCAAGCACCCCCCAGACGATGAGCGAATGCGTCATGCCGCGATGGCCGAACGCTTCTTTTACTTTCCCCGCGACGCCGAACGAACGGCGGCCGACGTATGACGACGGCTCGTCAATGTCAGGAAGAAGGCTGCCGATGACAAGCCCCGCCGTATAGGCGGCGGTAAACGGCAGCTTTGTATGCGCGGCCGCCGCCGCGCCGAGGCATAATGTGGCAATGACATGGCTGGAGTATCGCAACGAAATCCCCTCAAACTTTTATCGTTTTCCCCATTATACCACAGAAAAGAATATTTGTTCGTTTCTTTGACGGATTTGTGACAATGATGCCAAGTGTGACAAAGTTAACATCGCGTTATTGACATCATGGCTATAGTTAAAAGTACACAACGCTAATAAGGAGTGAAGCAAATGACACGAAAACGATCTCCGCTCACCAACCGTTTCAAATATATTCGGCCGATCGAGCGCCAAGCCGACGGCCATAGCGAAACAACCTACGGCGACCGCGCCTGGGAAGATGCGTACCGTCGCCGCTGGCAGCACGACAAAGTCGTCCGCTCGACCCATGGCGTCAACTGCACGGGGTCGTGCAGCTGGAACATTTACGTCAAAAACGGCATCGTCACCTGGGAAGGACAGCAGCTCAACTATCCGTCGACCGGGCCGGATATGCCGGACTTTGAACCGCGCGGCTGCCCGCGCGGCGCGAGCTTCTCATGGTATATGTACAGCCCGCTGCGCGTCAAATACCCGTATGTCCGCGGCATCTTGCTTGACATGTGGCGCGAGGCGCTCTCCCATCATCCAAACAACCCGCTTGAGGCGTGGAAAAGCATCGTTGAAGACCGCGAAAAAGCGAAGCGCTACAAACAGGCGCGCGGGAAGGGCGGATTCGTGCGCGTCAGCTGGGATGAAGCATTGACGCTTGTCGCCGCTTCCTTATTGTATACGGTCGTCAAATACGGCCCGGACCGCAACGTCGGCTTCTCCCCGATTCCAGCCATGTCGATGGTCAGCCATGCCGCCGGATCGCGCTTCATGCAGCTGATGGGCGGGCCGATGTTAAGCTTCTATGATTGGTACGCCGACTTGCCGCCGGCGTCGCCGCAAATTTGGGGCGACCAAACGGACGTGCCGGAGTCAAGCGACTGGTACAACGCCGGCTACATCATCACCTGGGGCTCGAACGTCCCGCTCACCCGGACTCCGGACGCTCACTTTTTAGCCGAAGTGCGCTACCGCGGCACGAAAGTCGTCTCCGTCAGCCCAGATTACGCCGAGTCGACAAAATTCGCCGACGACTGGCTGTCGGTGAAGCAAGGGACGGACGGCGCCTTGGCGATGGCGATGGGACATGTTATTTTAAACAAATATTACGTCAAACGGACCGTTCCATATTTTGAACGATATGCCAAAACGTACACCGATTTTCCGTTTGTCGTCACCTTAAAACAAAACGGCGGCGCATGGACGGCCGGCCGCTTCTTGTTGGCGAAAGACCTTGGCAAACAAACGAACAATGCCGAATGGAAGCCGGTCATCTATGATGAAAACACCGACTCGTTTGTCGTGCCGAATGGAACGATCGGCGCTCGCTGGGAAGACAAAGGAAAATGGAACTTGCGTCTTGTTGATGAGGAAACAGAACAGCCGCTTGAGCCACGCCTGTCGTTTTTAGGGAGCGAAGATGAAGTCATCTCGATCCAGCTTCCATATTTCACCGCTGAGGGCGGAAAAACGATCGAACGCGCGGTTCCAGTGAAAAAAGTGCAAACCGTAACAGGAGACGTTTACGTCACGACCGTCTATGATTTGATTTTGGCCAACTACGGCATTGACCGCGGCATCGGCGGCACAGTCGCCCGCTCGTACGATGACGAGGTGCCATTCACGCCAGCATGGCAAGAAGCGATCACCGGCGTCGACCGCGAACTCGTCGTGAAAATCGCCCGTGAGTTTGCCGACAACGCGATCGACACAAACGGCCGGTCGATGATCATCGTCGGCGCCGGGATCAACCATTGGTTCAACTCCGATACGATTTACCGCGCCGTCTTGAACCTTGTCTTGTTCGTCGGCGCCCAAGGGGTGAATGGCGGCGGTTGGGCCCATTACGTCGGGCAGGAAAAGCTGCGGCCGGTGGAAGGATGGCAGACAATCGCCACCGCCCGCGACTGGGTCGGACCAGCGAAATTGCAAAACGGCACGTCATTCTTTTACTTTGCGACCGACCAATGGCGCTATGAAGAGCGGCCGGTCGATGAGCTCATCTCACCGCTGGCCAAAAAAGCGCGCTATTCACACCCTGGCGATTACAACGTCTTGGCCGCGCGGCTTGGCTGGCTGCCGTCGTACCCGACGTTTAACAAAAACGGCATCGAGCTGTATAACGAAGCAGTAAGCCATGGAGCCCGCACGCCGGAAGAGATCGGCGCCTACGTCGCGAAACAGCTGAAAAAGAAAGAATTGCAGTTTGCGATCGAAGATCCGGACAACGAGGCGAATTTTCCGCGCAACTTGATCGTCTGGCGCGCCAACTTAATCTCAAGCTCCGGCAAAGGGCACGAATACTTCTTAAAACATTTGCTTGGCACGACGAACGGCTTGTTAAACGATGACCGCGACAGCCTGCGCCCGGAAGAAATCCGCTGGCGCGATGAAGCGCCGGAAGGCAAGCTCGATCTGCTTGTCAACTTGGACTTCCGCATGGCCGGCACAGCGCTCTACTCCGATGTCGTCCTGCCGGCAGCGACATGGTATGAAAAACATGACTTAAGCAGCACGGATATGCATCCGTTCGTCCATCCGTTCAATCCAGCCGTGCCTCCGCTCTGGGAAGCGCGCTCGGACTGGGATATTTTCAAATCACTTGCGAAAGCCGTATCTGATGTCGCCAAACAAGCCGGCTTAAAGCCGATGAAAGAAGTCGTCGCCACTCCGCTGTTGCACGATACGGCGCAAGAGCTGGCGCAGCCGTTCGGTGAAGTGAAAGACTGGAGCAAAGGCGAAACCGAACCGATTCCGGGCAAAACGATGCCGAACATTCACGTCATTGAACGCGACTATACCCTTCTTTACGACCAAATGACCGCCTTAGGTCCAAATGTCGCCCGCCAGCCGATCGGCACAAAAGGGATTGCCTGGTCAGCGAAAGACGAGTATGAACAGTTGAAACGCCGGCTCGGCACTGTCCGGCGCGCTTCCATCGCCGACGGCTGCCCGGATATCAGCGAAGCGAAAAAAGCGGCTGAAGCGATTTTGACGCTGTCATCAACTACAAACGGCAAAATGGCGGTGAAAGCGTGGGAGGCGCTTGAGAAAAAGACGGATTTGAAATTGGCCGATTTAGCGAAAGAACGCGAGGAAGAATGCTTTACGTTTGAACAAATCACCGCCCAGCCGAAAACGGTCATCACCTCGCCGGCGTTCAGCGGCTCGGAAAAAGGCGGGCGGCGCTACTCGCCGTTTACGACGAACGTCGAACGGCTCATCCCGTGGCGGACGTTGACCGGCCGGCAGTCGTTTTACATCGATCATGAACTGATGCACGAGTTTGGCGAAACGATGGCGACGTTCAAGCCGGTGTTGCCGCACCGTCCGTTTTCAAACAAACGCCCGAAAGAAAACGGAAAGGAAGTCATCTTGAACTATTTGACGCCGCATAACAAATGGTCGATCCACAGCATGTATTTCGACTCCTTGCCGATGTTGACGCTTTTCCGCGGCGGGCCGACCGTGTGGATGAACAAAGATGATGCGGCCGAAGCCGGCATCAACGACAACGACTGGATCGAATGTTTCAACGAAAACGGCGTCGTCGTCGCCCGCGCCGTCGTCTCCCACCGGCTGCCGCGCGGCATGGCGTTTATGCACCACGCGCAAGACCGCCATATTAACGTGCCGGGCACGAAGCTGACAAACAACCGCGGCGGCACGCACAACAGCCCGACGCGCATCCACGTAAAGCCGACGCATATGATCGGCGGATATGCACAGTTAAGCTACGGATTCAACTATTACGGACCGACGGGCAACCAACGCGACCTGTACGTCGTCATCCGCAAACTCGAGGAGGTTGATTGGCTTGAAGATTAAAGCGCAAGTCGGCATGGTGATGAATTTGGACAAATGCATCGGCTGCCATACGTGCAGCGTCACGTGCAAAAACACATGGACGAACCGCCCCGGCGCTGAATACATGTACTTTAACAACGTTGAAACGAAACCCGGAATCGGCTATCCGAAACAATGGGAAAACCAAGAGAAGTATAGAGGCGGCTGGGAGTTGAAAAACGGCGAACTGCGGCTCAAATCCGGCTCGAAAGCGATGCGGCTCGTCAACTTGTTCTACAATCCGTACCAGCCTACGATCGACGATTACTACGAACCGTGGAATTACGACTATGAAACGTTGACGAACAGCCCGCTAAAACAATACCAGCCAGTGGCGCGGCCGAAATCAAGCATCACCGGCGAATGGATGGAGCTGTCATGGGGGCCGAACTGGGAAGACGATCTGGCCGGCGCCCATGTCACGGGCTTAGTCGACCCGAACGTCATCAAAATGGAGCAATCGATCCAAGCGGAATTTGAGAACGTCTTTATGATGTACTTGCCGCGCATTTGCGAGCATTGCCTCAATCCGTCATGCGTATCGAGCTGCCCGTCAGGCGCCATGTACAAACGCGACGAGGACGGCATCGTCCTCGTCGACCAAAACGCCTGCCGCGCTTGGCGGTATTGCGTCACAAGCTGCCCGTACAAAAAAGTGTATTTCAACTGGCAAACGAACAAAGCGGAAAAATGCACGCTCTGCTTCCCGCGCATCGAAGCCGGCATGCCGACGATTTGTTCGGAAACGTGCGTCGGCCGCATTCGCTACATCGGCGTCATGCTGTATGATGCGGATCAAGTGAAAGAAGCGGCGAGCGTCGCCGATGAGAAACAGCTGTACCACGCCCAGCTTGATATTTTCCTTGATCCAAACGATCCAGCCGTCGCCGCCGCCGCGAAAGAAGCCGGCATCCCGGACGAATGGATCGCCGCGGCGCAGCGCTCGCCGATTTACAAAATGATCGTCGACTGGAAAATCGCTTTGCCGCTGCATCCGGAATACCGGACGCTGCCAATGGTATGGTACATTCCGCCGCTGAGCCCGATCATGAATACGATCGAAGGAAAAGGAAGCCAAGCGAGCGCCGATGACATCTTCCCGGCCATTGATGAAATGCGCATTCCGATCGAATATTTGGCGAATTTGCTGACGGCGGGCGATACGGCGCACATCCGCACGACATTGAAAAAAATGGCGGCCATGCGCTCATACATGCGGGCGAAACAAACGAACAAACAGCCGGACATCCGCCTCATTGAATCGCTCGGCTTAAGCCGTGAAGACATTGAAGAGATGTACCGTTTGCTCGCGATTGCCAAATACGAAGACCGCTTCGTCATTCCAGCATCGCACCGCGAAGAAGTCGCTGACTTGTACGCGGAACAAGGCAGCTGCGGGCTGGCGTTCGCCGGCGGCCCGGGCGCTTGCGGCACGCTGTAAAAGGAGAAAGAAGGCGAGCCCCGCCCCCTTCAATAATGAAATGGAGGATTTACGATGAACAGCGAACAACAACAAACGGTCTTTCTATGTGTATCGTATTTGTTGTCTTACCCGGACGAACAGTGGGCCGAATCGCTTCCTGACTGCCTAGACGCCATCCGCTCGCTTGACGATGAAACCGTCCGCGCGCCGCTTTTGGCAGTGGCCGAACAGCTCGCGGTCACCCCGGCTCGAGAGCGGATGGAGCAATATGTCGAAACATTTGATTTCGGCAAAAAAACGAATTTGTACTTGACGTATATGACAAACGGCGAGCAGCGGGAGCGCGGAATCGAACTCGTCGCCTTAAAAGCGCGCTACGAGGCGGCCGGATTCGCCGTCTCCGATCACGAGCTGCCCGACTACTTGCCGCTCATGCTTGAATGGATGGCCTATGCAGATCAAGAGCATACGACCGCCTTGCTCGCCGATTATGCCGGCCATATCCGCGAAATCGGCGACCGGCTGGCAGCGGCAGGCAGCCCGTATGCACAGCTGTTTGACGCGCTCAATCACACATTCACTCAACTCGGCGTGACGCCGCTCCCGAAAGGAGGTGCAACGGCATGGCCAGCCAATTTCTCTGGGTGATTGTTCCGTATTTGGCGCTTGTCCTATTTGTCGCCGGCCATATTTGGCGCTACCAGCGCGACCAGTTTGGCTGGACATCCAAATCAAGCGAACTGCTTGAAAAACGGCAGTTGCGCCTTGGAAGCCTTCTCTTTCACTGGGGCATTTTGTTCGTGTTTGTCGGCCACGTGATGGGCATTCTCATTCCCGAGCCGTTTTACGAGGCGCTTGGCGTGACAGAAGAGATGTACCACGCCCTCGCCTTGGCAGGCGGCATTCCGGCCGGCTTGGCGGCCTTCGTTGGTTTCGTGATCCTTTTTCGCCGCCGCTTGACGGTCAAGCGCGTACGGGTGACAAGCAGCACCGGCGACTGGGTCGCGCTCGGATTTTTGCTTGTCGTGATCGCCAGCGGGTTGTCGTCGACGTTTCTGAACATCGATTCGCACGGGTTTGATTACCGGACGACAATCGGCCCGTGGTTTCGCGGCCTTCTTACGTTCCGTCCGAACCCAGCTTATATGGAAGCGGTGCCGCTTTGGTTTCAGATTCATATTCTCGCTGCATTCGGTTTGTTCGCCGTCTGGCCGTTCACCCGTCTCGTTCACGTATTCAGCTTCCCGCTCCGCTACTTGCAGCGCAGCTACGTCGTCTATCGAAAGCGAATGCCAAAACAAGCAGAGCCGGTCAACCGCGCCAAGTAAGCGAGCGGCGGGCGTCACATCAGGAACCCTAAACTGAACAGGCGGAGGGGGCAAACCGATTGCCTAACAGCCGGCCTGTCAACTTTAACGGCGGCGGGAACGAAACAACGTGCGCTTCCGCATACCCTAACGATCATGCATAACAACCTGCCAACAAATGAACCAATAATAAAAAACAGGATGCCCGTCGTTTGGGGCATCCTGTTTTCCATTTGTTACTTAGTTAATGCGCGCAAACAGCTCCTCTTTCTCCGCATCGGACAACAACCGCTCGGCCATCGGGAAGAGCACGTTCTCCTCTTTCATGAAGTGCTCATCCAAAATATGATACGCCTCAATCACCGCGCCGGCAAGCGTCAACGCCTGTCTGCTGTCGATGTTCTCCGGCAGCTGGGCGGTCTTTTCTAAAAACATGGAAAGGCACGTTTTCGCCTGTTCGTGTTCGTATTCCATAACGGCGATAGGGCCGGTCGTCCGCCCGATGTACCGAGCCATCATTGGGAACAATACGCCTTCTTCCCGCTCCGAATGCGGATCTAGGGCGGCGACGAACGATTCAACTTTTTCTCTCAAATCAGCGAGCGGCTCACGCCAGTTGCGGTCATTTTCCCCGCGGCCGATCGCCTCCGCTGCGGCAAGCAGCTGCTCCATTTGGGCGCGCAGCGGGCCGTGTTCTTGTTTTAATTGCGCCAGACCGGCGCATAATTTCACCCCTTCAGGGCCGCCCATATGGCAAAATGAATGCATCATCAATTCCTCCTTTTTATGATCCGTCCGTTGTTTCCATTATACTGTGTGCAGCATCTCCATCGTTGTGAGTCATATCACACCGCCGACAGGCAAGCGCAAAAAAAAAAAACAGCACGCTCGCCCCCATGAGCGACGCGCCGTAGCAAATCCCCGCCGAACCGTGCTCTCCATCTGCTGGAATGAGCTTCGTTTCATGCTCGCCCCGCCCTTTCATATGAAAAATACATCCCCAGTTTTATTATAAGCGGAAAATGTTCGAAAAACTGTGACAAAAAATAAACAGTTTAGTATTTTTGATGAAACACATAATATAAAACATTTAACAAAAAGATGATCTCTTATATAGCAGGTTGGACAATTGATATAAAACAACCCTCAACAGGGCTTATTGTTGAAAATAACGGGCAAGCGTCACAATCATCGCTCCCATCCGCTCATGTTCCGGGGCGATGACGCGATCGACTCCCTCTTCTTCCAATGCTTCTTTTGTCACTTTGCCAACGGCGCAGGCCACGACATCGGTGCGAAACGCGTCAAGCAGCGATGCGATCTCTTTTTTCTCGCGGGCGAACGAAAAGAAAAAGCGGACTTGCATCGCCGATGTAAAACAGACGGCATCGACTTCGCGCCCGACGATTTCTTTATACAATGTCGCCAGTGTCTCCTCATCCGGAGCGATATGCCGGTATGGCAACAATTCCGTATACAAAGCGCCTTGTTCAAGAAAAAACTGCTTCAAGGCTGGCGCGGTATCGCCGTACAGCTGTACAACAACGTTTTTTTCCGCAAAGTCGTGCCCATAAAGAGCAGCAATCAACCCTTTCGTCGTCCCGTCCTCGCTTGCGGCCACCGGGGTGACGCCGATTTGTTTCAACGCCGTCACCGTTTTATAGCCGCGGGCAGCCACGTTCGCTTCCTTGATCGTTCGATGCCATTGAGCAGCCATTCCCTCCCGGTCGGCCGCTTCCAACAGCGCCTCAAAGCCGATTCCCGTCGTAAATACGATCCAGTCCGGCCGCATGGCGATGACGGTTCGCATTTCCTCTCCCAGTTCGCTTCCCTTTGAAAAGACGGTCCCTTGCGCCGGACGAATGATGGCCGTTCCTCCTTGCTTTTCAATAAGCGTTGTCATTTCGTCCAGTTTGCGTGACGCGCACAAGGCAATCCGTTTGCCATGCATGTCCCTTCCCCCTTATGGTCAGTCGTTCGTCCTTTCCATTCTAAAAGATGGTCTTTGCCTATGCAACAAAAACCATTCCGCTCCCTGGCACATCGCAACGCGAATGCCGCCTTCATTGGGTATAGAGCCCAGCGCAACAGAACAGACCGCAGGCAGAAACAGCCGACCACCATCAAAAAAACACGCGCCCAAAGACGCGTGCCCTCCGTTCAACGAGTATGTACCATGGCCTCTTCTCCCCGACGGTCAAAGGAACCGATGATGCGCGTCGGCTCGACGGAAATGATCCGGTCCAACGGAATGTTCATTAGACGCATTTGCCGGTTGTAAACAAACAGTTTGCGCGTGTCCTGATACAGCTTGACCGGCAGCACGACCGCTTCCCCTTGATAGGTTTTTACACGCACCGGCTGCTTCTCGGCAATCCACGCCGACAGCTGTTCATACCATTCCATTCTGATTGTTCCCCCTTCTCATCCGATCCTACTTATGATTATAAACGGAAAAAGCGGAAAAAAGGGGGAAAGAAAAATCAACAAATTCGACGAAGGGATGACAAACCGTGTCGATAAATGTTCAGCGCACGGAAATGTTCCGTGCGCCTTTGGAGGTGGTCAGCGGTGGATCAACACACGCGCTGCCGTGCGGTCAACGCTTTCACCGATGACGCGGATTTTTAGGCCATAGTTGGGCACGTTCCGGCCGGCGTCGACGGCCCCTTTATTGTCATACGACCGGCTGTCGTCAAACACCGGCGTCGGCGATGTATCGTTGTCGATCAGCTGTGAGCCATTGATTGCCACGCGGAATGGGGCTCCTTTTTGCAGGCTGAACGCCGCATCGTGCACTTGATAGCGAGTCGACGCTGTCGTATTGCCCGACCATTTTAACGTATGCTGGTCGGCATCCACAACGCCAAGAAACCCTTCGCCCGGATGGACGCCCGTCCAGTTGTTGTCATAGCCTTCATCCACATACCAGACGACAAGCCCTGGATCGTACGAAAGAAGCCGGTCGCCGCGCAAAATATGGGCGAGCCCTTCATCGACGCCGCGGTGGTTGCGCCATTCAAGCAAATAATAATGCTTCGAGCGCGCGATGCCGTCGCTTTTCGCAAAACCGTCCAACGCGAAAGCGCTGTCGCCCTCTGCATCGTCTGTGAGCGCGATTGTTCCATCTGCCGTCACTTGAATGTTGTCAACATACCAGCCAGCTTCCGACACCGCTACATCAGTGATGTAATGGAAGCGAAGGTCAATCGTTTGTCCTGCATAGGCCGACAAGTCAAATTCCGCCTTCACCCAGCCGTTTGACGTACCGGTAATGCCGTTGCCAGGGTTTTGCCCGTACGGATTGTCGGTCGTCGTAATGTTTCCTTGAATTGTTGTCCATTCGTTGCTGCCATGCGGTTTTACTTCTACCGCCCCATAATCCCAGTCTTTCTCAATCGCATACCATGTATCAAATGCCAGCGTCGCCTTGGACGCTCTCGTCAAATCGATCGTCGTTGACATCGTATGATCTAAGTTGTTTCCACTGCCGGAGAAATAGGCATACGCACCGCTTGGCGGGGTCGTGATGACCGTTTCTTTGTCCGGCAAGTTGATGCGCACGGCATCGTTGTTCGTCCCTTTCGTGTTCGCTTCATCGAGCACGACTTCAACACCGTTTGGCGTTACTTCGTTCCACTCAACGGTCGTTCCGCTCAGCCAGTTGCTGCCGGGCATGGTCGACTGCAAAAACTGTTTCGCCCAGGCGCTGAAGCCGGTCGGCTCGGTGCCCGGAATGCGTCCCGCCCAACTTCCGCTTGACATAATCGACCAATAGGCAACTGGCTCGCCCAGACCGGAGTAAATCGTATCGTATTCATCCGGCAGCCCTAAATCGTGGCCGTATTCGTGAGCAAACACTCCTGCCGCCCCGTCAGCCGGCTCAATCGTATAATCGTAAGCCGCCAGTTGGCCGCGCCAATACGGCACATCCGTCGTCGTATTCGGAATGCGGTACACCGATCCTAAATTCCAGCGGTGCGACCAAATGGCATCGCCGCCGAGCGAACCGCCGCCCGATTCTTCTCCGACGCTGGAGTGAATGATCATTAAATGGTCAATCAAACCGTCCGGTTCGCGATAATTGCCGTCGCCGTCTAAATCGTAGCGATCCTCTTGGTCAAACTCACGCAAATCAATGGTCGGATCCTGGGCGGCTGCCGCCAGCGCTTCGCGCACAAGCGCCCGTGGATTGGCGTCATTGCCATCCGGCGCCGGTACATTTCCGCCATAGTATTTAGCCGGATACTTCGCCTGATACCAGCCTGCCACTTTTCCTTCAATGGAATAGCTGCCGCCTGATTGCTCTTCATAATATTTTTTTACTGAGATAAGCTTCTCGCCATTCGGTCCATCGTAATAGCCGTCATCGCCGCCGAAAATCATATCTTCATAATGTTCGCGTGTATAATCTTTATAATACATATCCGTTTCAGTTGGCTGAATGTTGTTATGCGGAAAGTCCGGATACTCGATGAGCAAAACGAGTACACGGTCGACCCGCTTGCCGCCGTTCCATGGCTCCGGCTTGACGGATGGCACGGAAGCCGTTTTCGATTGTCCGAGCTTTTTCCCTTTCCCGTTCAGCACGCCATTTGTCTGCTGTCCGTCCTGCATCGCCTCGGCGCGCTTTGCCTCTTTATCGTATAATTCTCCTTTTCCCCGCGGCATATGAATCGCCCTTTGCCGCAAATAGTCGCGCACTGCTTGTTCCACCTCAGCAGGAGTCGCATCAGCGCGAAGCTTTCCGCTCCGTTTCAACATTTCCGCCAGCTTTTCCTCATTGGCAATTGCAAAATCGACCGGTCCCCCTTGCTTCACAGCCGGAATGCCGGGGGCGTTAGCCGCTCTCGGCGCTTCCGCCGGAGATGCCCACAGCCCGATGCCGAGCGACAGCGCCGCAACAAGTGATGGAATCGACCGTTTTTTCAAAAATATCCCTCCATATCAAATAAAAGGTTGATAGAAAATATATACAATTAAAATATTATAGAATAATATAAAAAAATAAAGGGTATTTTTTATCAAGAACAAAATAGTCCTTTTTACCTATATTTGTCGAAAAAACGAGATTTATAGCAAAAAAAGGCTATCGATTTCACCTTAACATCCAGACAGTTTTCCAGTTACAATGTAATATATTCGCAGTTTTTGTAGAAATTCTGGTTATGCAGCTTGACGATGGGAAAGAAGGTGCCGCGATGCTGAATATTTTCAAAGACTTTTTGCTCAACTTGTTTTTCATCCTTCTGCCGGTGTTCCTCGTTCCCCTCTGTACGGAGCAGGAGAAGAGACCAAAACGATTCCGCCTTTATTTGCCGACCATTTGTTACGCCGTCGTGATCATGTTATGCATCACCCTCCCGGTCGGAACAGAGAGCGATTTCATCTTCGACTTGCGGCAAATTCCTCTGTGGCTTGGCGGTTTGTACGGCGGAGCGGGGGCGGCGACGGTTTTAGCGTTTACGGCGATCGCCTACCGCTCGCTGTTCGGCGGAGCTGGCGTCTTCGTCACCGTCGTCGTTTCCATCGCCATCGCTGCAACAAGCAGTTTATTGACAAAACGGTTTGTCGAGCTGCCAACCAAACAGCGCACGCTGTTCGCTGCATCGCTCAGCTTCGGCTCTGGCCTATTGACCGTCGCCATAGCGGAGTGGATGGCTGCTGCGGTTTCTCCTCCGCCTTCCGTTGCGCTTATCTTTTTGTTTGTACAGCCCATCAGCATGCTCATCGTTTGTTCGTTTCAGGAAATGGTGCACCATAACATCGCGCTGCGCAAACGAGTGATTCGCGCCGAGAAAATGGAAGCCGTCACCCATTTAGCTGCTTCCATCTCTCATGAAATTCGCAACCCACTCACCGCGGCGCGTGGGTTTATCCAACTGATCGAAGAGCAGCCGCTCGCTGCCGACAAACGACGCCAGTATGCGCGCATCGCCATTGAGGAGCTTGACCGAGCTGAAGCGATCATCACCGATTACTTGACGTTTGCCAAGCCGGCGCCCGAGACGCCGGAAAAGCTGAACGTGAAGCTCGAAATCGAGCGAGTCATTGACATCCTCCGCCCGCTCGCCAATATGAGCTGCGTCGATATTCAAGCGACGCTTGCCCCATTTTCCGTCATCGGTGAGCGCGAAAAATTCCGTCAATGTTTGCTCAATGTAATGAAAAACGCCATCGAAGCGATGCCTAACGGCGGGACGTTGCAAGTATACGTCTCCATTGACAACGGACGTGTGCTCATCCGCATCGCTGATACCGGCGTTGGCATGACGAAAGAACAGCTCGAACGGCTTGGCGAACCGTATTTTACGACGAAAGGCGTCAAAGGCACGGGGCTCGGAATGATGGTCGTCTACCGCATCATTGAATCGATGAACGGAACGATTCGCATCGAAAGCGAAATACATAAAGGAACGACGGTGTCGATTTATTTGCCGCTCGCACCGTCTCCTTCTTCCTCAACGATTTCTGATAAAGAAAAACAGCTGTTTGCCGCCTTATGATATAGCGAAGACCGGCCGCAAGGGCTCTTGTGAACAAAGGTCAACATATCGATATCCTGTATGCCCAGCCATCAAAGGGCCTTTTCTTTTGGTCTGGGCATCTTTTCCTTTAGCCGCCCTTCGCACAGATGAGTAAACTATTTTTGGGTAAAATTCAGGAATAGATCCCCAGTTGCGAACGGATCGCCCTAGTTTAACATCACAGCGGTTTCTGCTACAATACTATCGAAGCGAAACACATCGAGGGAAAAGGAGACAGTTGCATGATTCACGTCAAAACGGAACGGGAAATTCAATTGATGCGCGAGGCGGGGAAGCTGCTCGCCGCCTGTCATCAAGAGATCGCCAAACGCATCGGACCGGGCGTCACAACGATGGAAATCGACCGGTTCGTTGAAACGTTTTTGGCCAAATACGGCGCCAAACCGGAACAAAAAGGATACCGCGGCTATCCGTATGCGACATGCGCTTCCATTAACGATGAAATTTGCCACGGGTTTCCGCGCAATGAGCCGCTGAAAGAAGGCGATATCGTCACGATCGATTTTGTCGTCAATTTGCGCGGAGCGCTCGCCGATTCCGCCTGGACGTACGCCATCGGCGACGTCGGCAAAGACGTGGAAAAGCTGCTTAACGTCACCGAGCAGTCGCTCTATAAAGGAATCGAGCAAGCCGTTCTCGGCAATCGGATCGGCGACATCGGCCACGCCATTCAAACGTACGTCGAAGCGCACGGTTTTTCCGTCGTACGCGATTTCACCGGACACGGCATCGGCCCGACGATTCACGAAGAGCCGTATGTCCCCCACTTCGGCGAAAAAGGAAAAGGGATGCGTTTAAAGGAGGGGATGGTCATCACGATCGAACCGATGGTCAACATGGGGGCATGGCAAAGCAAAATGGATCCGAACGGCTGGACGGCGCGAACGATCGACGGCTCGTATTCAGCGCAATATGAACATACGATCGCCATTACAAAAAACGGGCCGCTCATTTTAACGACGCCGGCGTAACGGTAACCCCCGGACAAAACACTTTGTCCGGGGGTTATCCATAATTCGCCCAAACTTCTTGCTAACCTATCTATCGTCTCTCCGCCTTATTCTTTTCCTTTTGTTTACATAATAAAATTATGGTTGCTAACCTTCGATCACCTTCACATACAACGTCCGCTGGCGCGGCCCATCGTATTCACAAAAATACACACCTTGCCAGCGTCCAAGCAGCAGCCGGCCTTCGTGAATAATGACGTGCTGCGACGCGCCAACCGTGCTCGCTTTCATATGAGCGGCCGTGTTTCCTTCCATATGGCGGTCAAGCGGATGCTCCCACGGATACGTTTCATCAAAACGGCGCATCATGTCGCGCTTGACATCTGGATCCGCGTTTTCGTTAATGGTGATGCCAGCCGTTGTATGCGGACAATAAACGACAGCGATCCCTTCCGTCACGTTAGCCTGGCGCACCGTCTCCTCGACGAATGAAGTAATGTCGATCATGTCATCCCGCTTTGCCGTGCGGATTGTAAACGAACGAAGCATACATTCCACCACCTGGGCAAACATTTTGTACTTCGCAAAAAAGGTTTGCTACTCTAAATAATATAATACAAAAAATGGAGTGAGAAATCATTGGCCAAGCGCTATGAAAACTTAGACGGCGTCTCGACGCACAAAACATGGGCCGATTTCCGCCGCTGGCAGCGGGAGCGGAAACAAAAACAAAAAGATTTGTCCTACGTCGTGCCGCATGTTTCACCGCCTCAATACGAGCGGCTTCAGAAGCCGAACGGACGGCCGCAGCTCTGCTGGGTCGGCCATTCGACCTTTGTCGTTCAACTTCATGGCATCACCATCGTCACCGATCCCGTCTGGGCGAATTGGATGGGCGCGGCCAAACGCTTGACGGCTCCTGGTGTTCCGCTTGACAAGATGCCGCCCGTGGACGTTGTGCTCATTTCCCACGGCCACTATGACCATTTGCATTTCGGCAGCCTCCGCCGTTTGCACGGTGACCCGCACATATTCGTGCCCGAGGGGCTCGGCCGCTTGTTCCGCCGCCGCGGCTACCGCCATGTCACCGAACTGTCATGGTGGGAAACGGCCTCCTTTCACGGCGTATCGCTCACATTTGTTCCCGCCCAACATTGGACGCGGCGAACGCTTTGGGATACGAATACGTCGCACTGGGGCGGGTGGGTCATTGAAGCGGACGACGCACCGACGGTTTATTTTGCTGGCGACAGCGGCTACTTCCGCGGCTTTCGCGACATCGGCGAACGCTTTTCCATCGACTATGCGCTCTTGCCGATCGGCGCGTACGAACCGGAATGGTTCATGGGGCCGCAGCACACCACACCGGAAGAAGCGGTGCAGGCGTTTTTGGACTGCCGCGCCCGCCTGTTTGTGCCGATGCATTACGGGGCGTTCCGCCTCGCCGATGATACGCCGAAAGAAGCGCTTGACCGCCTATGGGCTGAATGGCGGCGGCGCGGATTGGAAGAGGAGCGCTTGCTTTGCTTGAAGCTCGGCGAGGTGATCGATGCCGCCCAAGCGTTGACGGCCCTTTCCCAATTCGACAATTCGTTCAGCCAAACAAGCGCAATCACCATGGTGAAACAAGCGCGGCAAAAGGAATGAGCGCA
This sequence comes from Geobacillus sp. G4, assembly GCF_040327975.1. Lineage (NCBI taxonomy): Bacteria > Bacillati > Bacillota > Bacilli > Caryophanales > Anoxybacillaceae > Geobacillus > Geobacillus sp. G4. The sequence continues at coordinate 83,567 of NZ_JBEPJY010000009.1, forward strand.
ACTTTATCCAAAAGAGCAAGCCAGTCCGCGGCTCGCTCTTATTCATTGAATTGGCGGTATACGTACGGCTCCTTCGGTTTGGCCACCCTCTCCCATGACGTCACTTTTACATACGGAAGCGTCATATGAAACGGCTGGTAATACATGGTGGATAGCGTACCTTTCACATGAATCCATTCATCATTTTGAAGCGGCACCGTCTTTGGAAACTGAAGGAGCAGCCCGTACACCCCTGAATCCGCAACACAATGAATGATTCCAAAGCGAAGGAGAAACGCCTCATTGGCGCGCGTCGTTTCCTCACGGTAAACAAACCCGGTGAATTCAATGTCGCGGGCGGCGAATGCACCGGGAAACTGATAAATCGTTTCCATGGCATTTAAATAGTTTTGATCATTCAACTCCAAGCGAGCAAGACGACCGTATTTTTTCAGCTCTTTTTCCATGGCATTTTGATAATCGTCCCGCCCATAATACATGCTCGTATCCGGACGCAAAAACTGCCGCTGGGCAAACGGATCGCTGCCGTCAGCCGCCATCCCAGGAACATGAATCCCTTTCGCCTTTACGACTTCAGAATCCAGCGTCGCAACGGGAAACAAGAAGGCGGAAGCCAGCGGAAAAACAAAAATAAGGTAATTCACCGCCCGCTTCCAGCGTGCGGACGGCTCATGATGGTGATGGCCGCAGCACTCTTCCCCATGATCGCGCGGTTCCTCGTTGCGGCTTGCCAGCACAAATTGCACAATCGTTAAAAAAGCAAACACAAACATCGCACTAAACGAAATATACGAATACCGCATATTAATGTATTTGCTCAACTCTCCAGTAATATATAAATGAAAAAACAAAAACGCAAACCCAAGCAAAATATACATGCGAATCATGCCGCCACCTCCTTGCTAGATCAATAGCGATCCGGCAAACACAAACAACGTGATATAGGAAATCAGTTTCCACACAAACCGGGCTCGGAATGACTGAAACAACATGAGCGTATTTTTCACATCGAGCATCGGCCCGTAAACGAGAAACGCTGCCAGCGCGTGAAACGGAAATGTGCTTTGAAACGACGAGGCGATAAATGCGTCCGCCTCGGAACAGAGCGACAGCACGAAGGCGAGCGCCATCATGACCAAAGAGGCCGCCACTTTCCCATTGCCGATCGACACAAGCGCCGACGTTTTCACATACGTTTGCATCGCCGAAGCAATGAACGCCCCAATGATCAAATACTTCCCGGTCGCAAAAAATTCATCGATCGTATGGCGCAGGGTGCCAACGATTTTCTCTTTCCAAGTACGGGGCATCATCGGCATCTCGCGCCGTTCATGGCGCAACTCGCTGCCTTCATGCCGAATCGCCATCACGGCGCCGACAGCGACGGCGACAGCGCAAGCAAACAGCGCCCGGCACAATACCATCGTCCAACTGCTTCCGAAAGCGATATACGTCGAAAACAGCACAACCGGATTGATGACGGGCGCCGTTAACATAAACGGCACGGCCGCGTAAAGCGGCACCCCCTTGGCGACGAGACGGCGGGTGATCGGCACGATGCTGCATTCGCATGAAGGGAAAAACACCCCAAGCAATGTGGCATAAACAATGGCCAAAAAGCGATTTTTCGGCACCCACCGTTGTACGGTCTCTTCACTGACAAACATTTGAATGACTCCGGAAACAAACACCCCAAGCACGACGAACGGCAACGATTCAATCAATATGCTGATAAAAATCGTATTCAGCTGCAAGAATGTGTTCATCATGGGTTCTCCTCTCATTTACAACCGTTCATTTTATCATGATAAATGACCATTGTCATGAAAATTTGGTAAGAAAAATAGCAAACTCCATAACAAAAAAGGCGCTCCGCCTTTGGCGAAACGCCTCTTCTTCTATTATTCTTCCACTTCTTTTTTCCACAACCCGACCATCAATGCGGTTACGATGGAACCAATCAAAATAGCCAAGATATAAAGCCATGCACTGCCTTTGACGATCGGGATGACGAAAATCCCTCCGTGCGGCGCCGGCAGCCCGATATGGAACCACATCGTCAACGCTCCCGCAACGGCCGATCCGACGATAATCGATGGAATGACCCGCACCGGGTCAGCCGCGGCAAACGGAATCGCCCCTTCGGTAATGAACGAAGCGCCCATGATATAGCACGTTTTTCCGGCTTCCCGCTCGGCTTTCGTGAATTTCTTTTTAAAGAACGTTGTCGCCAGCGCCAATCCGAGCGGCGGCACCATCCCGCCAGCCATAATCGCTGCATGCGGCGCAAAGTTGCCAGCTTCAATCATCGCCAGGCCAAACGTATACGCCGCTTTGTTGATTGGTCCGCCCATATCAACCGCCATCATGCCGCCCAACACCGCGCCAAGCAGCACTAAGTTGGCGGTTCCCATGCCGGAAAGCCAATGTTTCAGCCCTTCATTCAACGCCTTGACAGGATCGATGACCACATACATCATAATGACGCCGGTGAGGAAAATGCCGAATACCGGATAGAGCAGCACCGGTTTAATCCCCTCAAGCGACTGCGGCAAGCGGCTGAACAGTTTGCGCAGCCCGACGACCAAATACCCGGCCAGAAAGCCAGCGATCAATCCGCCCAAGAAACCCGCCCCGCCGTTCGCCGCCAGAAAACCGCCGACCATCCCCGGCGCAAACCCCGGCCGGTCGGCAATGCTCATGGCGATGAACGCGGCCAGCACAGGAACCATTAACGCAAACGCATTGCCGCCGCCAATGTCCATTAACAGTTTGGCAAACGGATGATACGACGGATCTTTCGGATCAAACGCTTTAATGCCGAAGGTGAAGGAAAGCGCAATCAAAATCCCGCCGCCGACGACAAACGGAAGCATATTCGATACACCGTTCATCAAATGCTTGTAAAAACCGGTGCGCGGCTTCGCCGCTCCCGCGCTGCCTCGCGCCGTGCTGCTCGCCCGATAAATCGGTGCATCTTGGCGCAACGCCTGCTCGATCAGCTTCTCCGGCTGACGAATCGCCTGGGCGACTGGCACTTGAATGACGTGTTTGCCGTTGAAGCGGTCCATTTCGACTTGTTTATCGGCTGCGACAATGATCGCCGTTGCCTCTTCAATCTCCTGCGCCGTCAGAGCGTTTTTCACTCCATCGGAGCCGTTTGTCTCGACTTTGATCGCCACCCCCATTTCCGCCGCTTTCGCTTTCAGTGCATCAGCGGCCATATACGTATGAGCGATTCCTGTCGGACAAGCGGTCACCGCCAGCACTTTCCGTCGGCCGCCAGATGGGGCGCCTTGCAGAGACGGTTCTTCCCTTTTGTTCTCTTTCTCTTTGAACAAACGGAGGATCTCCTCTTCATCCGAAGCACGCTCCAACCGGGTGCGGAACGAGGCATCCATCAACAGCGACGATAGTTTCGCCAACGCCTGCAAATGCGTCTGTTCCCCGCCTTCCGGGGCCGCAATCATGAAAAACAAATGGCTTGGCTGGCCGTCCAGCGACTCGTAATCAATCCCGGCGGTCGAACGGCCAAACGCCACCGCCGGGCGCTTGACCGCCGCCGTTTTGGCGTGCGGAATGGCGACGCCATCTCCAACGCCGGTCGTGCTTTGTTGTTCGCGCGCCCAAATCGCTCGTTTGAACGCCTCCACATCGCTGACCGCCCCCGCCTCGGCGAGTTTCGCGGCCAATTCATCAATCACTTCCTCTTTTGTCTTTGCCCGAAGTTCAAGAATCATCGTTTCCTTTGTTAACAAATCCGTGACGTTCATCTGTACGCCCCCCTTGATTTCCTCCTATAAACGCACGACGCGGACGCGGTCGACGAGCGCTTCGACTTCCTCTTTCGTGCATAAATCTTCCGAAAACGCGGTCGCGCTTCCGGCGGCGACACTGTAAGCGAACGCTTCCTCGATCGGTTTTCCGCTCGTATGGGCGGCTAAAAACCCAGCGACCATCGAATCACCCGCCCCGACCGAATTTTTCACCGTTCCTTTTGGCGCTTCGGCAAACAGCGTTGCTTCCCGGCCGAAGTAAAACGCCCCCGCGCCGCCCATCGAGACGATGAGATGCTCTACTCCTCTTTCAACCAACCGGCGGCCATAGAGGATGATGTCTTCTTTCGTCAGCACAGCGGCGCCAAACAGTTCGGCCAGCTCATGGTGGTTCGGCTTGGCAAGAAACGGCCGGCAGGCGAGCAGCGCCTCGAGCGCCGGACCGCTCGTATCGACAACAAGACGAACACGCCGTTTCACCGCTCGAGCCGCCAATCGCTCGTACATGTCCGCCGACAGCGACATCGGCGCGCTTCCGGCGAGCACAAGCACATCACCGGCCGAAAGCGCTCCGATTTTCGCTATCAATTGCGTTGCATCGTCATCGGCAATCATCGGGCCTTCACCGTTAATTTCCGTCTCCCGCCCAGCTTTCAGTTTGACGTTAATGCGCGTTTGCCCAGGGACATGAACAAAATCGCAGGCAATGCCTTCTTTCCGAAGCTCGCTTTCAATGAACCCGCCGGTAAATCCCCCGACAAATCCAAGCGCCGTGCTGTCAACATCCAAACGCTTCAACACGCGCGATACATTGATCCCTTTCCCGCCCGGAAATGTGAACGTTTTCACCGAACGATTCAGTTCACCAACATGCAGCTCATCGAGGTGAACGATATAATCAACAGATGGATTCAACGTGCATGTGTAAATCACGGAGCCACAACCTCTACTGTTGTTTTTGTTCGATACAAATCTTTCCACTCTTCATCCAATTCATCGGTGATCAACACCGCTTCATGCAAATCAGCAATTTTCGCAAACGCGCTTTCATTCAACTTCGAATGGTCAGCAAGCACATACGCGCGTTGCGCCAGCTGCATCGCCGTATATTTCACCAGCGCTTCTTCCGGATCCGGCGTCGTATAACCATAGTCGTAATGAACGCCGTTGGCGCCGATGAAGCATTGGTCAAAGCGATACTGCCGCAGCGACTCGATGGCGCCGCGCCCGATCAACGCCTTCGTTTTCGGCTTGATCATGCCGCCGATCAAATACGTCGCCACATTGTGCTCAAGCAACCGCTCGACATGCATCACGCCGTTCGTGACAACGATGACCTCTTTGTCAGCTAAATGTGGAATCATTTCCCACGTTGTCGTTCCCGCATCTAAATAAATGCAGTTTCCTTTTTGGACCAAACTGGCCGCATACGCGGCAATCCGCCGCTTTTCTTCGATATATTTCAACGACTTTTCCGATACGCTTAACTCTTCGCGCTTCTGCTGCAACAAGGCCGCCCCGCCGTGCACACGGCGCAGTTTCTTTTCGGTTTCAAGCTGCGTCAAATCGCGGCGAATCGTCGACTCCGACGCCCCAGTCGCCTCCACGAGCTCTTGCAGCTTGATGACTCCTTTTTGCGCCAACAGGTCCAAAATGAGGCGGTGGCGTTCTTCTGTCAGCACACTCCCACCTCCGATCATCGGGGATATCGCTTACAACTCTATCATATCCCAAGATAGTGAAAAAATCAATCGAAAACATTCATTTTCTATCAATATAAATCAAATAAATAATTCAATCAATCAAAATCGATCAAAATCTCATCCATAAGTAAATGTTCCTCTCTACTCCCAGCACATGAACGTCACAGCCCACCGACGCTTGATTTTTCACAGAAAGGTCCATGGGCAATGGTTTGCCCTCCCACCCGGGGATTGAAAATCACCGCTTGCCGGCGCAGGATTTTCACGGAAAGCCAAAAATAAAAACACTTGCCATCGGCAAGTGCCTTCTTTCACTTAATTCAGTTGCTCCATCTCGGCAAGCGGCAAATAATGCTTCCGCACAAACGCGATAAACTTCGCCGCATAGACCGGATCAAACTGCGTTCCTGCGCAGCGCTTGATTTCCTCAAGCGCCTCTTCAAACGTTTTCGTCGGCTGGTACGGACGCTCGGTTGTCATGGCGTCAAACGAATCGATAATACACAAAATGCGGGCCAGTTTCGGGATTTCTTCCCCTTTCAGCCCGTACGGATACCCTTTCCCATCATATCGTTCGTGGTGCAGCTCGACAAGCGGAAGCAAATCATCAAACCGCTTCTCCGCCGCCACAATCTCGCGTCCCCACGTTACGTGCTTTTTAATGATCTCCCATTCATGCTTCTCCAACTTTCCCCGCTTATTTAAAATATCGCGTGGCACTTCAATTTTGCCAATGTCATGGATGAGCGCCCCTAAAATGAGCGTCTGCCGTTCATGGTCGGTCAACTCATCAAGACGACTGCCAAACTCCAACGCATATTTAAACACCCGTTTGCTATGGCGGTATGTATAGACATCTTTGGAAAGAAAAAATTTCACTTGCTGCTCGAGCGCTTCCAAATCTTGCTTAAACTTAATCTCATCCAAGCACATATTGTGCTTATCATACAGCTGCACGTTGTTTTTCCCTTGCGCCTTGGCGTAATACAGCGCTTGATCGGCGCGATGGATCAATTCCTCGCTTTCGTACATATCTTTTTCCATCTCGGCGATGCCGCACGAAAACGACAGGCAACGATACGGAATATGCTCGACGCCTTCAAAATATGTATCGTTCACTTCTTTGCGCAACCGGTTTAAAAACGCGTACGCGTCTTCTTTCGTCGTGTTGGGCATTAAAATGGCAAACTCTTCTCCGCCATAGCGGGCGACCGTGAAGTTCATCCCTTCGACTGCTTTTTGCAGTAGTTTCCCGAAAAAAGTCAACAAACGATCGCCCTGCAAATGGCCGTTTCGGTCATTGTATTTTTTAAAATCGTCTAGATCAAGGAACGCCAATGCCAACGGCTGTTTAAGCAGTTTGCAGTCGGAAAACTGCTCCTTGAGCGTTTCTTTGAAAAAGCCATGGTTGTAAAGACCGGTGAGGTGGTCTTTGTTAGCTCGATTAGATATTAGTTGGTATAATTCTAAGAATTTCTTAAAAACAATCGATAATATCGTTACTAAAATAATAAATAGGGACAAGCCGAAATATTTCTCTTCCGACAACAAAATGGCTAAAACCATTGAAAGAAGCAATGTTACTGAATAACCAACACATGCCTCTTTTAGGACCCCCAACTCAAGAGCTCCTTTAAATACTTGGCCAAGAAAAAAGAAGAAAAGAAATATTAATGATACATTAATACTAAAATAAACTAGCAAACTAATCAAATAAGGGAATAAATAATGGACATTTATTTTCCCAATATCCCCATTGAAGAATAAAAATGAATAATAGGCACCCGATATCATCAAGCAATACATTGAGAAATTAAATAAATGTCTCCATATAGACATTCGTTGATTACGATACAATTCTATAACACTAAAAATGAAAAGGACCTGCAATGCAAAGTTGAGTCCATATAAAAATAAAGTAGCCAAATAAACAGCCGAATCCATCGAAAAAGAATTAGCTTTAGGAGGCAAGATAATAGGAAAAAGATTCAATAGAACGACAGAACCAGTCAATATATATACTAAAGCCCAATCTTTTAAAGATTGAGCATGGATATCAACCTCTGCAACAAATATATATATCCCTAAAAGAGAGACAATAATAGTATACAACTTTTCTTTGTTTTTTAAGTGTTCAAAAACCATACAAAATCACTCTCAGTTAAAAAATTTTAAAGAAGGAGTATCTCCTCCCTCTTTTTAGATTAACGTTATTGTTCCTACTCAATGAGCTTAAACCCCGACGTCAACGCTACAATCACCGAACCAAGGATGAACAAATTGATCAATACTTGTTTTGCTTTGAATTTCATGTCCTTTTCCCCCTTAAAAATTAGTTTATTGATTCGCAGGAGCGGCCGTTGTTTCTTTCTCAGCATCGTCTGCCCCATGCCGCGGTGCGCTGAGCATCAGATGCTGGATGAACAAGAACGCCCCTACGTTCATCACAACGTCGCCGATGCTGATGACTTGTTGGCGCGGGTACGGCGGAGACAGCGGGATGATGTCGCCAAGAAACGGCAGAAGCGTATCCGATGTGATCGCCTGGTGCTTGCCGTACAGACCGGCTTTTAACGCTTCGATGTATTCGCGGCCGAGAAATTGGGCGGCTTCGATCGATACCGGCATCCGTCCGCCGTTTACGGCCATGACGATAAAGTTAAGCAAGACGCCGGCGAAGATGACCGGAAACCCCGGCTGATGGCGGTTGAGCCACAGAAATGCGAGTCCTGTGATATAGACGAGAAGAAAAATAACGTTGCTCATTTTGGCGATCCACTCGATGCGTTCTTGAAGGAAAAAGACGATAAACTGCACCGCCAACAAGAGCGGAAACAACCAACCGCCGCGCAATTTCATGTTGGCCAACCCTTTCAGGCTTCCGCCGCGAAACCAGCCGATCAACAACGACAAAATGATTCCATCGTAAACCATAATGCTGTCCCCTTGATAAACAGAATTTTCTCTTTTTTCTAAACTACTGTCCTCACTTCTATTTTTACCGTTTTTTTCATTCCATGTAAATAGTCCGTTCGTCCTAACTACAAACAAATTTTGATGAATATCGTTTCCTTCTTTTCGTTTTCGTCATTCTTTGAAACAAGAAACGACAAAAACAGCGTCATGTATATCCATTGAATAGTGAAAAAGAACCTACCCTCAATGGAATGATCCCCCGACTGCGCAAACACTTAGCGGCAGGAGATTCTTGGGCGCGCCTGCCCACAGCCAGCAAGCCGTACTCGCTCATCTCACCGTTCCGCTTCCTCGCTTATGGGGATTGGCTTCACGGCGCAAGATGACAAACGGATGATCCGTCGCAACAATGAATATTCCTCATTCCTCCGGCAAGACAAAGGTATTTGATAAACCCACTAAATCCCCCCAAGCAATAATAAAGATAGCCGTCGTTGATCCGTTCCGTGACGCGGCTGTTTCATGTTCCACTGCTTGACGCTTCCGACCTCACTATGTCCGGCATGGCATAACACACAGACGGCATATCCGTACAAGCTCACTTTATGCGGCACTCCTCTTTCCCTCCTAACGACATCGATTCTAGAAATGCGGCATGCGTTTTTCTCGTTCAAAGACAAAAAGCCCTTTTTTATTATTCCGTATTGCTTTTCGGAAGATTATTGTTATAATTGTTTATACAGTAATAATTTTATGGATAAAAACGCCCTTTTTGCCCATTATATGGAAAGGAGATGAAAAAGAAATGGACGCGGAAATGTTGGGAAGCAAGAATGACAAAACGTATACACGTCGGATTAGCCAAGTCGGGAATAGTTTGTCCGTTAGCATCCCGAAAGATTTAGCCACGATGCTAAACCTAAATAAAGGCGATGAAATCGAAATATATTACGACAAGGAACGAGGGGAAATCGTGATGAAACGCGCAAACCGAATTCCAAAAGAAGTCCGTCCTGAAGTCGTGATGGCGATGAACCGCGCGATCTCCAAATATGACGAAGCGCTGCGCAACTTGAAATATAGATAAAGGAGCAACCGGAGGAAAACATGGTTTATTATTTGACAGCGGAAGAAATCATATTTATCCATTACACGGTCATGGAAATGTACGACGACGCAGAACAAGCGGGGATCCAATTCCCCGATAAATTCGCGTGGATGTTGGAAAGACCGAAAACGAAATTGTTCGGGGAGGAACAGTTCCCTTCGATTATTGAAAAGGCTTGCTGCTATTACCATTCCATCGCGACAGGTCATATTTTCCACAACGGCAATAAGCGGACGGCTTTAACCGTATTCGTCACGTTCCTTGATTTGAATGGATATGAATTCACTATGACCAATAAAGAAGCGGAAGATTTCACGGTGTACCTTGTCGAGGATGCCAAGTTCCGGGGAAATGATTGCATCCAGCATCTTGCCCACGAATTAGAGAGTTACATCCGTCCCATCCAAAAACGAAAAGAATGAGGAAAAGAGTGAGGAAAAGAGCGGGCCAAAGCCGGGTCAAGTTCAATTATTGCGTGAAATTCCATCGCCAACCCAGTAAACTTGGATGACAGGACAACAACATCGTTTTTTGCTGCTTTGTTTTTACGCAACTGTGCGAACCTTGATCCAAAGACGCCTTTTCGCTATTCGCAGCTTTTCATACTTTTACCTTGCGGCAGGTATTGAGTATTGTCAAAAGTTTATCCTCCACACTCACGGTCTTCCCTTGAGTTTCAACGGTTGAACGAAAAAAGCTTTCTACCCCCGGTGTTTCGGCCATCATTGAGGCAACAACACCCAACAGCCAAAACAAAGAGCGGCCTGATCTTTTGTCCTCCAGAGCCCGTTGAAACGAAAGTTTGCCCATTGCATCCCCGCTTATTTTTTGGCTATCCTACAACCATGGAAGCGAAAGTCTTTCGTCGGAAAATGAAAAAACGGATTCCGATCATCGTCAGGAATCCGTTTGTCTTGAACGGATTATCTCTCCGTCCCGCAGCTGCCTCGGCAATGGTCAGCCGCATGGCATGACGCGCACGCCCCTTTGGCGCTTTTTTTCACGTGTCGGACCAGCGTCCAGCCGGCGTAGGCAAAAATCGCTCCGCCAATGATGATATTCGCCATCATCATATTCTCTCCTTTCATGGAAAACCTACTATCTTTCCAGCTTGGTAGACAAGAAGTGAAATCATATAAGCAACCGTTAAGGCGATGCCAATCGACAACAGCGTCCATTTCCGCGACCCGGTTTCTTTGCGAATCGCCGCCACCGTCGCTAGACACGGCGTATAAAGCAGGACGAACACCATAAAGCTGAACGCCGACAGCGGCGTGAAATGTGAAGCGATCACCTGCTTCAGCCCGTTCGCCTCATGAACGTGGTAAATAATATTCATCGTGGACACGACGACTTCTTTCGCCAAAAAGCCGGTGATCAAAGCCGCGCCCGCCTGCCAGGCGCCAAAGCCAAGCGGGGCGAGCAACGGAGCGATGAGGCCGCCGATGGCGGCGAGAAAACTGTCATCCATGGCAACGCCGACCCCATGCGGCCCGATATACGTCAACAGCCAAATGGCGACCGAACCTCCAAAAATAAACGTGCCGGCTTTGCGAACGAACCCTTTCCCTTTCTCCCATGTGCTCCGCCATAACGTGAGCGCCTGCGGCACGCGGTATGGCGGCAGTTCAATGACAAACAGCGAACTTTCGTTTTTCAAGAGCGTCGATGAGAACAACTTGGCGAGCCCCAAAGCCACTACAATGCCAAGCACGTAAAGCGAAAACACGACAAGCGCCTGCTCGCGGACGAAAAACGTGCCGGCAAACAAGGCGTACACCGGCAAGCGGGCGGAACACGACATAAACGGCAGCGCCAAGATCGTCAACAGCCGTTCTTTCGGCTGCTCGATCGTGCGCGCCGCCATCACCCCGGGAACGTTGCAGCCAAAGCCGATGATCATCGGGATAAACGCCTTGCCGTTTAACCCGATCGCTTCCATCATCCGGTCCATCACCATCGCCACGCGCGCCATGTACCCGGAGTCTTCGAGAAGCGAGATGAAAAAGAACAAAATGAAAATTTGCGGAACAAACACCAGAACCCCGCCGACCCCAGCGACAATCCCGTCCAAAACGAGTGCCTTGATAAACGGCGACGCCCCCGCCCAGTCGAGAAGACGGGACAGCCAATCAGTGAACGGCCCTGAGAAGAAAGCGTCAAGCTGATCGGCAAGCGGCGTCCCAAGCCAGTTAAACGTGAGCATAAACACGAGATACATCAGCGCCAAAAAAATCGGCAGCCCGACATAACGGTTTGTCACAACCACATCGATTTTTTCCGTCCATATCAACGGTTTGTTCTCAAGCGCGATCGCCGCAACAGCGATCGCCTCACCGATCCAGCGGTCACGCGTCTCATAAATCTGTTCGGCGACCGAAGATCCGAGCTTCTGTTCCGCCTCTGCGCGGGCTTCCAGAAGCGGAGAAAGATCCAACCGCCCGCGCAAATAGGCGGCGATGCGCTCATTCCCCTCCAAAAACTGCAACGCCACCCATCGTTTGTTTCCAGGCACATCGTCCGGCAGCTGCTCGGCAATGCGACAGATCGCGCGTTCCACCTCAACGCCGTAATCAATAAAAATGCGGGAATGGTGTCCGTCTTTTGCCGACAAAATGGTGCGGGATAACTCCTTTGTCCCCTTTCCCGTCCGGGCGATGACCGGAACAACTGGGACGCCGAGATGGCGCGACAGCTTGGCGGCATCGATTTTGACGCCGCGCTTTTCAGCGACATCCACCATATTCAAAGCGATGATGAGTGGGCGGCCAAATTCCAATAGCTGAACCGTCAAATGCAAGTTGCGCTTGAGTTGCGACGCATCAACGATATTGACGATTGCCGAGCATGGCTCGGTCAATAAGAAATCAGTCGCCACTCCTTCATCACGGGACAGCGGCTGGAGCGAGTAAATGCCGGGCAAATCGACGACCGGCACACCGTGTTGGCGGAGCACTCCTACTTTCTTCTCAACCGTTACCCCGCTCCAGTTGCCAACATATTCATAAGAGCCGGTTAAACAGTTAAACAATGACGTTTTGCCAGTATTGGGGTTGCCAAACAGCGCTACGTACGCCATCATTTCACCTCAATCGCCGACGCTTCTTTGCGCCGTAAGCCGATGGCCTGCCCATCAACTTCGATCATCACCGGTCCGCCAAACGGCATCGCAGCTTTCAACCGCACCATTTTTCCTTCTTTGACCCCTAGATGAAGGAGGCGCTGTTTCAGTGCCTCCTGCTCGACGGCCAAATGGACGACGACCGCTGCTTCTCCTTTATGCAAATCGGTCAGCACCATCGTCTTTTCCCCCTATTTCCCTGTCTATTCTCATGTGTGTCAAGAATGATTCTTTTTCTCAATTCCTATCATAGCATAACCGAAGAAAAAGGAAGTGACTTTTTTCACAATCATTCTATATTGTCAACATTTTTTCAAAATTATTCTTCATATTAGTTGAACTCTTCAAAAAAATATATATAATTTCTTGTATATCTTTCCCATCTTTGTTCAAGGAGTGAGTACAGTGAATACACTAGGAAGAATCAGCAACTTTGTCGGCAATACGTTTGCGATTTGGGTGCTTTTGTTCGGAGCGCTTGCTTTTTTCGCTCCCGGCGCGTTTACGTGGATCGCCCCGTATATTGTGCCGCTTTTAGGCATCGTGATGTTTGGCATGGGATTGACGCTTTCAGCAGATGATTTCAAAGAAGTATTCAAGCGTCCGCTTGATGTGTTGATCGGCGTCGTTGCCCAGTTTCTGATCATGCCGCTTGTCGCGTTTTTGCTCGCTTACTTTTTGCCGGTTTCGCGTGAAGTGGCGCTCGGCATTATTTTAGTCGGCTGCTGCCCGGGCGGAACGGCGTCCAACGTCATGACGTATTTGGCGAAAGGAGATACGGCGCTGTCGGTCGCCGTCACTTCTGTTTCTACGATTTTAGCGCCGATTTTGACTCCTTCGTTAATCTTGCTTTTAGCCGGAAAATGGCTGTCCGTATCGGCCGCAGCCTTGTTTTGGTCGATCGTCAAAGTCGTGCTGATTCCGATTCTTTTAGGGCTCATCGCCCAGGCTCTGTTCCAAAAGCAAGTCAAAGCGTGCATCCCGGCGCTGCCGCTCGTTTCGGTCATCGCCATCGTGGCCATTGTCGCCGCCGTCGTCGGACAAAACCAGGCGGCCATTGCCAAAAGCGGACTGCTTATTTTTCTTATTGTCGTTGTTCATAACGGATTGGGCTTGCTGCTTGGGTATTGGTTTGCCAAACTGTTTCGCCTGTCACCGCCAAAACAAAAGGCGATTTCCATCGAAGTTGGCATGCAAAACTCCGGGCTTGGTGCGGCCTTAGCGACCGCCCATTTTTCGCCGCTCGCCGCTGTTCCGAGCGCCATTTTCAGCGTCTGGCACAATATTTCCGGTCCGATTGTCGCAACATACTTCCGCAAACAAGCGGACAGCCAGGCGGCGGATGAACAAACAATTTCCGCTTGACCTCTCTCATGCTTTGTCTAGCAGCAAGGAAAAAGCTGTCTCCCGAAATAAACGACCGTCTTTCGGAGGCAGCTTTTTTTGCCTATCATCACTCCTATTTCTCCACTCCCGAGCGATCAGGTGCTCTTTGGAAACAAAAAGAGGCGGACATCCGCCTTCAACCTCATTTCACAGTGTCCCTTCAAGCGGAAACACCATCCGCCCGGCCAGTTCAGGGAAATCGATGAACGGATTGCGGTTGCCTTGGATGAAAAAAATCGCGCTGTTGCGATGATGTTCATACACCGTCGGCGGAAATTGTTCGTGCCAACGGACAAGGAGCGGAATATCGATTTTGCGCCGAAACGACTTCGCGATCGCCTTCGGGTAGCGAAGCAAAAAATACAGCATCGCCCTTGCCGCCGTCCCTTTGCCGTATTCCGGCTCGAAATAGCCATTATGAACGACTCCGCAACGGTTTTGGATTTGCTCGTCGGGATCTTCCGGATTGTAAAACGGGAAATCCGCGTACGGAAAATTCGACCGCATCGTATTGCACTCCGGCTGGCAAACGAATAAATGATGCAAATCGCCTTTCATCGGTTCGCGGGCGCCAAACCAAGACTGCGGCACGACATGTTCGGCATTGAATTTCCATTGCTGCTCGATCGTTTTCACCCGCTCGTGCACATCGCCGAGCCCATGCTTCATTTTTTTCAACAACTGGCGAAATTCATCGTAGCGCCGTTTCATCGTTTGGACATCTTGGACGATCAACATCTTCGGGTCTTTTCGCTCGCCGGAGTACAAGCTTCGCACCGTTCCGTCCGGCTGCAAGTCGACCCATGTGTACAAATATTCGTCCTTGCTGAAAAAATACGGCAGCCGCCGCTTATGGGTATGCGCCACCAGTTCGTGATAGCGGACAAACAACATCAATCCGTCCCCTTCAAGCGGCAGATGGCGATAATACCGTTGGCGCGCCCGTTGGTCTTCATCCGCACGATAATACGCGTCCTCCACCGCGAGCCGCTCGTTCAACTGCTCCAGCTGTTCCGCCGCATCTTCCGCCTGCCATTGGCTGAGCTCGTCAAGCTGCCGTTCCGCCTCCCCCATCGCCGTTCCCCTCTCTTCCTTTTTTCTTTTAGTTTACCATGGAAAGAGGGGAGGACGGCAACGGCGCTAATGCAAAAGAAATGACGCAGCGCCGAACAAAACGGCGGCGATGCCGGCGGCGATCAACGATGGGATCAACTTCGTGCGCGCGTATTCCATCACCGGCAAATCCAAAATGGTGCACAGCGTGACCGTATTGTCGCTGAGCGGCGAGGCGAACGCTCCGAACGTCCCGCTCGCAAACACGGCGCCGATGACCGGCAAAATATTCGTCCCCGACTGGCTCGCAAGCGTCACGCCAAGCGGCATCAACATCCCCCATGTCCCCCACGACGAGCCGATAAAATAGGAGATGACGGCGCCAAGCAAAAACAAAATCGGGGCGACAAAAAACGGTGGAATCCATTGTTTGACGTGGCCCGTAATGTATTGCGAAAACCCTAAGTCCTCAGCCACAGCCGACAGCGCCCAAATGAGCGCCAGCATTAAAATGACGGAAATGAGCTCATTGCCGCCTTTGACAAAATGAGTCAACAAATCGTTCAATTTAAATCGTTGCCAAAGGAAGAAAGCGACCGTAATGATAACGGTAAACAAAAGCGCCTCCAACATCGCACCGAGCGCATCGCTTTGCAAAAACGCCTGCCAAAACGTTCTTGCCCCCCGGCGGCCGTCCCACCAACTTAAAAACAACGTCAAGACAAGCACGATCGAAAGCGGAACGATCAAATTCCACGGCTTGACCGGCGTTTCTTTTTGGTAAGCGCGCGGGCATGTCTGCATCGCGTCTCCTTCTTCCCCTTGCGCCTCGTTCGGCTCGCCGCCATCCAGCCGCTGTTCCTCCGCCATTTCGAGCGCCAACCGCTCGTTCCAGCTTCGAATCGGCGCCTCTTTCCGCTTTTCGCTTACTGCCGCTTGTTTTTTGCGCGAATAGACAAAAAAACTGTAGTAGAGCCCAACCGCAATAATGGCATACGAGAAAAAGTTAAACGGAATGCTTCGGACGTACACGATGTACGGCTCCGCTCCGATGCCAGCCGTATCAAGCGCCTTATCGATGACCGACACCATATAGCCGACAAACGCGGTGGCAATTGGGATGAGCGCGACAACCGGGTTGGATGTCACCTCAATGGCAAAGCCGATTTGCTGGGACGACAGCCCAAGCCGTTTGCGCAGCGCCTTCATGATCGGCGCGACGGTGACGATGCGAAAATCGGGGTCGCTAAACGTCACCATCGTCGAAATCCACGTCAGCAGCATGGCGGTTTTGGCCGATTTCACTTTTTTGCTGACGAGATGGACGAACCCTTTGATTCCCCCGGTATATTTGATCATGCTGACAAGACCGGCGAACACATACAAGAAAATGATGATGCGAATGTTGTTCGTCTGCATCAAGTTATCGACGACGTAATGAAGCATCGTCCGCAGCCCGCCAAGCAACGACGGCGTCATGAAATAGCTGCCGACCAACAGCCCGACAAACAGTCCAGGGATCACTTGCTTCGTCCAAATTGAAATCGGGATGACAACTAAAAATGGCAAGAGAGCTTTCCACGACGGTTCCATTGGCCATTCACTCCTTTCTTTAAAAAGTATGGCGATTGTTTCCCTTGTCTATGCAAACGGTCATTGATTTTCCCCCAACAACAGGGAGACGAGTCCACACAAAAAGCGCGCCGCATGGTGGCACGCGCAAGCGAAGCCGCTTTCCTGCCTAATAAAAAAATAAAAAGCTGCCAATTAGACAGCTTTCACTGCTTCTCTTCGGGACGGCAGCGCCAACAAGTGGAGCGTCACTTCCGGCTTCGAGCCGATTCGAATGTTCACCCCGGTTTGCCCAAGCCCTTCGTTGATATAAAACGGTTTCCCCTCCCATTCATGATAACCTTTGATCATGTTCCGCTCGATGAGCGTTTTGCTCATTTTCGCCAAATGGTACGGCTTTGGCCAATGAATTTGCCCGCCGTGGAAATGGCCGGACAACAAGTAGTCAAAATGATAGTCTTTCATATGCGGCACGATGTCCGGATCGTGCGTCAACACGAGGTTGATGCCGTCTTTCACGCCGGCGTATGCCTTTTTGATGTCGCTGCGCCCCGTGTAAAAGTCATCGATGCCGATGATATTGACGGTTTGACCGTTGACGGTGATCGTTTTCGTCTCGTTTTGCAAGACGACGCAGCCGTGCGCCTCAAGCGTCGCTTTCAAGCGCGCAAACGGTTCGCCTTGAAGCACGTAATCGTGGTTGCCAAACACCGCATACATGCCGTACGTCGGTTTCAATGCATTCAGCGCGGCCAAATACGGACTGAGCTTGGCGATGCTTTCCTCACGGTCCAAAAAGTCGCCCGTCAACGCGATCAAATCGATCGCTTCCTCTTTCAGCTTTTCGTATAAATCGTCTGGGGTGATCGACAGTTTTTCAAGATGCAAATCCGATAGCTGCAAAATCCGAAGGGCTCCGTCTCCATCCTCTGAACGGCCGACTTGGACTTTATGCAAAACCGCTTCATACGTGTTGCGGTGGGCTTTGCGAATGGCCAAAGCAAGCAATAACAAGATTGCAAGAAAAACAAAAAAGAAAGTCATCGTCTTCTCTCCTCCCTCGATACCCATTATAGTGAAACGGAGGAGAGAAGAAAGAGGGAGTTAGTGGATGAGATGGCAGCCGTACAACGAAAACAATTTTTCCTTTGACATCACCAAATATTTCGGCGGGCGGACAAGCGGCATGAGACGGTGTTGGGCCACTGTCATCATCGGCCAATGGGATGCCATTTTAAACCAACGGTAAAATGAATTGCCAATGTCAATGGCATCAAATCCTAGTCTCTCACAACCTTTATTTAACATCGTCACGCCGATGATCCCTTTTATGCGGGAGGACTGTTTGTGATGGTAAAGATGATGAGCGACATGCGGCAAACCGGCTTTCACTTGTTCGAAAATATAACGTCCTTTTTGAATATCGCCTCGATACTGCATCAGTTCGCGAAGCAGACGAACATTATGAAGGTGAATTTTCAACAGCCAGTCATTGGCCGCGATCGTCGTTCCGTCCGAAAGGTGAATGGTTTCACCCTTGTATCGAAGCAAACGGACGCGGAAAATGGAACGACAGCCGTTCTCTTTCCCACCAACATATTCGAGGCGGGAACATGCATAATAGAGCGGATCCATCAGTCCCCATACAGACAACAGCCACTGCGTCGCTTTGCTTCTCATTGGCAGCATCCTTCCCCTGCTCGTTCTATCCATTTACATTATGGAATCGATCGAGCGCCATTATAAATGGAGAAAAAAGGAGAAAAAAGGAGAAAAAAGGAGAAAAAATCGCTGCATAACCAGTCGGGAGACGCGCGTACTGAGGTCCAGTTCCATTTCCCCCCCTGCCCCAGGCTGTATCCCACCCGAACACAAGCGGAGCTGATCAACCAAACGATCGGGTTTTTGCAGGAAGGGCTTCGTTTGCTGTCGTTGTAGGGCAGTCGAACCGTGGGACGCACGGGGATGGCTTGGTTCATAGCCTGCCGTTGGGCGGGTGTTCCCAAGAATCTCCCACCTCTAAGCGTTAGCGTAGGTGGGAGAGCGTTCAATAAACCACCAACTCTCTAGAAGAAAGACGGAAAGAACAACCCTGAACGGCAAACAAAACGCGCCTGCCTTCCCGGATCGCGAAAGCAGGCGCCGTTTAGCGGCGGGTGCTGACGGTGACGAATACGAATTTGTCGTACCGATGACGGGAAAAGGAGTATTCAAAGGGCTCTCCATTGTTCAAAAAACCAACCTGTTCCAATTCCAACACCGGATCGTCGGGTGCGCACTGCAAGTACTGGCGATCAAGCTCATTCGGCTTATCCGCGCGGATCTTTCGGTGCGACCCTGCAATCGTTAAGCCGAGTTCGTGAGTGATGTAACGATAAATCGAGCCATGAAGCACCGTTTCGTTGAGCCCCGGGATCAAATGGACGGGCATATACGTCCGTTCAATGACGTACGGTTCGCCATCCACATTGCGCAGCCGGATTAAGTGGTACACCGGTGTGTTCGCGTCGATGCACAAATGAGCAGCCACCTCATCAGATGGAAACAGCACTTCAAACGTGATAATATGGCTTGTCACCTTTCGACCTTTCAATAAACTCGTCAAGCCGAGCGTTTCGTTGCTGACGACGTTCACCAATCCATCAAGCATGGCGGATTTTACAATAAACGTGCCATGGCCGCGCTTTCGATACAACAGCCCTTCGGACACAAGCAGATCAAGCGCCCGTTTCACGGTCATCCGGCTGCAGCCAAACTCCTCAGCGAGCGAGATTTCATCAGGAATCGGCTCGTCTAGGGAATACACTCCCTCTTTAATTCGTCTGCGTATTTCGTTAGAAATTTGCTCATATTTTGGCATCGTTTTCATCCCTCGTCATTGTCCTATTTTCATTGTACGAACAATCATCTGTTTGCACAATAGCCAATGCGGCTTTCTCCTTCACTGCTTTTGCGTTGCCGCTCCGTCCTCCCAACCGACAAAAAGCGCCCCGCTGCCCGGGACGCCTTGCTTTCCGTTTAAAATCCGTTGTTTTCTGCCAACGATTTAAACCAATAACCACTTTTTTTAATGGTTCGTTTCAAACCGTTCTCCAAGTCGACTGCCACGAGCCCATACCGATTTTTATAGGCATTGGTCCACGACCAATTGTCCATAAACGCCCAAATATGGTAACCTTTAACATTTGCTCCTTCTTCAATCGCGCGATGCACCCATTTTAAATGCTCTTGAATGAATTCAATCCGGTAGTCATCGTGAATCATGCCGCTTTCATCACGGAACCGTTCTTCTCCTTCAACACCCATCCCGTTTTCAGAAATAAAGCACTCAATGTTTCCATATTTTTCTTTTATATTAATTAAAATATCATAAATACCTTTTTCATAAATTTCCCAACCGCGATACGGATTCATTTTCCGCCCCGGCATGGCATAGTAATCGAAAAACCGTTCAGGCAAAAACGGGGCGTCCGGATTTGGCATATTTTCTTTTGCCTTGACGCGGCGCGGTTGATAGTAGTTGATGCCGAGCAAATCAATCGTGTTTTCTTTGATCAGCTCGCGATCACCGGCTTCCGTTACAGGCAAAAATCCATGTTCATCCAACAGTTCAATCAAATCTTGCGGGTATTCTCCTTTCACCGCAGGATCTAGGAAGCTCCTGTTAAACAACAAATCGGCAATATGCGCCGCTTTCACATCAGCAGGGTGCTGGCTGCGCGGATAAGACGGCGTTAAATTCAAAATAATGCCGATCTTTCCATCCGGTATCGCCGCCCTGCGGAAGGCGGCAACCGCTTTGGCATGAGCAATCATCGTATGGTAAGCCACTTGTACAGCGCGGCGGAAGTCTACGATGTTGGGGTAATGAAAATCATATAAATACCCGCCTTCCACCGGAACGATCGGTTCATTGTGGGTAAACCATTTTTTTACCCGATCCCCGAACAAATCAAAACAAATGCTGGCGTAGCGGGTATATGCATCCACGACTTCGCGGCTTTCCCAACCTCCGATATTTTGCATTGCTAACGGCATATCAAAATGATACAAATTCACAAATGGCTCGATCCCACTCGCCAATAGTTCATCAATGACTGCATTGTAAAACCGCACGGCTTCCGGATTGACCTCACCGACTCCATCTGGAATCAAGCGTGACCACGAAATCGAAAACCGGAATGAATTATGCCCGATCTCCTTCATCAAAGCAATATCCTCTTTGTAGCGGTGATAAAAATCTGATGTGGTTGACGGACCGACACCGTTAAAAAAGCGATGTGGCTCCTTCTCATACCAATGATCCCAAATGTTCTTCCCTTTCCCCCCTTCGTTTGCCGCTCCTTCGATTTGCGTCGCTGATGTCGCACTTCCCCACCAAAATCCGGCAGGAAAGCGATACGTGATTGGTTGCTTTGATCGTTGTTCCATCGTGATTCACCTCATTTGCTGTATCGTTATGATGCACTTTTCGCAGCGTCTTGCCCCTCTTCCCGCTCTTTTTGCAAGTTCATCCGGTCAATGAACTTTAAGAATGGAAACCAAATGACAAGCACAATCAGGAAATTGACCACTTGCAGCAATCCGCCGGCCAGCGAGTTCGTCGCCATAATGCCGTTGATGAAAATCGGCACCGTCCACGGCACCGCTACGCCGTTAGGCGGCGGTACAAGGCCTGAGGACATCGCCAAATAGGTCACCAACGTGACGACCATCGGTGCCAAAATCCACGGGACGATGACGAGCGGATTCATCACGACCGGCAAACCGAAAATAATCGGTTCATTGACGTTAAAGATTCCGGGTCCGAGCCCGAGCTTAGCCACCTGCTTCATTTGCTTGCTCTTCATAAAGAGCAAGATGGCGAAAATGACAGCGAGCGTCATTCCCGTTCCGCCCATGCCGACCGTGTAAATTTCAATAAACTGTTTGCTGACGACATGCGGAACTTCCCCCGTTTTTGTATACGCATTTAAGTTTTCGAGCGACAGTGTGTTCCAAATCGGATCCATCACCGAGTTAATGATGATTTGCCCATGCAATCCGAAAAACCACAAAATTTGCGTGACAAAAATCGCGATCAGCGTTGGAATAATGCCGCTTCCCAGCCCGACAAGCGGTGCTTGCACTGCATTGTAAATGACATCATGCATGTTTGTCTTAAAAATTTGTGTTACAATGATATTAACGACGAGGAAGAAGGTCAGGGTGACCACCGCCGGAATCAACGCCGCAAACGACTTCGCAACCGCCGGCGGCACCCCGGCCGGCATTTTGATTGTAATATTTTTTTGCACAACCTTCCGGTAAATTTCACCAGCAGTAAATGCGGTAATCATGCCAAGAAACATCCCTTTCGCTCCTAGGCGGTCGAGCGGGATGACTCCTTGCACAGCCTCTTTCCCCTCAACCTGCAAAACGAATGGCGTCAACAAGAGAAAAGAAGCTAACGCGATCGCACCGCCAAAAACCCCTTCGACTTCATAACTTTTCGATAAATAGTAACCAATGCCGAATACAACAAAAATCGTCATCACGCCCATCGTTGCATTTGGAGCAACGCCGAGCATCCCCTTGAATGTATTGAGGCTGTTTTCACTCATCACCTTGTCCAAAAACGGCAAGTTGGCGATGACGACCGCGATCGAACCGAAAATCGTCAGCGGAAATGCTAACATAAACGCATCGCGCAACACTTGCAAATAACGGCTATTGTTCAACTTTCCTGCGATCGGAACGAGAACTTTGCTTAGTTTTTCGAATAATGCTTGGTTCATGTCGCCATCCTCCCTTTACACGTTTCGTTCCTTCAACAGCGCAAGCATTTCTTTTACAATTTCTTTCATTGCCAGCGTTGACATGACATGGTCTTCCGCATGCATAAGAAGCAACGTAAGATTTGTTTCTTCTCCACCCGCTTCTTTTTGAATGAGCTGAAAATGAACATCATGGGCGATGCTTAAGTCTTGCTCTGCTTCTTGAATCAGCCGCTCCGCTTCTCCGACCTGTCCGTTCCGGTATTCACGGATGGCTTGGACGATTTTGCTGCGGGCATTGCCGCTATGCAAAATCAACTGGAAAGCGACTTGTTCATTGGTGAGTTGATTGACATCGATTTTTTCCATCTTACTTGTCCCCCATCAATTTCAATGCCTGCTCATACACTTTTTTGCCATCCGCCATCCCATAAGCCACCATGTCAATGACATCGACTGGAATGCCGTATTTTTGCGCTTCTTTTTGCAATTCCTCTTTCAAAAAGCTCATTTGTGGGCCAATAAGAATGACATCGGCTTGGGCCATCTCTTTTTTCGCCTGATCTTGGCCGACCGCCCAAATCTCTGCCTCCTCACCGACGGATTTTGCATACTCCTGCATTTTCGTCACTAGCAAGCTTGTCGACATGCCAGAACTGCACGCCAATAAAATCCGTTTCATGATTCATTCCTCCTCTTTTCATTGAGTAAAATAAATGATATCGTTTTCAATTTAAATTATATACATTTATTTTTATTTGTCTAGTCATTTAATAAAAAAGATTAATATTTTTAAAATCAACCTTTTAATCCTGCAAACAAAAAAGCACGCACGAATCTCTGTGCGCGCCAAACAACTATGCTCTTACGATTGGACAAACGCCGCTGTGTTTACATCCTGTTGGCACACGGCCAGGCGGTTTTCTGCATGCTTTGCTTCCAAGCAGGGGATGCATCCAAAATTCGAATCTGCCCGCGCCCCTAGGAACGCCGCCGAAAATGCGCATTCATTTGCCCTTTCAACATCCGCTCGCGCAGCTCTTTCGTCATCTCTTGACGGATTTCCCACGTCGATACCCCTTCCTCGCGCTGATTGGCGATTTTCATCAACTGCTCCACATCGGCGAACGAATATTTGCGGATGCCTTTCGAACGGTCAGGGAACACCAGCTTCCGTTCCTCGTAATAACGAATTTGCCGTTGCGACAGCCCGGTCAGTTCGCTGACAACCCCGATCGAAATGACTTTTTTGTATTTGTAGTGATCTTCTTGCGGATGAGCTGTCATACTCCTCACCTCAATACGTTATATTTTCTAACGTAATTATACAAAAAATGATGTTAGCTCGCTAACTTTTGTAAATAAAATTAACATATTTTTTAAATTTCCTGTAAATGAGCTTAACACATTTGCTGTACACTGAAGAAAAAGATAGTATGGTAAAGGTAAAAACAGGGAGGGAATCGAATGGGGACATGGATGAGAAGCGCCGTACGGAAGAAAAAGCAATTTTACATCGAACAGCTCGTACGGTTCGGCTTAGCCGCCGACCGCGAGCGGCTTGAAGAATGGACGATGGCCGAACTGCGACGCGAATACGAACGATTCCACCCCGCCCAGACGATCGAAGGAGGACGCCGCCATGGACAAACAAGCGCTCGAACTGGCCAAGCGCATCATTGAGCTCGATCTGGAGCGCGATGCGATGTTTGAGCAACTGATCGCGCTCATCGGCAACCGAGCAGATGAACTGCTTCGTTTTTTGCAAAATCGATTGTAAAACGATCGCAAATGAGAAAGTGCCCTGAATTTCTTCACGGGCACCTTTTCTCATCATCATTCTTCAATAGACAGGCGATCCCCATGGCCAGCCCTTGATATTCTTTCGGATACCAGCGGCTCGCAAGCGGCAACGCAACGGCAAAGCTGGCTCCGCCCACCCCTAATAAAAATCCGAGCGCATACACATCCGACATCCGGTCAGCGAACTGCCACCCCCACACAAGCGGCACAGCTGTCACCGCCATGCCAAGCAGACCAGCCCGCTTCCCGCCCCAGCGGTCGGCGAGCATCCCCATCGGAATGCGAAGCAGCGCCCCGCCCAACACGGGAATGGCGACCATCATCCCTTTTTCCGCCGGCGTGAGCGCAAACGACTCAGCGACAAATACACCAAGCGCGCCAAGCAAGTTCCAAATCATAAAGCTGATATCAAAATACAAAAACGACGACAATAGCGTCGGCGCATGCCCGACGCGCCAAAACGATTTCCTCGCCATCTTCCCCCGACTCCCCCTTGGCACAGAGTGTTTGTTATGTTAAAATGGAAATGAAAGCGATTTCTACACCTACTTCCCGCCGTATTGCCGGGAAGTTTTTTTTCTGCATTCGTGATTCATTGAAAAATTCGGCGATTGACTAGACCCATCACCATAGCGTTCCCCGCTCGCGAACCTTGATGAGTGCGGTTTCCAACTGCTGATGAGAGGCAGAACGATGTTTGAATCTTGATGGCTAATTTCTCCCTAAATCGACCACCGGCCGCACCCGAGCTGCGCACCGCTTAAACGCCGGCATCCGGCAATGCGGATCGAGCTCATCGGACGTAACGTTGTTGATTTGCCCGAGGCCGCTCCAGTGGAATGGGACAAAAATGGTATCCTCGCGAATTTGATCATTGTAACGGCTGCGGACGACCGCCGCACCGCGCCGCGTTTCAATGCGCACAAGTATCCCTGGGCCGATCCCGTATCGTTTGGCTGTCCTCGGGTGGATCTCGACGGTCGCCTCCGGCTGCCGCGCCGCCAGTGCTGGACTGCGCCGCGTCTGCGTTCCACTTAAATAATGGGCAAGCACCCTTCCTGTCGTTAAATAAAGCGGATAACGTTCATCCGTCTCCTCTTTGTCCATCCAAAACGGCAAAACCGCAAACCGCGCCTTGCCGTCCGGATGAGCAAACCGTTCCGTAAACAGTCGAGGAGTCCCGGGATGATGCGGATCGGGGCAAGGCCAGTAGACACGTTCGCGGCGCAGCCGCTCATACGTCACACCATAATAGTCCGCTTTGCCGCCGCGGCTTGCCAGCCGCAGTTCGTTGAAAATCTCTTCGGCTGACGTAAAGGAAAAGCAGCGGCCCTTGCCAAGCTTGTGAGCGATCGCTCATAAAATTTCCCAATCATGTTTCACCTCCCCAGCATCATATCATGCAAAAAACGAAGTATGCATTTTATTTGCAAACTTATATAACATATTTTTAACATAAAATAATGAATAATCGCATAAAAAATCAGTTTAATATACGCATTTATCATATCAGCGTAACTTTTTATTACATAAAAACACGCGCGAAAAAGCGGCCTTCGCATGATCGAGCGGAGGCCGCTTCTTATTGGAGGTTGCTCATAGGGGATCATCAGTGGATCGGGCGGGACGCGAGCAGCTCATCAATGATTCGCGCGTAGTGGTCAATGCGCCGCTCAAGCTCATCCACTTGCTTCTCAAGCTGGGTCATATATTGGCGAAAGGTCATGGGAACGCCGTTCCGCTGTTCGAGCCGCTTTTCGATTCGCTGCCGCTCGCCGTGGACAGAGACGAAGATGCGCATATCGCGGCCAAACACTTCGCGTACGGTTTCACTGATGAGTTCGCCATATCTTGTTTGCAGCCATTCACATTGAATCTCGTTTAGGCATTCGATGATGAGCCAATCCTCATCCACCGTCGCCGACGTCGAGGCAAACCACGTGTCAAACGACGGGCCGGGCAGCTTTTGCGCAAGCTTCGTTTTCACTTGCTCCCAAAGATGATGCTCCTTCACACTGTCACCTCCTTTCATCTACTCTCTTGGCTGCCATAGATGTTCGCGCAATTTCGCCCGAATGTCATCCGGAATCGGCTCGGGCCGCCCGGTGTCAAAATTGAAATTGACATACACCGACCGCCCTTTCGCGCAGACCACACCGTTTTGATGAATTTCTTCATAAATCGTAAGGCTTGTGTTGCCGATGCGTTCAATGCCGGTATACACGGTCACATCTTGCCCATAATACATTTGGTTGACATAATCGACTTCCATGCGGATGATCACCATTCGCCAACGTTTGAATGACAAATCAGGCGTAAACAGCTTGAAAATTTCATGCCGCCCCGCTTCAAACCAAACGGGCACGGTCGTATTGTTAATATGGCCGACGCCGTCGGTTTCCGACACGCGCGGCGTAATGACAGTCGTAAACATAAACGCTCCCCCTCAACAGAACCGGAATCTTCTTTTGTCGAATTTAGGCGACTGATGTATATGGGTTCGCTCCACGATGTGGAAATTCCTGCTTCACCATCAAGAAAACGTGAAAAACGTCACCCCTTGAGCGGAAGGGGGATCCAACCTGAGGAGCGAGACCCTATTTCCAACAGCCAAAGAAAAAACAGGAGCCTGAAGCAGCCCCTGTTTTTGTGTTCTCACTTGTTGTTCGGTTCCATGATCGTCCCGGCAAACGCTGCTTGATAAATCGCGCGGATGTCGGCTTCCAAAAGCGGCATCGGGCTGCGGGCGAGCAGCCGTTTTTGCTGGACGGCGTCTTTCGTCAGACTTTCTAATGCGCTTTCCGGAATGCCAAAACCGCCGAGCGTCTTCGGAATGCCGACATCGGCGACGAGGCGCTCGAGCTCCTCGACGCAGCGGTGCGACGCCTCCTCCTCTGATAAAAAGCTCGAGTTGCCACCGAGGGCGTTTAAGATATCAGCCATTCGTTTCGTGCAGCTTTGGCGAATGTAGCCCATCACATATGGCAAGAGCACGGCATTTGATTCGCCATGGGCGATATGAAACTGTCCGCCAAGCGGATAAGCGAGCGCATGCACGCCGGCCACCCCGGCGTTGAAAAACGCCAAACCGGCCAGGTAGCTGCCGTTCGCCATATCGGTGCGCGCCTGTTTGTCCGTTCCGTTTTCCACCGCTTTGCGCAATGAGCGAGAAATCAGGCGCATGGCGGCGATGGCCAACCCATCCGATGTCGGACTCGCGTTGACCGACACGTACGCTTCAACCGCATGGGTAAGCGCATCAATGCCCGTCGCCGCCGTCACCCGCGGCGGAACAGAAACCGTGAGTTGCGGGTCGACGATCGCCACATCCGCCAACAAATAGTCATGCGTCACGACGTCTTTCGTCGTTTCTAAGGACAACACGGAGATGTTCGTCACCTCCGACCCGGTGCCTGATGTCGTCGGAATCAATATTTTCGGCAATCCTTTTTTCTCAAGTGTTCTCGTTCCAGTTAAGTTTAAATAATCGGCGACCGAACCTTCATGCACGGCCAAAACAGCGGCCAGTTTCGCCAAATCCATCGCGCTGCCGCCGCCGACGCCGATGACAAGGTCAAACTCTCCGTCGCGGACAAACGCCACCGCCTTCTCCCCTGTTTCAAGCGGCGGCTCCGGCACAACATCCGTATACACATGCACGCTGCACCCTGCTTGCCGGAGCGGAGATGCCACTTGCTCGACGAGGCCGAGTTTTTCAAGCGCTGGATCGGTGATCACCAACACGTGTTTTGCCCCAAGCCTTTTTACTTCTGGAACTAACTGCGTAAGCGCCCCCCAGCCGACATGGCTGAGCGGCGGAAAAACAATGCGAGCTGCGGTCATGGTTCTCCCCATCCTTTCTATTCGTTGATCAAACAGCGCCATTTAGACACTCGCTCAAAACGACGCGCCCCGCTTTTTCCATCAGACAAATGCAAGGGCTAATTTAGCGGCCCTGCGCCTCCTCCAGCTCCCGCTTCAGCTCTTCGACAAGCTCCGCGGCCGGAAGCTCCCGCACCAGCCGGTATCCTGTCCCGGCCCAAAGCGACATTCCCTCCGGGTCGCCCGCCTTGGCGGCAGCAGCTCGCAGCGGCTTCGTCATATGGTGCACATGCGGATACGCCGCCGGCGCCATGGCGCGATACTCCGCCATAAACCGGTTTACAAGCCCGCGCGCCGGTCGGCCGGTAAACGCCCTCGTCACGGCCGTTTCGGCAAACCGCGGATCGGCAAGCGCCTGCTTATGGAGCGGATGCGCCCCGCTTTCCGGGCAGCGCAAAAACGCCGTCCCGAGCTGCACCGCGCTCGCCCCTGCTTTGAGCGCCGCCGCGATGCCGCGCCCGTCCATGATCCCGCCCGCCGCCACAAGCGGAATCCGAACCGCCGTCCGCACTTGGGCCAGCAGCGGGAACAACGCGAGCGTCTCATCCTTTTTCGGATCGTTGCCAAACGACGCCCGATGCCCTCCCGCTTCCTCCCCTTGCACACAAAGCGCATTCGCCCCTGCTTCAGCAGCCATGCAGGCTTCTTCCCTTGATGTCACCGTCACCATGACAAACGACCCGGCCTTTTGCAAGGCGGCGATCACTTCCTTGTCCGGGCAGCCGAACGTAAAGCTCACGACCGGCACCCGCTCCTCAAGAAGCACATCAAACTTCGCCTCCCAGTCGTCGTCATCCCATTTCGGCTCGCCGACTGACGCCCCAAGCCGCTCCGCCTCGGATTCGAGCACGGCGCGGTAGCGTTCGAGCGCCTTTTCATCCACTGTTTTATCCCCCGGCACAAACACATTCACCCCAAACGGCCGGTCCGTCAACGTCCGCAGCTTGTGAATTTCCTTCCTCATGGCCTCCGCTGTCTTGTACCCGCCGGCCAAAAAACCAAGCCCTCCGGCGTTCGACACCGCCGCCGCCAGTTCAGGCGTCGACACTCCGCCAGCCATCGGGGCTTGGATGATCGGGATGGGAAGTGTAGAGAACATGGCAATACCCTCTTTCTGCATTAGTGGTTGTCCTATCCTCGTTTACGGCTTCTTAACTCTTTCGCGTTTTACTCAAGAAATTCCTTCATCGTTGCGTATAGGAGCATTTTGATTCTCCTACAAAGGAATAAAAAACTGATACGGCGAAGAAATAACGAGACACAGGCTGTCTTTATGAAAGACTATGACGGGGATCAAATAATGAAGCAACTAAAAACCAAAATCGAAAACAACGAGGAACTAACAGAACGAGATGAGTTGAATCTTATCTTTTTACCCTTGATGAAAAGTACTGTAGACTGTTCAGAACGAGCAATTGAGGCAGTAGAATTAGCCCAAAAGATTACAGATCCAGAAAAACAATTCCGCTTATTGTCAACGATTATTGCTGTGTCGGACAAATTTATCGATGAGAAATACGTTGAAAGACTAATGGAGGCGATCAAAATGGTGAGAGTACTTCGGGAATTGGAAAAAAGAGCAGAGCTGAAAGGGAGAATTTTTGAAAGCCAACAAGCCATCAAAAAATATATGAAAGCCCGGTATGGAGCAGCGGCAAAAGAAATACAGGACAAAGTAGATACGATCACCGATTTGTATATATTGACCCATCTGTTAGATGACATTTTCGGAGCTGAAACACGTGAAGAAATCGAACGACTAATCGACGAAGCGATCACAAAACAATCACAGATGAACCAAAGCACAAAACAGTTGGAAAAATAAAATGCTTCTCCCCCAACCCACCAGCCGGTTTGGGGGAGAGAAGTCACGGCCGAAACGCCTTTAACCGTTTCGCCAGTTCTTTCGTACGCGGATATACATCGCGATAAATCGCAAACAGCTCTTTGTATTTCGCCACCGCATCCGGCCGCGGTTCGACGATGGAATCGACTTGTTTGAACGCGTCGGCGCATTCCTTGAGCGAATCAAACCAGCCGACGCCGCACGCAGCGATCATCGCGGCGCCGAGCCCCGGCCCCTGTTCGTTTTTCAGCTTCTCGACCGGCAGACCGAAAATATCGGCTTGGATTTGCAGCCACTCGGCGCTTTTCGCCCCGCCGCCGATCGAGACGACCGAGTCGATCGTTTTGCCGCTCGCTTTGATGATCTCCACCGACTCGTTGAGCGAGAACGTAATCCCTTCCATGACCGCGCGGGCGAAATCCCATTTCGTCTGCCGCGAGTCGATGCCGATAAACGACCCGCGAATATCAGCGTCCGCATAAGGCGTCCGCTCGCCGACCAAATACGGCGTAAACAACAACCCGTTCGCACCGATCGGCGACTTGGCCGCGCATTTTACAATCTCAGCGAACGGCACGTCTTCCGCAAACGTCCGCTTCCACCAGTCGAAACTGTAGCCCGCCGCCAGCGTCACCCCCATAATATAGTAGGCGTTCGGCTCGGCATGGTTGAAGTAATGCACTCGTC
Organism: Geobacillus sp. G4; assembly: GCF_040327975.1. Lineage (NCBI taxonomy): Bacteria > Bacillati > Bacillota > Bacilli > Caryophanales > Anoxybacillaceae > Geobacillus > Geobacillus sp. G4. Next base: position 114,176 of record NZ_JBEPJY010000009.1, read on the forward strand.
CGGCGAAATCTTTTTCCCCACTTTGCTCATACGCCAAGACGACGCCGGATGTGCCGATGCTTGACATCATGCGGCCTTCTGCCAAAATGCCCGCGCCAACCGCGCCGCAGGCGTTGTCCGCCCCGCCGGCGAACACGTTCACCGATACCGGCAGCCCGGTCTGTTCGGCCACCTCCGGACGCAGCGTCCCGACCCATGCCGTCGCCTCAACAAGCGGCGGACAAAGCGAAAGATCGACGCCGACCGCCCGGGCGATCGCCTCGCTCCACGTTTTCGTTTGGATATCCAACAGCAGCGTCCCCGCCGCATCCGATACATCCATCGCCATGTGCCCGGTCAAGCGGAAGCGGACATAATCTTTCGGCAACAAAAACACCCGCGCCCGCTCGTACAGCTCGGGTTCATGATTTTTCACCCACAGCAGTTTCGGCAGCGTAAACCCTTCGAGCGCCTCATTTTTGGCAATGGAAAGCAACTGATCGCGGCCGACCTTTTCTTCAATGATCCGACACTCTTCCGTCGTTCGCGTGTCGTTCCATAAAATCGCGTTGCGCACGACGTTCCCGTCGCCATCAAGTAGCACAAGCCCGTGCATTTGCCCAGAAAAACTCAAGCCCACGACCGACTCCGGAGAAATGCCCGCCGTTTCCCAAACGCGGCGCAACGCCGTAATCGTCTTCTCCACCCAATCGTCCGGGCGCTGCTCACTATAGCCGGAATGAGGCTGGTAGAGGGGATAGGACTCGGTCCATTCCCCTCTGACTTGCCCATTGCGGTCGACAAGCAACACTTTCACCGCACTTGTTCCTAAATCGACGCCAATGACATATTCCACGCTCATCCCTCTTTCACGAACGAGATCCACTCGGCGCGCTGACTTCGAGCAAATATTGATTCAGCAACGTTTTCAAGCGCTCAAGACGTCCGGACGTATTGCGAATGTCGCCAAGCTGCAAGGCGTACTCCTCAAGCTTTTTGAAGTCCGCCGTCCCTTCGACGATCTCGCGGCCGATGCCTTCCGTATAGCTTTTGTACCGCTCTTCGATGAACTGTTCAAATACGCGGTCTTCCAACAAGCGATGCGCGACTTTCAAGCCGATCGCAAAGCTGTCCATCCCGGCGATATGGGCGTAGAACAAGTCTTCCGGTTCAAACGAACCTCTTCGCACTTTCGCGTCAAAGTTCAAGCCGCCGCGCCCAAGGCCGCCGTTTTGCAAAATTTCATACATCGCCAACGTCGTCGCATACAAGTCGGTCGGGAATTCGTCCGTATCCCAGCCAAGCAGCGTATCGCCTTGGTTGGCATCGACCGAGCCCAACATGCCATGAATGCGGGCGACGCGCAGCTCATGTTCAAACGTATGGCCCGCCAACGTCGCATGGTTCGCTTCAATATTGAATTTGAAATGATCTTTCAGCCCATATGTCTGCAAGAACGCCAACGCCGTCGCCACGTCAAAGTCATATTGATGCTTCGTCGGTTCTTTCGGTTTCGGCTCGATCAAAAACTGGCCGTCAAAGCCGATTTCTTTCGCATAGTCAACCGCCATGTGCAAGAAGCGGGCCAAATTGTCAAGTTCGAGCTTCATATCTGTGTTCAAAAGCGTCTCATAACCTTCCCGGCCGCCCCAAAACACGTAGTTTTCCGCCCCGAGCCGTTTGGCGATCTCGAGCCCTTTTTTCACTTTCGCCGCCGCATAGGCGAACACATCGGCGTTGCACGACGTCGCCGCCCCGTGAACGAAGCGCGGATGGCTGAACAAATTCGCCGTATTCCACAGCAACTTCGTTTTGCTTGTTTTCATGTACTCTTCAATCATATCAACGATTTCATCCAAGTTTTTATACGTCTCGCTGAGCGTTTCCCCTTCTGGCGCAATGTCGACGTCATGGAAGCAGAAAAACGGAACGTTCAGCTTTTCAAACAGCTCAAACGCCGCCTCCACGCGCGCCTTCGCCAAATCCATCCCGCTGTATTTGTCCCACGGACGAATCATATTGCCGACGCCAAACGGATCCGATCCGTCCCCGGTAAATGTATGCCAATACGCGACCGAAAAGCGCAAATGCTCCTCCATCGTTTTGTCGCCGACTTTTTCTTCCGGATTATAAAACTTAAACGCCAACGGATTGCGCGACTCCGGTCCTTCATACGCAATCTTGCCGATATTCGGAAAATAAGCCATGCCTAGGTCCCCCTTCATCATGAATCAAGTTCAATCAGCGAAAATGGCTTGCTTCGGTTTTATTATAACGCTTTCACATTTGTTTGTCTATCATATAAACAAAGTATTCTACAATTCTTTGTACAAAAAGTAGTCGAAATCGGCGTAGTTGTTTTGTCCTGAACCGTCCCGGCAATGCATGCCGACAAACGCCCCGGTAAACGCCGCGCGGCTTTTGATATAGTCGTCCGACAGTTTATATGATTCGAACATGACGGGAAGATCGATCCAGTCCATTCCATCGAAAGAATAAGAATATTTGTATGTTGTCGCTTGCACGGTTACCCGTAAATACACATACTCAACGTCATCAGGAACGACAATCTCCCGTCCCCGCAACGGTTGATCAACCACGAGATGGTCGCATGTCATCAATTCAAGAATCCGTCCTTTTTCCTCATGCCATGTGATTTGCAGTGTTGTCCAGTTTTGCGTATTATAGTAGTTCACGAGCCCAGCCGATTGTTGGATAGTCGTCGGACGAAACGCGACTTTCGTTTCCGCAACAAAGGTAAAATGCTGCCATCGTCTGGCGACAAACGCCTGTGTAAACCGGGAAGTGAGCGATTCCCTTCCGTACAGCCGCAAATGTCCCGGACGGGCCTTTAAGGTAGCGATGTCTTCCCCTAAAGGAATTCGTAATGTTTGAAAATGGTGGTTTAATGTATCACCATCAAAATCATCTTTTTCATCGTAATCGTTTTCCCACGGAACTTCTTTAACGTTCGGCCCGTCAATTTCTAACGAAGGACCGTTTCCCCCGACCACATAAGGCCATCCATTTTTCCATTCAAGCCGCTGAATCGCCGTTTCACGTCCGAGCGGGCAATAGCCGCGATGTTCCAGCAACGGCTGTCCCTCCCTTGGCAGCGGCCGACCAGTTAAATGAACAAGAAACCATTCGTCCGTATGAGTATGGACAATCGACGCATGGCCAGCCTTTTGCAACGGATTGCGCGGGTAAGGCCAAGACGTAATCAGCGGATTGTCGGGATGCACCTCATACGGACCATAGAGAGAGCGCGAACGGGCAATCGTCGCCGCATGGTTGTATCGCGTTCCCCCTTCCGCCGTCAATAAATAATAATAACCATTGATTTTATACAAATGCGGCCCTTCTGTAATTCTTAAGTCCGTTCCTTTGAAAATAATTTTCGGCTCACCAACCAATTTTTTCTGTTCCACACTGTATTCTTGAAGCACAATCCCGTAAAACGGATGATGGCCGACGCGGTGATCCCAATACATATTCACCAAGTATTTTCTTCCGTCCTCATCGTGAAAGAGAGACGGGTCAAACCCAGAGCTATTTAAATAAATCGGATCCGACCACTCGCCATCGATCGTGTCGCACGTCACAAGATAGTTGTGCCCATCCTTCCACTGGCCTTCGACAACTTTCACATCCGTATAAATGAGCCAAAACTTCCCGTCGCTGTACGACAAATGCGGCGCCCAAACGCCCCCGGAATCCGGGTTTCCGATCATATTCAATTGGCTTAACCGATTCAATGGCCGCGCCACCAAACGCCAATTCTTTAAATCTTTCGAATGGTAAATTCTCACCCCCGGAAACCACTCAAACGTCGAAACCGCAATGTAATAGTCGTCTCCCGCCCGGCAAATGGATGGATCGGGATGGAAACCGGTTAAAATAGGATTTTTGATTTTGATCATTTCTGATCCCCCTAGGAAAAATGCTAAATTTTTCATACAAAAGACATATAAGCGTGCATGACATGCCGCTTAGGCACGAAATCCATTGGTTATAAACTGTTGATTTTCATTTTTATATTGGAGGCGGAAATAACTACACGTTTTTACTTAGCTACTTAACCTTACTCACTGGCTTTCACAAATACCGTTTTAATCGATGTGAAAAACTCAATCGCTGCCTGCCCTTGTTCCCGCGAATGGGAGCTCGATTGCTTCATACCGCCAAACGGCGCTTGAAACTCGACTCCTGCCGTCTCCGCGTTGACTTTAATGAGCCCGGCCTCGATGTCTTGAATGAACTGCAGCGCATTCCCGATATTTTTCGTATAAAGCGAGGCGCTCAACCCGTATTCTGTATCGTTGGCGAGCCGAATCGCCTCTTCAATGCTGTCAACTGGAATCAACGCCAATACCGGGCCAAAGATCTCTTCGCGGGCAATCGTCATTTGAAGGTTGACCTCTTCAAAAATCGTCGGTTCAACGTAAAAACCGTTGGCTAGTTCGCCGTCGAGGCATCTTTTTCCACCGTAAAGGAGCTTCGCCCCTTCCGCTTTCCCTTTCTCAATATAGGAAAGAACCGTATTCAATTGCGACTCGCTGGCGCACGGCCCCATCCATGTGTCCGCATCCAGGCCATTGCCGATTTTCAGCTGTTTGACCCGCTCAAGAAGTTTCGCTTTAAACGGCTCATACACTTCCTTCTCGATGAAGACGCGGCTCGTCGCGGTGCATTTTTGCCCTGTCGAACGCAGCCCGCCGCTGATCGTGCCTTCGACCGCCAAATCCAAATCCGCGTCCTTGGCCACAATGACCGGATTTTTTCCGCCCATCTCAAGCTGGTATTTCGCCCCGCGCTCAAACGCGGCTCTTCCGACTTGTTTTCCGACAGCATTCGAGCCGGTGAACGTCACGCCGTCAATATCGGGGTGATTCGCAATCCCTTGGCCAATGACCGATCCGGAACCGCACACCATATTGACGACCCCGTTCGGGAAACCGGCTTCGTGGAAGCACTCGATCACCTTCGCCGCCGTCACCGCTGTTTCGCTTGCCGGTTTTAACACGACTGTATTCCCGTAGGCAAGCGCCGGCGCCATTTTCCAGATGGGAATGGCGACAGGGAAATTCCATGGCGAAATGACCCCGACAACCCCAAGCGGAACGCGGGTCGTAAACATCAACCCCTCACTGTCGCTCGATGGGATCACATCGCCCACTTTCCGCGCTCCTTCGCCGGCATAGTAACGCAAAATATGGACGCCCCGCATCGTCTCGGCTTTTGCTTCAGCAAGCGTTTTCCCCATTTCTCTTGTCATCGTTTCGGCAATATCGTCAAGGCGCTGTTCCAAAAGGCGAGCGGCCTTATACAAATACTCTCCCCTCTCAACCCCGGACCGCTTCCGCCACGATGCTTGCGCCTGTTTTGCCGCGGCTACAGCGGCATTTAAATCTTCGAGTGTCGAACGTTGGACATACCCGACGATGTCATGCCGATTCGCCGGGTTGAGGCTCGGTTCGACCTGATTGCTCACGGAGCTGACCCAGCTGCCGTTAATGTAGTTCAAGTATGTTTTGATTTCGGTTTGGACTGCCATGTTCTCCCCACTCCTTCTATCCATTATTGATGAATGATTGTTTGACGAATCAGCGATTGGACTGGATTGGACAGCACTCCAATTTCAGGAATCTCGATTTCGATCCGATCCCCCTCTTGGAGAGTGAACTGATTCGGGGGAACGATGCACGTTCCCGTTAACAATACCGTGCCGTCAAACACTTCGTTATCGCGAATCAAGAAGGACACTAGCTCATCGTATGTTCGTTTCAACTGTCTTGTATTGGCGCTTTCTTCAACGACAAGTTGGCCGTTGCGGTAAATGCGGCAAGTCAGCTGCAAGTTATACGGGTCTTCTACTGTCTCCGTCAGGCGGATCGCCGGCCCAATGGCGCACGAATGCTTCCATATTTTCGCCTGCGGCAAGTATAACGGATTTTCCCCCTCGATATCCCGGCAGCTCATATCGTTTCCAATCGTATACCCGACGATTTCCCCTTCTCGGGTGATCACCAGTCCAAGTTCCGGCTCCGGAATTTGCCAGTTGGAATCACTGCGCAAATACACGGGGGCATTCGGGCCAATCGTACGCGCCGCAGTTGATTTCAAAAAGAGTTCCGGCCTTTCCGCGTTGTACACCCGGTCATAGCACGTTTCCTGGCCTGTTGCCTTCTCGACCGTTTCATAGTTTCTCGCCTCGCGGCTTTTCTCGTAGGTGACGCCCGACGCCCATACCTCAGGGGCGACAATCGGCACAAGCAAATTCAATTCCCCTATCTCTTTGTGGATCCCTTGTTTTCCGCTAATCAGCGTTTGAATATAGCTGACGGTCGACATTTGGCGATGTTTTGCCTCGCGAACCACTTTCATCAAATCGCGGAACGGGAGCGGATACACGATATTATCATCGGTAACCGCGGCTACTATTTCCTGTGAATCTTCTAAGTAGCGAATAATTCTCATAACCCTCTCCCCTTACTGTTTGATATTAAAAAACTCTGTTTTATCATCTTGTCAGAAAGAAGCCGCTTCATTACACAGATAAACGGCTAGGGCGGATATACCCCATTTCTTTTGAGATCTGTTCAGCCGCATTTTGCAGCAGCCGGATTTCCTCCTCGAGCACGGTGTCCGTTATTTTGGCCGAAGGCTGGGAGATGCTGAGAAGGCAAGAATCACTTCAATCCTCCCGTTATGATCGTTTGACTGTAGGAAGGACAACATCCTTTTTGTAGTCATACACGGCCTCTTCGGCAATCGGCAGCGGAACAACTCCATGGGCGGCATCGGTATGCCCAATCAATCGGTTGCTCGCCGCAATCCGCCGTTGGCGCTTGCGCATCGCCGCTACGCGTTGGTTGGCGATTTCCGTTCTTTCCTGCTTGATCGATTCAAACTCGAACCGCAGAATTCCATTTCGGAACGCCAATTCATCGACAAATTCGATTCTCCGCTCACGAAGGCCAATGTAGAGAAGATCCCCCGTTTTTAAATACAAAATGCCTCCGCCGCGAATGGCTTCCGGCGTCATATGTCCGATGGCCGCCCCGTACGTGACGCCTGAATACCGCCCGTCGCTGATCAGCGTCGCGATCCGTTTTAGCTGTCTGTTCGCGTTAATATGCTGCATCGGGGTGAACATTTCCGGCATGCCAAATGCCTCTGGCCCCTGGCCGGAGATCACAACCGCGATTTTCAGCGCCCCTTCCCTTGCCATCGCATCAAACAGGTCGTCATATTCATGATCTTTCAATGGCTCAAACAAATGCGGCGCGTTATGTTTCAAGGCAGCGAGCAAGCTTTGATGGTGAAAACAGCGGTTTTGTTTGATTTTTTCCAACAAATGGACATCAAGCAGCCCCTCGTTGGCATCGTCTTCGTTCTCGTAATACAGGACAAAGGCGACTTTCTTGTCAAACTCGTCAATTTGCCTTGTCGCCATGCCGCTGATTTTCACCACCGCACTTTCAAAGAAGTTGCCTGACAACACGTCGACCCCGCTAAACGGCCGTCTCGGTTTGGATAAGATGACCGGGTTATGCTCGACGTTTTGCGCCGACAGCTGCGCTTGGTTGACAGACAGTCTTTCCCGCCATGTCGTTCCGGTTGCCGTCGGAGCATCCACATCCATCGGCACTCCATTGTTCATCAGTTCATGGAATACTGTTTCCATTCCCCGGATCTTCCCGCTGCAGCACTGAACAGCCAGTGCGAAAATGTCTCTTCCTTCCGTTAAACTATAGTCAAATAAATCCGGCACCGGCACTTCATGGTGGATGCGATCATACTCCCACAGGTCGAACTGATAGCCCCCATAAAGCATAGCCGCCACAATATGCATCATAATGTTCGTCGATCCGCCGGTGGCGCTGTGGATGCGAATCGCGTTTTTGATGTTGGCCGCCATAATATTGGCCACTCCATACACCGGATCATTCATTAAATGGGCGAGGCTGTCCAACGCCATATTTATTTGCTCCTGCGTCGGCGGGGCGGCGAGCAATTCCAAGGCGGGATGAATCAATCCCAATCCGGCGATCAAATGCCGGGAGCTGTTGCCGGTTCCGTTAAAGGCGCACACTCCGCCTTGGCTGTCGCAGGTCGCCACCGCCAACCGTTTTTCATAGTCTTCGTGCTGCTCTTTCGTGATGAGCCCTTTTCCTCTCGCCCGTTCGAGCACCCCTTGAAACGCCGTGTTGGAAGAGCACTGCAAAATATACGCGAGCGCATCCCGCAAGTCATAGGCAATGTCTTCTTCCCCGGCAAGTTCCGCCCGCCGGGCGACTTCCTCGAGCTCGGCATACAACTTAGGCGGAATCGTCCCGCCTTTTAATACATGGGCTGGCGCAAATGTCGCGAAGAAAGGCGGCTCCCCCCGCTCGCGGCGGACGCGGTCAAGATGGGCCAACGCGCTGACTACGCCAAGCGGCTGCTTGTCACACCCTTGAATGACAAACGCCCCGTGGTAGCTGTGCGCTTCCAGCTGGTTTACAATCATTTGCGCCACGGCGTTGCGGCTTTGCAGCGAATAGCTCATGCCTTGGTTGCTTTGCGCCGTCCCGTCGCACATCACCGGTGTCGAAAATTGAAACGGCACACCGCCATTTTGCCAAATGCGAATCGCCGCCCGGGCGATCGTTTGAAAATCCATAATGTGGGCCGGATGGTCAGGCGACCCGCCAATAATCGCAATTCTCGGGGCATTGTGGTGCAGCCGGTCATAAATTTCCTCCAGCGTCCAGTCTGGTTGCACCCCTTTTAGTTCAGGGCCTAAAATTTGTTTCGCACGGTCGAGCAGCCCGGCGACGCATATCGGCTCGTTGGCCTTTCCTTGAACATTGTCTCGGTATGGGTTAACTTTACACTCAATATAAGGGTACCTAACAGTTGACACAATCGTCGCCCCCCTTCTAAACAATAGAGAATTTCTTTTATTCTGTCCGGCGAAGATATCCTCTAAAAATTTGAACATCATATTTGTATAAAAATCATTGTTTGTAAATCGTCATTTTCATCCTTAAGTAGCAAGCAAAACTTGCTCGTGGGCGTTTCCTTTGTCATTTTCTATACTCTTATTTATACTTTGTCGAATTCATCAGGATCTGCAAACATACGTTTGTTCTGATTAAGAGCATTTATTTTATCCATATCTTCCTGCGAAAGCTCAAAATCAAAGACATCCGCATTTTCTGCAATACGGTGAGGTTTCACAGATTTTGGAATGGTGACTACCCCGGTTTGTAAATCCCAGCGGATGATGACCTGTGCGGCTGATTTATTGTATTTATTTGCAATTTCAACTAACACGGGATCGTCAAGAAGTCTTCCTTGCATTAACGGTGACCACGCTTCAAGCTGTATACCATGACTTTTACAAAAATCATGTAGCTCCTTTTGGTTAAACCGTGGATGGTACTCTACTTGATTGACCATCGGTTTAATTTCACAGTTTGCCATAATTTCTTCTAAATGATGAATCTTAAAATTGCTCACACCAATGGCGCGAACAAGCCCATCCTTATAAAGTTTCTCAAGCGCTCTCCATGTTTCAACATATTTTCCCCGAGAGGGTAACGGCCAATGAATTAAATACAAGTCTAAATAGTCTAATCCCAGTTTTTTTATGCTTTCATCAAAAGCAGCTAATGTAGATTCATAGCCATGGTCCGCATTCCAAACTTTCGTTGTAATAAATAATTCATCACGAGGAATACCTGACTCCGCAATAGCTTTTCCTACTCCCTGTTCATTTCCGTAAATCGCAGCTGTATCAATACTCCGATAACCGACTTCAAGAGCTGCTTTTACAGCATTTACAACCTCTTCTCCGTCTTTTACTTGAAACACTCCTAACCCTAACCAAGGCATTTTTACACCGTTATGCAATGTTGTTGTACTTTGTAAATGTTCCAACATTGCGATCCTCCCTCTAGAAATGTTCCTTTTTGATATTAAAGTGGTCCGTGAGCTCCTTAGCTATTTACATGACTGCCTATACTTACCTTTCCTGCGATTAAATCTTTGCTATCGCTGCTATTTCCGATATAAACTTCATAATCCATCATTTCTAGCTCCCACTTATTTGTATCCGGGTTAAACCATTTGATTTTCTCGATTGGACATGCAATACTCACTACCTTCTTCTCTCCCGGTTTAAGTGATACCCGTTCAAATCCGCGCAATACCTTAACTGGCCGGTCAACCTTGGACTGACTAAACCCTATATACATTTGAACTACTTCATCACCTTCACGGTTTCCCGTGTTTTCAACCTCACAGGACGCAATAATTTGATTGTTCCGGACCTCAAACCTTGCATTTGATATACTAAATGTAGTATAAGATAAGCCAAAACCGAAAGGTAATGAAGGGGATTTTCCTTCCTTTTCCAACTTTGCATACCCATGATAATATTCGTATGTTATTTCTGTTGCCTCCCAATCAGTTTGTGGCAAATCACTTTCATGAGCTGGAATAACAAAGGGCAATTTGCCTCCAGGATTTACATCGCCAAATAGTGTTTTTGCAATTGCAGTTCCGCCTTCCATGCCAGGATAATATGCCATTAATATCGCGGAAACATCATTTTTCCATTCCTCAATCATAATCATACTTCCACCAATTAAAACAACGACTGAATTTTTGTTTAAAGGTCCAACTTCCTTGATAAGTTTTATCTCATCACGCTTAAGCCCCAACGAACCCTTTCGGTCTCCGCCAGCAGCAAACCTGTGACCCTCGCCGATTATTTGAGAGGTATTCGTATCATCGGCATTCTCGATAAACTCACCTTCATCGTCGTGATTGTACCCCACAACAAATATAACAGCATCAACTGTTTTTGCCAGTTCTTTTGCCTTAAGCAAATCCTGTCCATCATTAAAAATCACTTCACTATTCACCGCGATTCTTTTTATCCCTTCCAGAGGTGTTACAACATACTCTGGAAATACTCTGCTCGATCCGTGATCGCCTATATTTTCCTGGTTTCCAAGTTTTCCGATAACAGCGATACGTTTTGTCTTCTCTTTCGAAAACGGTAAAACATTTTGATCATTCTTCAGCAGAGTCATTGATTTTTCTGCTGCTTCCAAGGCCAAATTAATATGTTCCTTGCAACCAATTAAGTCTTTACTGTACTCTTTACTGTCTGCTTCTGTGAATGCAAGCAATGTTCTGACAATGCGCAACGCAGCCTTGTTAATTGTTTCTTCACTTACCTGGCCATTTTTAACCGCTTCTATAAGCTTTTCACCAAAGTATTTCGTATGACACATTTCAATATCCATTCCACCATTTGCAGCTTCAACTGTATCTTTCACTCCCCAAATAAAATCACTAATCACAAACCCATCAAAATCCCACTCATTTTTTAGAACTTGGTTTAAGAGATAATCACTATGTCCACAATGCACACCTTGATACAAGTTATAAGCACTCATGACACAGGCAGCTCCTGCGTCAACACAGTCCTTGAAGTGGGCTAGATACACTTCGCGTTCTGTCCGTTTATCTGCTTTAACATTCACTTTAAATCTTGCATTTTCCATACTGTTAAAAGCATAATGCTTGATGCAGGCAATGACATTTTCTCCTTGAACTCCCTCAACTAATGCCGACCCCATCGCTCCCAAAAGGAAAGAATCTTCCCCATACACTTCCTGACTTCGTCCCCAGCCTGGATTTCGAGGGAGGTTAATGCAAACTCCCCCAAACAAGTTACCACCATGCGCCCTGATTTCCTTTCCAATCGCCTGGCCAATCCGCCGCTCGAGGTCTTTATCAAAAGTCGCACCTCTTGCCACCGTTACGGGAAAACATGTGCTGTTCCCTGAAACAACCCCACGCGGCCCATCAACAAACTTCATTTCAGGAACACCAAGTCGTTCGTTGCCACCAGCCGGATACGGTATCCAATTATAGTGTTTCCCGTTGGAAAAGTCATCCACCATTTGCTCCATTGATACCTTACCGCTCATTAAATACACTTTTTCCTCCAATGTCATTTGATTTACAATTTCTTGTGCTCTTGATGTGTAAGACAGGCGATATTGTTTGTTCACTTTCATGTTTTTCCTCCCCATAACATTTTATTGTTTTGTTATTAATAAATCTTTTTTCCCTAACCTTCTTAACCCTTCACAGACCCTGCTGCGATCCCCTTCACAATTTTTTCTTGAGCCACAAAATATACTAATAATAGAGGCAGACTTCCCAATGTGAGCGCTGCCATTATTCCTGGCACATTGACAGAAAACTCGCCATAAAACTCCCTTAGTCCTAACGGTAAGGTAGAATTTTCCTTTGAGTTTGTTAAAACTAGCGCAAAAATAAACTCATTCCAAATATGAATAAAGTTATAAATGGCCACCGTTGCTACAGCCGGTTTTAAAAGCGGAAACAGAATTTTCCAAAACAACCTAAATGGCCCGCAGCCATCAATCTTGGCTGATTCTTCTAATTCAACAGGTATTTCTTGTAGGAACTGGGTGAATATTACAACCGATACAGGTATTGAAAATGCAACATATGGACCGATTAATCCCCAAATCGTATCATACAATCCAATGTTAATCGTTAACAAATAAATTGGAATTAGTGTGGTATGAATCGGGATCATCATCCCGATCAGGAAAAGGATGAAAACAGGTCTGTTTAATCTAAATTTCATTCTTGCCAATGGGTAGCTGGCCATTGCGGATATAACAATTACTATAACCACAGAAACTGTTGAAACTATTAGGCTATTGCCAAAGTAACGGAGAAAGCTCGATGAAAGTACTGCGGAATAATTGTCTAAGGTAAAATCTTTAGGAAAAGACCAAGGTGAGGTCATAAATTCAAGCTGGCTTTTAAAAGATGAACTTACCATAAGGAAATACGGTAGGCCGGTAAATATCAGCAAGATAATGGCCAATAGATAAAGGGGCATACTGCTTATTTTCTTTATAAAAGCCATTTAGCTTCCTCCTTTTCTTTTTTGTTCAGAGAAGACAATAATAACAGTGATTATGAATGCAATCAAAAACATAGAAAAAGATATGCTACTTCCGTAGCCCATATTGAAGTTTGTAAATGTTTCCTCATACATGTACGTCGCCATCAGTTCTGTGGAATTATTAGGTCCCCCGCCGGTCATTACATAAATTAAATCAAAATACTTCAACGAACCAATGATCGATAAAATACTTGAGGTAACAATTGTTGGCATTAACAATGGTAGTGTTATCTTGAAAAAGCGTTGCCTTGAGTTCGCTCCATCAATCATGGCAGCCTCATAAAGTTCTTCCGGAATCCCTACAATCGCCGCCCTAAATAAAACCATATAGAATGGAGCATACTGCCAACAAATAGTAGCAATAACTGCCCAAATGGCGGTATCTTCGTTCCCGAGCCATGCCCTTTGTAATGAGTCCAAACCGAGCAATCCTAAAATATGATTTACTATTCCAAAGTTCCCGTCATACATAAATGTAAATAAGATGCCTATAGCCACCGTAGACATTAAGAATGGCATAAAGTAAACCGACCTAAAAAAACGCATCCCCTTTATTGGGCTAAATAGCAATAAAGCCATTATTAGACCAAGAGGCAATTGGGTTAATAAAGAGGAAAAAACCAGCAATGAATTGTTTTTTAGGGAAGCCCAAAACAACTCATCATGTAAAAGCTTTATGTAGTTCTGTAAACCGATAAATTTAAAAGTATTATCAATCCCTGACCAATCGAAGAGGCTATAGTAAAACGTCATCACAATGGAATATAAAACAAAAATACCATACACGAGCAATGCAGGAGCTAAAAAACTTCCGATTACTAGGCCTTGTTTAATTTTAGAAGTTACTTTTTTCTTGCCAACTGCTGTCATAGGAATAGAGGCAGTCGACAACTGCTTAACAGTCATTTTCACAATTTCTCCTCCCCCTTCCTCTTTTATACAAGGATGCCATATGGCCCTGATCCTTACAATACCTTCCGTCTGTTTTTTATTTGGCGTTGAATTAGGTACCCACAGGATCAGGAATCCTATATGACATCCCATTAAATAATCGTATTGTAATTGTAATTGTTATTGCTTTATTTTTTTTCTATGACTTCTTTAGCCTTTTGCTCCACTCTTTTTACTGCTTCCTCAGGAGTTATTGATAATCCGAAAAGTGCTTGAGTTGTATCCAAATGTTCAGTTGCAACTTCAGTTGGGAGAGTTTGATCATAATAGGTTTGCATAAATTCTGCGTTTTCTAAAACACTATTGATTTTTTTAATATAACCATCCTCATATTTAACGCCTTTTACGGCCGAGATAACCCCAGCTTTATTTGCCATTTCTTGCGCCGTTTCCTTGCTTGCAAACTCTTTTATAAGCTCAACCGCTAGGTCCTTATTTGGACTTTTTTCCGAAACTGAGTAAACTGGACTAACCCCACCTACAATATCTTTATTAGTACCTTTTCCACCTTCAATTATTGGGAACATAAAAAATCCTAGTTTTTCCTCAAACTCTGGCATTTCTTTTCTGATTGTACCTAAGAACCAGCTCCCATCAATAGTCATTGCGGCTTTTCCTGTATACAGCAACTGTCTCGATTGACCTGTATCATAATTTAAGCCATTTACTCCCTCTGGAAACGCCCCCATTTTCACTAACTCTTGAATTTTTCTTGCTGCTTGGACATATGCTTCATCATCAAATCCCCTACCGGTGCGCCCAAAAGCTTCATTAAACAAATCCTTACCACCAATTCTTTCTGCCAAATACATCATATAAAAAGAACCAGGCCATTTGGTTTTATTGGCTAATGCTAAAGGAATAATTCCCTTTGATTTTAGTGTCTTTATAATTTCTAAAAATTCATCATATGTTTTGGGTTCCTTAAGGTTGTACTTTTCAAAAATTTCCCTATTATACCAAACAGGGACAATATCCATCCCAACTGGTACACCATAAATCTTACCATCATAAGTAGCAGGAGAAATTGCTACTTCCAAATAATTGTCTTTGTCAATTTTATTTGTAATATCCATTACCTGGCCAGCATCAACAAAGTTTTTTAGCCATCCCCCTCCCCAAGAATGAAAAACATCAGGAGGATTTCCGCCGCCCATGGCAACACTTAATTTTGTTTTGTACGGGTCGTTTTCATATCTTACCAACTTCACAGTTACACCCGGGTGTTTCTCCTCAAACCTCTTCGCGGCATTCTTAAGAGCTACCTCTGACTCGCCTGTTTCAATATGCCAAACGGTTAATGTTTTTTCTCCAGAGTTCGGTTTACCCGAACTACTTGTATTTGTTGAAGGAGCTTTTGGTTGGCAGGCTGCCAAAAGAATAACCAGTAAAATTGAAGCAAACAGTTTACCCCTTTTTAAAAACTTAAACATTTCCCCTCGTCCCCTTTCGCTATTATTTTTCTATTAAAGGTTTCTTTATCGAGGTTAACCTAGAAGGCTGGTGAAAAACCTTGATTTCCGGCTCAATTGGTGTTTTCTGTCGCAGGGAAAGAGCTGATTTTAAAAGGTTTCCCAACTTGAAAAAATACGTTTTAGGCCGATTTTTCACTAAATCACCAGTCCTCTAGAGATTGTCTTTTGAACCATCACCCCCTATCAGATCCTTTGATAAACGAACAATACAAACTAAACCAATGCTATTTTCTTTCTATATTTTGTTACTCACGAATTGGAAACGGACTGACTAGCGTATTTCGTCAGCACCTCCAACAAACCTTGGTTGATTTTGCAATTTTTAAACGCAAACGACTGCATAATGTCATCAATTTTTTCCTCTGATAAATCTTTAAAAAGTTTTGCATACGTTGGCTGGATCAATGCCCCTGTATAGACTGTTAAAATAGCTTGCGAGAGGCAAGCGACATTATGACTGTGAACAATCCCAGGATCCCCAATCACTTCTTCGAGATGGGACGCCAATTCTTCAACCATCTTTCTTGCCCGAAACCCCGGAAGCCAGACCATCCAATCATCTGTGTTTAGTGCATGTTTTAGCTTAATGATCGGAGCGATCCGCTGCATGTATTCTGATTCCGGATCAAGAGTGACGAGCCCCATTACTCCGACATCTTTATACGTCCATGTTGTCCAGTGCGCACCAAACTCTTCGAAAATACTAATTTGATCGTCCATGGCCCGTAAACGGTCAGGAATTTCATGAGCCGGTCCATTATACACGGAACCAAACTCCCCTACCCAAAGCGGAACATGATATTTTTGGGCAAACTTTGTGCCTTGGTGATTTTGAAACTCCTTTCTTTGTACTTCTTTATCCCAATATTTCCCTCCATCCACACGGGCATTTTTTGCATCTGCCACTCCTGGATACGGCCCTGGTCCAAATCCTGCCGCTGTATAGTTATGGCTACTATAAACAAGATTGTCCGCAAACGGCGCTTCCAATCCGTCGAACAATCTAGAATACTGATCTCCTTCAAGGAAAATAATATGGTCTGGGTCAATATTGCGTATGGCTTCAACCGTCCGCCGGTAAATGCGGTTAATCCTGTCCCAATCCGGCTTGTAATTATTGAAAAACGTATGTGGGTAATCCCCATGTGGGGTATTCACACACGGTTCATTCATCAAATTGTAGCCAGCAACAACCGCTCTTCCCCGATAACGGCGCGCGAACTCCTCCCATAAGGCAACAAACCGATCTTGGTACGTCCGGTCATGCCAAAACAAGCTATGACGGATATCATTATCCGAATGCCAATGGGTATTTTGATATCCTTGAACCGCATGGAGATCTAAAATAACGTATAATTCATACTTCTCACAAAGGTTAATAATATGATCCAAACGCTCAAATCCACTTTCCTTGTAAGTGAACGGGTGCTCATCATCCTCAAAATGCCGATAGTTTAGCGGCAGACGAATAACATTGGCTCCCCAACTTTTAATAAACCGAATGTCATCTTCCCCGAAGAAATAATGTTGCATTCTCTCAAACAAAAACTCGGCCTTCCCTTTCCCAATCACTTCAGCTACCATATGGCGCAACGCGTGCTCTGAACCCGTATAGCCATTAATAAAATCCTCCATATTCATCCAGCCACCAATGCAAGTACCCCTCAACTGAACAGGGTTTCCCTTTTGGTCAGTAATCTTATTTTTAGTGACTTTAAGCATTTCCATAATTTATCTCATCCTTTCCTCTGTTGATCTATTATTTTTTCATTAACTAGCTTCCATATCCGCACCCATATGGACTTCTCGTACTTAATCTAAGTGTATATGCCCTGGGCAAAATGGGTGCTATATTGCCATCAAATACCGTTGATTTTAGTTAAAACCGACAATCGGTTCAGGTTTTTAAGCAATAATATCTTCTGCGCATCTTCCTCACTCCCGAATGATATTACTGCTTTATATCCTTGTTGATGAACCAAATGCCACCTCCTAAATAAACCGCTTACAAAATACCGCATAATTAGATGCCTAGTACAAGAATTGTCTATGACGTTAGTGGTCGTTCGTCGTAAACCTATCTCTTTTAACCCATCCGCATCCGAAGAAATAGTAGACACTTTTTCTCCTTACTGTCGAATATTAGATCTTACCAATCTCCAGTAACAATTAGATAGTTTATTTATATCACAAACTATCTGTCTTTATTTTATCACCATTTTTAGAATATTACAACTAATCATGCTTAAATTTCAGAAATTATCTTTCATTTCCTTGAGAAGATGAAAAGGTACACCCTAAGGAGAAGAGGAAAGAAAAGATTCAGCCAGTAAGGGCCGATTGGCTCAATTGCCTATCCCCTCAATCCATTGGGCTTGTTCCAATCAAAACCGATCGCCGTCAAAAAAGCTCTTGCCAAAATCATATGCCCCGCAACAGATGGATGAACACGATCCCAAGCAAGAGCGGCCGGATAAATCGTTTTTAATACCGCATTAAAAGCTGCTTGGGTATCGACAAGGAGGCTGTCTGTTTCCTCTGCAATTTGCTTGACAACACGGCCGTATTGATCCATCGTGCGGCGCATCGGATCATGTTCATTTCCCTCAATATAAAACGGCGTCATCAAAATCATGCCTTTTACAAGCGGTTTTGTCTCGAGGACAAGACTGCGGAGTGTTGTTTCGTATTCATCCAAGTATACATGTTTTTCTTTCATCAATGGCAAATCATACTGCCGCCAAACATCGTTAATGCCGATCATAATCGATACCCAGTCCGGTTTTTGTGCGATGACATCTTCTTTCCACCTTGCTTTCAAATCCCGCACCGTATTGCCACTGATTCCCTTATTGACAACCCTAATCCCCAACTCTGGATAAACCGCCTGCAGGAGACCATCGATATACGCTACATACCCGGTTCCCAGCGCGCCAAACAAGCCTTCCCCCTCCGGCTGAGCACGACCGCAGTCAGTAATTGAATCGCCAATAAACAACAACTTTTCCCCTCGACCGATTTTCATTTCGCATTGCCTCCCTTGAAGTTTTCTATCAAACTACTTGAAAGAGCGGAGCTTCTTGAATAAAATGGACTGGGACATCAGGAAATTGCAATCCCAACCACTCAGCCAAGTACCTCATGCCCGGTTCTTCGCTTTCCGCGTGCCCCAGTACAATCAGTGCTTTTCGCCTTCCTTGATGCACAGCATCGCGAACGTATTCTGGTGTCTCCCATTCAGGTCCCTCTCCGCAAATAATCGCATCAAGGTGCTCCTGTTCAAACAATGGAATCGACAGCGATCCGCTGCCTCGATACCCCACTAATAGCCCAATACGAGTACATGGGGCAGATAAATCTCCTGTAATCCGCACGAATGGGGCATGCAACTTTTCTTTTGCATATTTAGCTATTTCCTTTGCAGTCATGCGAGGAATCACTATAATTGCCGCAGTGGGCAAATATTTGGAGATATGCGTTTCCCAGCCCAAAGCGCGGATTAGGCCTACCATAATTCCGTCCGGTTGATATCGATGCCAACCATCATGAAATCGGTAAATGGCGATGCCCGACTCGCGAATCAAGCGAATCTTTTCTTGATATACCGGATCCTTTTTCATCATTTCAGTATGGTCAGTATGACTGTAAAACAACCCTTCATGAGTGATAAGGAAGTTGGCGCCCGCTGAAATAGCTTGCCGAATCACGCGATATGTAGGCATGAAACTAATTGCCATCCCTTTTACTTTCATATTAGGATCACCGTACTTAAGGGCATCCACAGTATTCGAGATTTTCCCTATCGACACTGTTAATCGTTCTAGTACTTCCTGAACGGTGACTACCATTATTCTGTCTCCTTTCAATTAATACGCTGGCTGCCATAAAACTCTATTGTTTGTTCACAAAAAATTTTCATAAACGAGCCTTGCCCGCCACCTTGGCATGAAAATGACTCATCGAAGTGTGCGCACAAAACAAGCATGTCCAGCCATTTTGAGTTCACCCCCTGCTCTTGTCCCTTCAGCATGTTGCTTTCTACCTAAAACTTCTTCTATTCAGAAACAATAAGGATGAAATGGTTGCAATCAGTATGTTTACTATTCAAACTAATTATATACAGAATTTTTTAAATTCTCAATAGTGGTATTCACGTACTATCCGCCAATTCAGTGAAATATCTCCTTCTCCCATTGCTGATGATAGCGCCCGTTAAATCATTAAGCAAAGGGAGAGATGTTATATCCCTGTTCATTGGAGTTCTCGCGCACCGAATTATTGATTGTTCCAGAGCGAACAGCTCGCATCGGCAACATATCCATAATCGAATTAATAATTATAATATACATAATAGTTAGTATATTTGTTTTACAAACAAAGTTGGTCGTGATAAAATGAAATTAGGGAAATGCAACACCTTTCCTCGAAAGGAAAAACCCTTTCATCCCTATATTGCGATATGAAGGAAGGAGGAACGATGGGTATGTGGAATGTCATGCGTAAACCAGTAACTGTTGGATTAGCTCTATCGCTATTGCTTCCTATCGGAATGACCGCCACATCTGCTGAGAGTGCCGATTCTTATGCAAACAAACCCAGCATCAGTGCATTGCATGCCCCACAACTGGATCAACGCTACAAAAACTCATTCACAATTGGGGCGGCTGTTGAACCAAATCAGCTGCTGAACCAAAAAGACGCCCAAATGCTAAAACGCCACTTCAATAGCATTGTTGCTGAAAATGTTATGAAACCGATCAACATTCAGCCGGAGGAAGGGAAATTTAACTTTGAACAAGCCGACAAGATCGTCCAATTCGCCAAAAAGAATGGCATGGATATTCGCTTCCATACACTCGTTTGGCATAGCCAAGTACCTCAATGGTTCTTTCTTGACAAGGAAGGCAAGCCAATGGTTAATGAAACAGATCCAGTGAAACGTGAACAAAATAAACAACTGCTGTTAAAACGACTTGAAACTCATATTAAAACGATCGTCGAGCGGTACAAAGATGACATTAAGTACTGGGACGTTGTAAATGAGGTTGTGGGGGACGACGGAAAACTGCGCAACTCTCCATGGTATCAAATCGCCGGCATCGATTATATTAAAGTGGCATTCCAAACAGCGAGAAAATATGGCGGCAACAAGATTAAACTTTATATCAATGATTACAATACCGAAGTGGAACCAAAGCGAAGCGCTCTTTATAACTTGGTGAAGCAATTAAAAGAAGAGGGCGTTCCTATTGACGGCATCGGCCATCAATCCCACATTCAAATCGGCTGGCCTTCTGAAGCAGAAATCGAGAAAACGATTAACATGTTCGCCGCTCTCGGCTTAGACAACCAAATCACTGAGCTTGATGTGAGCATGTACGGTTGGCCGCCGCGCGCTTACCCGACGTATGACGCCATTCCAAAACAAAAGTTTTTGGATCAGGCAGCGCGCTATGATCGTTTGTTCAAACTGTATGAAAAGTTGAGCGATAAAATTAGCAACGTCACCTTCTGGGGCATCGCCGACAATCATACGTGGCTCGACAGCCGTGCGGATGTGTACTATGACGCCAACGGGAATGTTGTGGTTGACCCGAACGCTCCGTACGCAAAAGTGGAAAAAGGGAAAGGAAAAGATGCGCCGTTCGTTTTTGGACCGGATTACAAAGTCAAACCCGCATATTGGGCTATTATCGACCACAAATAGACAGCCAAAAGCACATAGGTGTCTCCAGCAAGGAAGAGGATGTCTCAACAGCAACGAGGCATCCTCTTTCTATATATACTGTATTGAACGAATTCACTTCTATATCCGGTGTTTCATCGAGAAGACAAGCATCCTTTTAAACCAGCCTTTTTGATCGCTTGTGTTGACAACACCTTAGTCCGCTTAAGCTTCTTTTAAGCCATAATGGACCTTTTTCTACATTACTCTTAAGGGAAGGTGTTCATATCATCACCCCCCTTGTTTCCTGACCTCCAGCCTTTCCTCTGTTTTGCGAAATACACGCAATGCGCCGCTCATCACCACCAAGGCGAGCGAACTGATGCTGAAAAACGGGATC
Organism: Geobacillus sp. G4; assembly: GCF_040327975.1. Lineage (NCBI taxonomy): Bacteria > Bacillati > Bacillota > Bacilli > Caryophanales > Anoxybacillaceae > Geobacillus > Geobacillus sp. G4. The sequence goes on from NZ_JBEPJY010000009.1 coordinate 135,661, forward strand.
AGCCCCGGAATATACATCAATAAGACGAACAAGACCCCAACACTCATCAGCATCACGAGCGTCATGAATGGATTGGCCATTCCAATGAAAAAGGCATATTTGATATATTGCCAAAAGCGCAATTCGTAATGCACATAGATCGGAAACACATATAAAAGCGTCACTGTATAAAAAATGAAAATGATCAGCAAAGCAACAGAAAACGGAAATCTCCATTCTATTGGCACGTGGGCGAGGTATAAAAGATCGATATAGAAAATATACGCTACCGCCATCAACAAAAGCCCAATCCGGTTCGCCCGCCAAAATTCACCTTTATACGTGCGAACGAATGTTTTCAGCACTGGAACATCGTGATCGTGAAAGAGAAGCCACTTTCTTACGATCGTAAACAGCGCCACCGTCGCCGGCGCAATGCCGAGAATGACAAGTCCAAGGACGGTAAAAAAAAGCCACAATAGATTGATGTATGCAAGTCTTGTAATCCATTCACAAGCCCGATACAACTTTCCATCTAGCAAACCGGTGCGCATGATTCATCCACCCTTTTCGTCCTTTCTTGCTTTTTACCAGTATATCATAAGTCAAAAAAAGAGGGGAGGCTTTGTTTATCCTCCCTTCAAACTCCGGCATAAGCCAAAAAGCCGCCATCAACAGGAACAGTCGTTCCAGTGACAAATCCGCTCATTTGATCATCCACAAGCCAAAGCAAAGTCCCCAGCAAGTCTTCCGGCTTGCCGAGCCGCCGCATTGGTGTATGCATCAAAATTTTTTTCGTCCGCTCTGTATACGATCCGTCAGGATGTTTCAAAAGATGTTCATTTTGTTTCGTCAAAAAGAACCCCGGGGCAATCGCATTGACGCGAACCCCGATCTCGGCGACATGCACAGCCAACCATTTCGTGAAGTTTTCAATTCCCGCTTTAGCCGCACTGTACGCCGGCACTTTCGTCATCGGCCGCGGAGCGCTCATCGAGGAAATATTAATGATGGTTCCCCCTCTGCCCACCATCTGTTTGAGAAAATGCTGCGTCGGGATGATCGTCCCAAGAATATTTAAATCAAAAACATAGGAAAACCCTTCTGTCGTCAAATCGAAAAACGTTGTAATGTCTTGATTCTCTAGATCCTGCAACTCGAATATTTCCTTTGTCGTAATGCCTTGCGGATGGTTTCCGCCTGCCCCATTAATCAGGACATCACACGGTCCGTAAACTTCCGCTACCATTTCTGCCGCCTGTTTGACCCGTTTGACATTCAGAACATCGCACGAAATGGCCAGCGCCTCACCTCCTTGCTCTTCAATTTCATCCTTGATTCTTTCAGCTTTCTCGAGCGTTCGGTTTAAAATCACCACTTTCATTCCTTGGCGGGCTAGCTCTTTCGCCATGCAGCTGCACAATACCCCACCCCCGCCCGTTACGACTGCTACCTTTCCTTTTAAACTTGGATGGATCGGGAGCATGTCTTCTCACCTTCCTGCTTCTTTTTTTCATTCTCCAAACTATCCCAAATGCCAAGCAAGTACATAATGCCAAGCGCCCGATCGTACAACCCGTAACCTGGACGAGCTTGTTCCCCCCAAATCATTCGACCGTGATCCGGTCGAATGTACCCTTGAAAATCAGCCTCATGCAACGCTTTCATAATCTCGCATATATTCAACGAACCGTCGCAACTGCGATGAGACGTTTCCTCAAAATCGCCATTCGCGTGAATTTCGACATTCCGGACGTGGGCAAATGGCACTCGTTCCATTCGCAAAAAGTGGCGGAAAATGCCCGGAACATCGTTGGCCGGATTGGCTCCAAGCGACCCGGAGCATAATGTCAACCCGTTCGCCGGGCTGTTGACCATATGGACGATCCGCTCCAAATTCTCCTTATTGGTCGCAATTCGCGGCAATCCGAACACCGACCAGGGTGGATCATCAGGATGAAGAGCCATCCGAACGCCGCACTCTTCTGCCACTGGAACGATTTGTTCCAAAAAGTAACGCAAATGGTCAAATAGATCATCTTCGGTTACCCCTTTATATAGCGAAAAAAGAGGCTTGATTGTTTTCAAACGTTCCGGTTCCCATCCCGGAAGCAAAAACCCGTTCGCTCCACTTTCAATGCGTTCGATCATTTCCTCCGGATCGATTTGTTCGATCTTTTGTTTCTCATAGGCAAGCACCGCCGACCCGTCAGGCCGCCTTTTGGCTAAATCAGAACGGGTCCAGTCAAAAATCGGCATAAAGTTGTAACAAATCACTTTCACTCCTGCTTTCGCCAAGTTGCGAATCGTCTGTTTATAGTTTTCAATATATCGATCTCGCGAGGGTAAACCAAGTTTAATATCTTCGTGGACGTTGACGCTCTCAATGACTTCAAGATGAAATCCTTTTTCATTTACCTGCTGTTTGAGTTCCAATATATCATCAAGCGGCCATACTTCACCGACTGGAATATGATATAGAGCTCCAACGATTCCTTCAACTCCTGGAATTTGCCGAATATGATCTAATGAAACAGTATCATGTTCCTTTCCGAACCAGCGAAACGTCATTTTCATTCTGATCTCATCCCCCACTCACGCCGACTTGAAAGTATTGTTTCGCGTTGAAGTAACATACATCTTGAACGATTTTCCCTAAAAAATCATAGTCTTGTGGCACCTCTCCTTTTTCAATCCATGAACCGATCAAATTGCATACAATTCTGCGAAAATACTCGTGGCGTACATAAGACACAAAACTCCTTGAATCGGTCAACATTCCGACAAACGTGCTGAACACACCGACATTGGCAAGATCCGTCAAGTGTCTGATGATGCCATCTTGATGATCATTGAACCACCAAGCTGCGCCAAATTGAACTTTCCCTTTTACTCCTTCTGATTGAAAATTGCCGACCGTTGAGGCGACAATATAGTTATAAGCAGGGTTTAATGTGTACACAATCGTTTTTGGCAGTTGATCGCGACACTCTAGCTCATTAAGAAAGGCATTTAACGGCTGGGCAAGGAAAAAGTCATGAATCGAATCATATCCTGTATTCGGACCAAGACGCTGAAACATCTTTTCATCTGTAGATGAGCAAATTCACTGACATAAATTGACAACTAAACAAAAAAGGAGACATGAACCCGATTCCTTGGTTAGAATAGATGTACCACCAACTATCCACAAGGAGGTTCATGTCTCATGAATAGATTAGCACATCACCAAGGAATCCACAAGTTTTTCTTCACGCTGGGGTTGACGCTGCAGCTTTCCAAACCGGTCATCAAGCATCTCATTCATATTGTCGATGCCTTGACCACCAAGGGATTCTCGGGAACATTGACTGATATTCATTACTGGAGCTTTCATCCGAATCATCGAACGACGCTCAGTCACTTTTTCACGAAAAGCCCTTGGAACGAGGAAAGGCTGCTTGGGAAGCTTCAAGAGTGGATCCTTTCCCAGGTCGAACGACTGGCCAAACGGAAGAATCAACCCCTTTTTGTTTCGATTGATGATACGATTTGCCAAAAAACAAAGCCTTCGTCACGGGCTGTGCACGCCATTCAAGGGTGCGACTGGCACTACTCGCATAAAGATCATCAATCGGTCTGGGGGCATTCGCTCGTTTGGC